>CAZPLI010000175.1:0-1522 GCA_964587325.1 uncultured Thermofilaceae archaeon | reverse complement strand
CCCCCTCCTCGAATAGCCCATAGTACCTGCGCTTTGCCAAGAGCTCTCTAGCCTTTTTCTCGTCAATGCTCCATCCGCTAGTCTTCGCGAGCTCTAGGAACCCCTCTACGTGCCACTCGTCTCCGGCGTCTAGCTTTTCAGCCCTCCCCACCGAGAACGGTTTGAATCTCTCCTCGTCGACCGCCATGTCGAAGTACCACTCGATTCTGAGCTGACCCTTAGGTCTAAGAAGTCTGGTCGCATGCTTGAGTAATCGCCGTAGGGACAGTATGGGGGCTGTGGCACATACCAGTTATCCTATCTGCGAAACCCCTCTTAGAGAGGCATTCCCGTGGATGCCTCTCGAACTTGCGTTAGTAAGCAACATGGTATCGTGTACTGTACTCTCGTACCCGTTGTACTTGCTACTGATATCCTCCGGTAGCGTCCTGCCCCCCGCAGCGTTCCACGGCACCATAAACGCCCTATGGCAGATCCCGCAGTTCGTAACGAGAGTAAGCGGCGAGCGCAAGTATAGAGACTTCGCTAAAATAACGCTCACTTCCATTCTGGCGTGGAGCGTAGCGATCGCAGCGACCCTCGGTATAAGAGAAAGCTGTAGTAACTTAATCCCTTGAGGCAAGAACTATAGTTACTCGCTTCGGCTTATCGTGCACCCAGATCCTGTCCGGCACGTCTGGAGGCAACTCGTCGAGGCCGAAGTACTCCTTAGCTTCGTCCCTAGTCACGTACCAGTCGAACTCCTTAGTGTCCAGCATGAGAATCCTAAAGCCTGTCTTCTTGAGCGCGGCCAGTGCCTCATCCCTGCTCAGCACGGTCTCTCTGTCCTCGCCTTGCAGCTTCCCCAAGTCTCTACACAGCTTGTACAGCTTTTTTACAACGTCCCTTACTTCCACTGGGAAATCTTCCTCGAACGGCTCGACTACGAGTAGCTTGCCCCCGCTCCTTAAGGCTCTCAGCAGTTCTCGAACAGCCTCTCTAGGTCGCTGGAAGTCTCGCATATGTTCCCGAGCGCCATGAAGAGCACCACGTGGTCGAACTCCTCCCTAAAGCCCATCTCCAGCGCGTCCATCCTATAGAACCTGCAGTTCCCCACTCCCAACAGCTCGGCTACCCTCTCCGCCTCCTCCGCCTCGAACAGGTCGATTCCCACAAATTCTACTTCGGGGTACGCGAGTGCATTCTGAAGCGCGAACCAGCCATCCCCACAGCCGACGTCAAGCACCCTATCGCCCGGCCTCAAACCGAGTAGGGCTGCAACCTCTACTCTGAAACCGCCCATCCAAGTAGTGTCCCACAGCTCCTCACATACGTGGCCAGAAAACTCAGTACCCTCCAATCCGGACTTTATCCTCTTCCCGATCTCCTCAAGTTCTTTAACATACTCTATCAGCACCTTCTACGGAACTTCCATTTTATTAAGTACCTAAATAAGGTGCTGAGCTGAAGATAACCACGCTCCAGAATAGTCAAGATTCGTCAAGACAGTGGACGCCCAATGGCGGCATTGTTATTTCTTCGC
>CAZPLI010000174.1:0-1528 GCA_964587325.1 uncultured Thermofilaceae archaeon | reverse complement strand
CCCTGTCTATCGCCCACTCGATGTCCATGGGTCTGCCGTAGTGCTTCTCGATCACAATCGCGAGCTCGGCAAGCTTCTTGACCTCCTTGTCAGTGAGGCAGGGCTGCTTCCTGCGCTCAGGCGGGACCTCAGCGTGAATGGTCTTGCCTGTCTTCGGGTCCCTGATGTACTCGACAGTCTTCTCGACTATCCTGCGCTCGATGATCTCGAGAGTGTTCTTGTCGACCACCCACTCGTCGGGAGTTACGGCACCGCTGACGACGGCCTCTCCCAGGCCCCAGTTGCCCTCAATGACTATTTTGTCCCTCTCGCCGGTGACTGGGTGAATAGTGAACATCACACCGGCAGCCTTAGCGTTGACCATCTTCTGCACAGCAACGCTGATGAGAACCTTCTCGTGCTCGAAGCCCTTCTGCTCCCTGTAGAAGATGGCTCTCGGAGTAAAGAGGCTGCTCCAACACTTCTTTACCTTCTCTACTACCTCGTCCTCGCCCTTAACGTTGAGATAGGTCTCCTGCTGGCCTGCGAAGCTCGCGTCGGGCAGGTCCTCGGCAGTGGCGCTACTCCTCACGGCAACAAACTCCTCCTCCTTGCCTACGCGCTTGCACAGCTCCCTGTACGCCTTCCTAATGGCCTCCTCGATGTCCTTAGGCATTGGAGTGCTCTCAATCAGAGCCCTAATCTCCTTGCTAGCCTCCATGTAGTCCTCAGGCTTAGCAGCACCCGGTGGAGCCTTCTCCCTCAGAATGCTGTAGATCTTGTCCCTTATCCCGGTCTCCTCAATAAATCTCTTGAAGGCATAGGCGGTCACAGCGAAGCCAGGCGGTACAGGTATCCCGGCCCTGAGCATCTCGCCAAGGTTAGCGTTTTTGCCGCCAACGATTGGCACGTCGTCCTTAGTCAGCTCCTCAAACCAGAGGATTATACGAGTAGCCTTGTCTCCGGACACGAGTCCCTCCACCTCGGCCTAACGCAGGCCGGCGAGCTTATAAACGTTAAGAGAACCCGGGTTTGAACATACTAACTAGTAGTATCGTCTCTCCCGAGACCATCTAGCACTATTCTAGCGTCTTGGAAACTAGATCGAATAATTACGCTATAAAATGTATCACACTTCAGTCTCGCTCAGGCCTCTTTAACCTACCCCTTAGTAACGTATGAGGCGTAGGCTGAAATATCGTACCGTAGACTCCGTCTGGATACATATGATAGAGCCGTAAAACAATTAGAAAGTTGGTAGCCCGGGGGGGATTCGAACCCCCGTTGCGCGTGGTGATAGAAGAGCAACAACCGGTGTTTTCTAGTAAGCGACTACTATAGTGCTTCTTTTCTGATTTCTAGTACTACTTTTCTGTATCCTGGTACTGCTTTTCTGTGTAGGAGTGCTACGCCTACTTTGGCTCCTGCTAGCCAGTGCCTGCCGTCCTCGCCCGCACCAAAAAGCTTCGAGACGAAGTCGAGGTACGGCCGGTCGTTGCCCGGCAGGGCGACTTTGACCGCCGCGTTGATGAACTCCTCGACTTCGAAG
>CAZPLI010000173.1:0-1529 GCA_964587325.1 uncultured Thermofilaceae archaeon | reverse complement strand
GAACGACCTACGCTTCATGGAGTTCCTCGACGCTAGGGTGAAGAGCAGCTTAGGCGAGGAGGAGCTCGTCTTCCCGCCCTACAATAGTAGGGAGCTCGAGGACATACTCAGAATGAGAGCTCAGGAGGCGTTTTACGAAGGCGTCTTAGAGGACGGTGTTATCCCGAAGTGTGCAGCCATAGCTGCTAGGCAGAACGGGGACTGCAGACTGGCACTAGACCTTCTCCTAAAGGCGGCGGATATCGCCGAGAGAAACGGCGAGGACAAAGTGAGGGAGGAGCATGTGGACATGGCTCAGCGGGAGATAGAGAAGAACCTCGCAGTGGACGTTATTAAGTCGCTACCGTTGCACGTTAAGCTGGTCCTGACGGCGATCTATGCGCTCGAGAGAGAGAAGCAGAGGAACCTAACTACTGGCACTATCTATAACAAGTACGTAGACCTGGCCAGGACCATAGGTGTGGACCCCGTCAGCCAGAGGAGAGTGAGCGAGATACTCAATGAGCTGGACATGATGGGCGTGATAAACGCGCGCGTCGTGAGCCTGGGGCGTTACGGAAGGACTAAAGTGATAACCCTAAGCGTGCCTGAGAGGAGCATCAAGGAAGGACTCGAAGAGGACCTTCTCCTGCTGGGCCTGACGGAGGTGATAGCTGCGGCTAAGTGAGGTCGCCGCAGGTACAGTAGACCTCGTGTAGAACGTCGTACAGCTCCTCAAACCCTTTCCCTTTAAGTGCTGACACGCGTACGAGTCTCGCGGCCTGTCTATACTCCTCTATAACTTGTGCTAGTGACTGAGCGAGATCGGCAGTTACTCCCTTCTCAGATGAAAGAGCGGCGTTAAGGGCGTCCGGCTCTTCTAAGACCTTGGCAACTCTGTCGGCACCCGGCAAGTCGGCTTTGTTCAGAACCGGTATGCTCTCAACGTCTAGCCTTAGCTGTACGACCGTCGTGAGGAGTTTAAGCGCCACTATGTCCGTCGCGCGTCTAGCCAGCGAAGGGTCGAAAACCACGACTGCTACCGGGAAACCTAGCCTCTTAAGCCCTGCTACTATCTCGGGGCCACTATCCCTAAACACGAAGAGCTCCATTTGCCCCGGAGTATCCACTAGTACATACTCCGCGTCTATCTGTGAGATCCCGTCCATTATTTCCCCTAAGTGCTCAACCATAAGGTCAGCACTCTTCACAAAAGCCCCATTAGGCCCTAGCCCGTACTCATGCATCACGTCGCGCACTCTCACGAGCCGCCTAACGTCAAAATCCGGAGTGAATGATAGCTCTTCGGCTCCCGGGTCGAGGTTCACGTAACCTACTTTCATGCTTTGAGTCTTCTCTACCCACTTTCCGAAGCTAGACACCAGTGTAGTCTTACCACTGCCCGCAGGGCCTAGTACTACTACGAACTGTCTGGAGAGCTCTGGTCCCAACTCGATCACCACCTACTTCTCCTACTGAGTAAAACCATTTAACCCCCCGCAGAGCCACTATACTGCGGGGGGTTAAATGGTTTTACTCAGTAGGAGAAG
>CAZPLI010000172.1:0-1687 GCA_964587325.1 uncultured Thermofilaceae archaeon | reverse complement strand
TTTCTGATTCTCTCCTGAAATACCATCTCCCTGAGTCTATTAGGTCCTTAGGTGTCAGTGTCCCCACGGGGACTCGTTCCTTCTCGCTTCTTACAACGACCAGTGCTTTCATTCCTCTGTAGACTAGCATTGCCCATGCCTTAGTGATGGGAGCGTACTGAGAGATCACGGGGATAGGGTCAGTTGTCATAACGTCTGCTGCGGCTCGCGCTTTAGGTATGTAGCCCGCAGCTCTGAGCGCCTTAATTATGTCGCGAAAACCTAGTGTCCCAAGGACAGTCTTATCATGGCCCGTGCTTACCACGGGAAGAGCATAGTGTCCTGTTTCCTTGAGTAGGGTGTAGGCGTCAAGTAATTCTTCGTCTTTTTTAAGTGTGGGGGCCTCCCGTAGGAACTCGTCCACCGTCAGGTTTGATTTCGAAGATGTTACTTTTATTACGTCTACCCTCGTTAGGAAGCCAACGTACTTCGACCTTGCGTAGTCTTCAACGACCGCCACCACCCTGGCGCCGGTCTTTCTGAATACTTCTCTGGCTCTAGTGATGCGCGCACTTTTAAGCACTTTAGCTACGCTTGTTGACATGATTTCCCAGACACGCATGAATTCCTCCCTACGGTTAAACTAGGACTGCGGGTAATATATACTCGATTTTCAGTCTAGCCTAAGGAGAGATGTAGAGACGTATTGAGTGTTATGAACGCTCTACGTGGATGCGCTCTCTTAACTTTGAACGCGACAACGCCCTTATTTGGAATCATACCAATTACGTAGCTACCTATCCTAAACGGCACTAGATGTAGTTGCGTCTTCAGAAACCTTAACCCCCTCCTGTCTATGCTTACGTACTCGGAGGCCTCAAGCACAACGAAGTCTGCCTCAGAGACCGTAACCTTCTCAAGCCCTAGAAGATACTCCCTGCTAACACCTAGTAGCCGGAAAACATGCTCGCTTACCTTTGCGCTACTGCTTTCACCGTCCTCACGAACCCAGAACAGCATCGCTCTCGGAGTAGTCGCCTCTACAATATCGCCTTCTCTGAGCCCTGTTGTTCGGCAGAGTCTACGCCCTATCCTAATCTCATGAGGTGCTACCTCTCTCGACGCCTTAGCGACTACGTACTTTACCTTGGACAGCTCTTGCCACCCTTGTAGCGCTCTTTTCATGTTCCTTATCTTAAGAGCTATATATCTACTACTCCTTCCTCGGAGATCAGGAACACTGCTTCCTTCTCAGCATGCTTAGGACTGTCGATTATTCTGGCGATGCGTTTTCCTTCCTTGCCCTTCCTAATCCAGACTCTATACGTGCACCCGTGGGCCACGATATTACCGCCAGCTGGGCGTAGTGGGTTCCCAAAGAACACGTCAGGCGCCGCTATGACTTGGTTGGTAACGACTACCGCTACATCGTATACGCTCGCTATCCTCATAAGCTGACTTATATGTCTGTTAAGCTTCTGCTGCCTAGCCGCTAGGTTCTCTCTCCCAGGGTACTCGGCTCTGAAGTGTCCTACTAGGCTGTCGACTATTAGGAGCTTTATGTCGTGTTCCTCTATGATCTTCTTTGCCTCGTCGACTATGAGCATCTGGTGGTCGCTGTTGTACGCCCTCGCGTAGACTATGCGGTCCAGCGCCTCCTCTGGGTCCAGCCCCCTGTACTCCGCCATCGCGACTATCCGCTCCGGCC
>CAZPLI010000171.1:0-1716 GCA_964587325.1 uncultured Thermofilaceae archaeon | reverse complement strand
CTTATAGGGTACCTCTACGTAAGGGTCGAGAGATCATACCCGAGCCTAAGCTACACTCTAGACGAGGGTGGCATTGCCAGCTTCAGCCTGACGGACGTACCGGAAGACTACATCGTCAAGCTGAATTATTCCATGCTGTCGACGGGGGACCCTTCGGACTTTGAGATGTACTTCGTCTTCCTGGACGAGTACGGGGAACCCCTCAAGTCCGAGAAGGTGGTGTTCGAGGGTAACCGCAGCGTGGGGGCTATCGACATACACTCAAGGCTCCAGGGAGGTCTCCTCCTGATAAGCGCCCTGAGAAGCTGCCACGGCGAGATAACCATGAGGATCTCGTACCTCGCCAGGCCGTGGTACTTCAACTTGCTAAGCCTCTTCAACCTGATAGCTTCGCTCGTGGGGATGGGAGCAGCGGTCAAGGGCGTTGCCTACTACTTAATCTACAAGCTCGGAGAGCAGAGACCTAGGAGACTAGTGCACTAGGGTGGTGAAAACGCCCGCTGCTCGACAGCCTCCTGGGCTAGCATCTTCTTCCTAGTCTCGCACACCAGCTTGAGGGCCTTGGCGTAGGCCTCGCCGAAGCTCGTTAGCTTTATGTTGCGGTACTTGCCCCGCATGTAGACCTTAACGAACCCTTTCTTCGCGAGCTCCCTCACGAGCCTGCTGTACTTCGCTTTGACGGTGGCGTTGACGGGCTCGCCCATCCAGTTGATCAGAGTAACTATGCTGTCGGCGCTCCCCCTACGCTCGCTTAGTGTGAGGATGAGCTTCTCCTCTAGAGCGGGTTTCTCCTCGTCCCCTCTCCCCCCAAACAGCGACAGCCTGACGTTGGGCAGGGAGGCGTAGTCCAGCGAGACCTTGGTCTTCGTGTCCTTCTCCTCGACCCACGTGGCGAACTCCGGGGTCTCGGGGTCCGGTATGTAGTCCCCCCTCCCCCTCGCTTGGACGCAGTACAGCCTGACGCCGGGGAACATGAGGGCAGCCGCCGTAGTAGCGGAGGCCGCGGTGGGCGGCATGTCGGTTATGTCGATCAATACCTCCTGCCCGCTCTCCCTTTCGTTCCTCAGTATCGCGTAGACCTTGGAGAACACGTCGCCGTAGTCGAGGGGGTTGACGGCGATCTCTATGGGCTTGAAGAACGCCAGGACAGTCTTGAGCTTGTTCTTGTTGTACCTAGAGACCTCACCGTACTTGTCCCTCTTGCCGTCGTAGAGCAGGTAGACCCTGACTATTGGATACTTCACTCTGACCTCTTCGAACCCCTCCAGTATGAGCCTTGGGTGGAACCCGACGTAATGTACTGTCACTGCCATTGTCTACCATCAGTACGCGGCTATTGCACCGGTATTATCATAGAAGTACTATTATAAAAATATTGTCAACCGTTTCATTAAAGCATATATGGTTGCATTTTTTCGTTACCTTTCCTCTCAGAGGGCGGGCGCCGATAGTAGCAGCAACTTGCAACCGTCGCGCCGCTCCGTAACGTAGTAGAGGAGGCGTACGGTTACAGTTTTTTGAAATTATCAACACTCTTTTAAGAGTTTCTGTTATAGTTCACAAGGATCTTGGTGGAGAGCCTTGGCGGAGAGAGTACTAGTACCCTTCGAGAGATCGGACGTCTTCCTACTGCTCGAGGACCTGAGGAAGATGTACATGGGTGCCAGCTCGCAGCTCACGCTCTTAGGGAGACCGGCAAGCCCCTATCCCCTGATG
>CAZPLI010000170.1:0-1750 GCA_964587325.1 uncultured Thermofilaceae archaeon | reverse complement strand
GGCTTTGATCTTATCGACGTAACCGCCTTTATGCTTGGGCATGGCTAGAGTATAGCCCAGAACGAGGCCGGCTAGCAGGGCTACTACGACTACACCAATTACCTTCTTATCCACCAAGTGTCTCACCAGCGGCGGTGAGTATGCGAACGTTTATAACATTTATGTTACATTTGTAGCATAAATAATATTAATAAGTTACAAATGAAACCTACCGTGGCTAGGGAAGACAGTGTAAGCAGGGTCGTGAGAGAGGCTCTGGGCATCAGGCCGTGTATCCTAGAGGCCCTCAGAATGGGCGTAGTTAACTACTCCGCCCTTGCTAGGATGCTACAGAGTGATGTGGAGAGGAGGCTCGGTCGAAAAGTGACGCTCTCAGCGATAAAGATGGCAGTGACAAGGTTAGCTAAGGAGGAGGAGGGGAGGAAGGCTATCATCGAGAGACGCTTAGTATCTGTGATAAGCAAGAGCTCCTTGACACTCGTGGACGATATTGCGGTAGTAACCTTGTGGGAGAAGGAAGCACTCAAGATCATGCCGAAGATATTCAGAGCTGCGGAGAAAGCGAGGTTCTTTCAAATGACGCAGGGAGTCGGGCACGTCACTCTCATACTCGATATCGTAACCTTCCAGGCGCTCGCGAGAGACATCCCTAAGGAGGCTATTGAGACTATTATTGAGAATCAATCAGCAGTCGTTCTCACAAGCCCTCGCGAGATAATAGAGACCCCCGGCGTCCTCTCCTACCTCACGACGCTACTGGCCTCCGAGGGAATTAACATCACTCAAGTAATCTCCTGCCACACCGACTCAATATTCGTTGTAGATAAGAGCGACTCTCTAAAGGCCTACACTGCCTTAATCGAGCTCATTGAGAGGTTCAGGCACGCCTGTCTTGAGCGAGCATGCGGGACACGGCCGAAATAACAGCGTGGTCCTTAAGAACGAAGTACTGCAGCAGCGTGAGTAGAGCCCTGTAGAAGGGGTTTCGCGTTTTCCTCACCGCAACCTTCGCGAGCTTGGGCCCCCAGCTTGCCAGGTGCCTCCCAAGGAAGCCTACCTCTTTCTCCATGATAAAGGAAGGATTACCTGCGCCCCATGCTACAGCTTCTAGAAGCGCTAGCCTATGCATGAAGTCCAGCTCGACAGATAGGTGGTCTGGCTCGAGGCCAGGTACCTCGTAAACTAGGCCCAGCTCGGCGTATAGGGACTCCACGCTTCCGAGGTCGAGACCGCGTACGAAGTGCGACTCCCTGATAAGCGGGGGAGCGGCTGACAGGAATACGGAAGCATAGTCACGCCTGCAAGTTGCTATCTCTACGTCTGAACGAGGCATTGCATCGTACACGGCCTTAACCAGGGAGAAGATGGCATAACCTATCTTATCGAGAATCTGCGTGGCTGCGTCTACCTCTCTGATTTGCTCTCTAAGGTCCTTGATTAGATTCGGCGAGGGAGCAAGAAAAGCCGTAGATAGAAACCTGTAGATAACGGCCCTCGCTGTGGCTTCAGGCCTGCCATACGATACTGGACTCAACGCTCGCCCTCCAGCCGAGCGATTACTGCCCCCGCTATGGCCATCACTGCTTTTGCCGCTTCAGAGTCAGGGTAGCGAAGCACGAATGGCTCTCCCTTATCGCTGCACTCTGCTATTCTCGGGTCGAGTGGTATCTCTCCAAGAAAGTCAACATTCATCTCGTCTGCTATCCTCCTACCGGCGCCCTCGCCGAATATCCTGTACTTGGTGCCGCAC
>CAZPLI010000169.1:0-1776 GCA_964587325.1 uncultured Thermofilaceae archaeon | reverse complement strand
TCGTGATACTTCACACGAACTGGTACGGCTTCGTCTCGGTGGACGGCTACTCGATGCCCCCCGAGCCGGGAGCTCCGGTAGAGGGCTACATAATAGGCGACGCAATCTTCATCAACAGGACTGTGGAGGGGCTCAGCGGCGCGGTAATAACTAGGGATGAGGTCCTGCAGGCCATTCCCGAGTACGAGAGCCTAATCACAGTAACCGAGATTGAGTGGTGCAGGCAGCAGCCCAACGATCCTGTATGGTGCAAGGAGGCAGGCAATGTACTCCCCTCCTCAGGGGACTACCTAGTAGGCCACGTCAAGTACATCGAGAAACTGTCCTCCCACGTGTTTGTACTGGGGAAGTGGAGAGGCAGGCCTCTGGTCGTTGTGATAAGCAGGATCCCCAAGATCTCAATAACCTACGGCAGTAAGGAGTCGACGCCGGCGAACGCCGTTACGCTCCTACGCCTGGCACAGCTGTACTGCTACCCGTACTTGGTCAGGCTCACACTGTGGAGGTGGAGCGAAGGATGGCCGTAGCTGGCAGAGGACAAGCGAGGCTAATAGAGCTTATGCTGGCCTCCCTTATCATCGCATCTTCAGTATCCTTTGCCCTCTACTTCGCAAGGCCCGTACGTAGCATATACATTAGGGAGACGAGCGACCTCAGGAGGCTAGCTTACAACCTGCTTAACGATCTGGCCATGGCCGGAGTGTATGAGGAGATCATAGTTGAAGGCAACCTGACGGGTAGGCCTTGGGAGGACGAAGCGCGGCTGTTCCTCTCCACGAGCCTCCCGCCTGAGGTCGTCTTCTACATGGACGTTTACGAGGTCAGGCTCGAGCCGGGGGGCTCGAGCCTATCGAAGCTCAACAAGCGCCCCATAACCAACATGGAATCGGCTTCCACGATAGAGGAGTTCATGGAGAGGGTGACCGAGGCCGAGTCCGTGACTTACACCTACGTGTGCGTGAGGGACCCCGACAGGACCAGGGGTGTCCTGCTGGCTATACACCTGGTGCTGGGGTTCGGTGGTTAGTATGGTTAGGGGTCAGATGCTAGTCGCCGCGGCCCTTATGATGGCTATCGTGATAATGAGCATCGTTGTAAGCGTGTACGAGGCCCACGTCTTCTTCCTAAAGACGCGCAGCGTGGTAGTGAGAGAGGTTATCGGCGCGATCACCGCCGACTTCGAGAGGGCGCTTGCTGCGACTCTCGCGGTGGCCACGCGCGGCTACTACAACTACACTAGGTTCAGAGACCTCTGCGCCAAGTTCGGCAGCATGGGCTACTCGCCGCTCGAGAAGCACAATTTCACTGTGGCCAGGATAATGGCCCACAACTACCTCCAGTACTGGAGGACCGCCGTGGCCCGAGCTTACGCTGGCTACGGGCTCCAGGTCGACTACGAGGTCGAGACCTTAGACATAACGCATTTGCTAGGGAGACAGCGGTACGTCTACAACATATCCGCTGGCTACTGGTACTACCCGTCGGCGGCCTCTGTAGCGCACGCAAGGCTTAAGGTCAACTTGACGAACCTCGGGTTCCACGGCTGGGAGTCCCCGGTCACCGTAGGCGTCTTCCTGAGAGTTCAGCCCGAGCCCGTTGAGGTGAACCAGGACGAGGGATGGATGAAGGTGAGAATAAACGTTAGAGTAGATAACGGTGAGCCTTACCCCTTACTAGTAACGCAGGGCTGGATTGAGATATACTACCCGAGAGAGGACAGCGGTAGATGGACAGGTGAATGGGCCAAAGCTGAGATCCTCGACGTGACTTACGAGG
>CAZPLI010000168.1:500-1791 GCA_964587325.1 uncultured Thermofilaceae archaeon | reverse complement strand
GCTTGAACACGTCCTCTTCAAGCCAGCTCGTGTCCCTGAATTCCACTGCAAACTTATAGCCTTCAGGTAGCAGTGCCAGGAAATCCTCGAAGTAAGGAAAGTCCTTCTTTGGACGCGGTGGCATCTGTACCAGTATCGGGCCCAGCTTTCCCTCGGCTCTCAAGGGCTCAAGCGCTCTCAAGTACTCCCTCAAGAGGGGCTCGATGCCGAGCTTAGGGTTAAGTTGCTTCTCGTGAGTTATACCTTTGTACAGCTTCGCTGCGAAGACGAAGCCGCGCGGAGTGGCGCGGGCAAGCCCTTTCATAAGGCCCGGAGTAGGCAACGAGTAGAACGTAGAGTTTATCTCTGTTGTTTCGAACACCCTGCAATACTGTGACAGCTTATGGCTTTTCTCCTCATAGAAGGGACCCACCCAGTCGTCATAGTCCCAGCCTGAGGTTCCTATCAGTATGCGCCCAGTCCAGAACAGGGCCATCTAGTCACCGCAACTTGCTATGCGCTAACCTCATAAATCAACTATGCTGCATAGATCTGAGGCTGTAAGGTGGTGGACCGGTACCCCCCAGAGAGGGAGGAGGGTAGAATAGAGTATAAGCTAAGGCTTAAGCGGCCTAGTCGTGAGAGGCTCGAGAGGTTAGCCTCCCAGATGAGGTACAGGCTGGCGGAGGGGGGCGGGGAGGCAATCTACGTACTCGGAGTGAGCGATGACGGAGAGCCCATTGGGCTTAACGAGAAAGAGCTTCGCGAGACACTAGCTTTGCTCTCAGAGGTTGCTGGTATCATTGGTGCCCGAGCCCGTGTGCTCAGAATTAGGCAAGGTAGGAAAGGGCGCATAGTTGAGGTCCTCGTCAGGCTTTCGAGAGAAGAAAGCCCCCCAGTTATCGTGAATGTTGCTGTCCTAGGAAACGTAGACGCCGGTAAGAGTACTCTCGTCGGGGTTCTATGCACAGGGTCATTAGACGACGGGCGAGGAGCTGCTATGGCTAAGGTCGCCAGGTTCTTACACGAGATAGAGAGTGGAAGGACTTCCTCCGTCTCTGTTCGCTGGCTGGGGTTCGACGATGAAGGGCGCATTGTCAACTACGACCTCCCTAGCCCCCTTGACGAGGCACAGATCTACCTCAAGTCGTCTAAGGTAGTAGGCTTAATAGACCTAGGAGGGCACGAAAGGTACCTCAGGACTACCCTGAGAGGCGTTACGGCCAGACCCCCTGACTACGCGATGCTAGTCGTGGCTGCGAACGCTGGGCTCCTGAGAATGGGGCGCGAGCACCTAGGCATATGTGTCGCG
>CAZPLI010000168.1:0-490 GCA_964587325.1 uncultured Thermofilaceae archaeon | reverse complement strand
CAGGATACCGGTCTTCGTCGTCATTACTAAAACCGACATGGTAGCACGCGAGGTCCTAGACGCCACGCTCGACGAGGTCAGAAAAGTGCTCAAGATGCCTGGAGTGAACAAGCTACCGTTCGAAGTGAAGTCCTTCGACGACTGCGTCGTAGCCGCCAGGCACATGTCAAGCGGCAGAGTAGCACCAATATTCAAAGTGTCGAGCGTTACTGGCGAGGGTATAAGCCTCTTAAGGTCCTTCCTGAACCTGCTACCACCAAGAATGAGGTGGGCCGAGAGAGTTCGAATGCCTTTCTTTATGTATATAGATGATGTCTTTAATGTCAAAGGAGTAGGCCCCGTGGTATGTGGGCTAGTGCTTGAAGGCTCCGTAGAGGTCGATGACGAAGTCTGGCTCGGCCCTCTACCTGACGGATCATGGAAGAGCGTACGGGTCAAGTCGATACACGTCAATAGGGTCCCCGTTGACAGGGCCCTCGCTGGACAAGAG
>CAZPLI010000167.1:1347-1806 GCA_964587325.1 uncultured Thermofilaceae archaeon | reverse complement strand
GTCTATCAAGCGCTTCCGGAGTCTTAAGCACCACTACGCGCTTGCCCCTTCTCTCGGCCTCCTTCACAGCCTCCTCGGGAACAGGCAAAGCCCCATACTGGCCAGTCCCTACGACCACCACCCCGGCTTTAGGGCACAGGTTGAGAAGCTCCCTCATCTCCTCGGTCGAGAGAGGAGGATGGCCGTAGAGCCTCCTGTACTTCCTCGACAGCTCTTTCGGCCTTCTGAGCACCTTGCCCCCGCACAGTACGACGTCGTGCTCGTACCTCACGCCGTCTATAACCACGTAACCGAAACCCGCGTCCTCCACCCTCATAGCCACTTGGACACAGCGCGCGGTACCCGATAAGCGTTAAGACTTAAATATCGGGGCGACCTCTCCTCGGCCTTAAACGTAGAGGGGGCTAAGAAGCTGTAGCGGTTTAATATGTCGATTCGTTCCGCAATATATCAAACCTT
>CAZPLI010000167.1:0-1337 GCA_964587325.1 uncultured Thermofilaceae archaeon | reverse complement strand
TCTATTGCCTCCTCCACCTTACCCAAGAGCTCTTGCACCGCTTACAGAGTAAGCTGTGTTCGTATTAAGGAGTTGCCCACAGGCGACAATGTCTCAGCGGGGGCAGTATTGGAGGATAGAGATTAAATGGTGCTAGTGAGCAAGAGTGATGTATAAGTGCACTTAGGGGCGAGCCGTAGCGGTGGTAGCGTTGTGGAGTCCTGACGGATTGTACTTCGGCCCTGCAGGAATACCCACCAGTGCGAAGAAGCGATCGACTAAGGATGGCGTGATAGAGGTCAAGGCGCTGGGTCTTGACGCTATGGAGATAGAGTTCGTGAGGAGGGTCTCGCTAGACAGAAAGGCTGCCAGAGAGGTGGCAAAGGTCGCGTCTCAGCTGGGTGTCGTCCTGACCGTGCACGCGCCCTACTACGTGAACCTAGCGGCGAAGGATGAGGAGAAAACCAAGGCTAGCATCGAGAGGATCTACAGAAGCGCGACGATAGGAGCAGCGGCTGGAGCATGGAGCGTGTGCTTCCACCCAGGCTTCTACCTAGGCCGTGACCCTGGCGAGGTCTACGAACAGGTCAAAGCAGGGCTTAGACGCGTGCTAGAGATGCTGAGCGACGAAGGCGTCGAGATATGGATCAGGCCCGAGACCACAGGGAAACTCACGCAGTTCGGAAGCCTAGAGGAGACCATAAGGCTTAGTGAGGAGCTGGAGATGGTCCTGCCCGTCGTGGACTTCGCCCACATACACGCTAGGACTAACGGAGCGTACAACACGTACGAGGAATTCCGCGAGATGCTGACCCTGATTGAGAGCAAGCTCGGTAGGGAAGCCCTGGACAACATGCACATACACGTCTCGGGTATAGATTACGGCGAGAAAGGAGAGATACAGCACCTGAACCTCGACGAGTCGGACTTTAACTACAGGGACCTGCTCAGGGTGCTCGCGGAGTTCAAGGTTAAGGGCGTGGTGATATGCGAGAGCCCCAATCTTGAGGAGGACGCCCTCCTGCTGAAGAGGACGTACGAGGAAATTTCCGGGAGGAAGGCAGCTAGGAGGAGGCGTAGGAAGCGCAGGAGGAGAAGCTAGCCCCAGCACTTCCTCCTCCAGGCCTCGCGCACGAAGGCTACATAGACGGGCGACGGGCTTGTAGGCCTGCTCTTAAATTCGGGGTGGAACTGCACGCCGACCACCCAATACTTGTCCGCAAGCTCTATCGCGTTTATTATCCTGCCCGACGGGTCGGTTGCCGAGACCACCAGGCCGTGGGCCTCCGCCTTCCTCACGTACTCCGGTGATATGTGGTACCTGTGCCTGAACCTCTCGCGCACAACCTCCCTCCCAT
>CAZPLI010000166.1:0-1856 GCA_964587325.1 uncultured Thermofilaceae archaeon | reverse complement strand
CTGTGACAGCCGACCCCCAGTCTATGATGTACGGCTCGCCCTCCCAGACCAGTATGTTGTACTCGCGCGCGACAGGCTTGACGAAGCAGGACGTAGAGGCGATAGCCGCTGCCGCCGCGCCAGGCTACGCGGGCTGGAACATGAGACTAGTATGGCACGAGGGATCCTGGGTACCTTACATGAAGAGCGGTAACCACGGCAAGCGTGCGTGTAGAGCAACACCGTCATGGTACTTCGTCGACATAGCTAGACTTCAGCAGCCACAACCGCCACGGAGACCCTCCACGACGCCACCGCCCACCCAGCCCGCCACGACGCTTCACTCCGGCGGCCCCTATAGCGGGGTACTACACGCTGATACTGATAGTTGGACTAGTTGTGCTACTCGTGGTGGTAGCCTATACCGTCGGTAGCAATTACTTTTCCCTCTCCAACACAGATAACTAGTGCTGGGATCTACTTCCTTAGAAAACGCTGGTGACTACTATATCATCTACCAGAAGGATTAGCAGTAGGTAAGGTGCTAGTAGCGATAACTTCTAACTTGCTATCTGAGATACCAGTAGTCGGCGGTGCTTCCTGAGGCGCCTCTCTAGTCTTTCTCAAATGTCAGTCCAGGCAAAGAGCGAGGAACTCTCGCTGGTCCATAAAGACATGCACATCTAGTTTCGCTCTCTCCACAGACTTCCTCAACTCAGTGTCCAGCGTCAGAAGCCTGCCTCTTCTACTCTTGGCTGCAGCATAGGCTATGCAGTCGAAGAAGTCCCCGTGCCCCGCCATTCTCAAAGTATACGCTATCTCTAGATCTTCTCTTGTCGTGGCAAGTACCTCGATAAACATCCCAGAGGACACGCTTAGGAATCCCTCGATAGCTTTCTCGGGAACTGTCTCGAGCCCTTTTCTAAGGGACGTGCTAAAAGCCTTAGCTATGAGTTCGGGGAGCATGAGTTCGTGGTAGCATAGCTGCAGCTTTCCTCTTCTCGTAGCTATCTCCTCAATCTTTCTCAGGACCCTGTCGTCTACGCCTCTAACCTTTACACCGAGGAAGGGCAGCAAGAAGCTTGTGTCAAGTACCACAATGCGTGTCAATCCTTGGCCCCCTCCATCTCTCTAGTAAGCCTTTCGCCTTCTTCCTCAACCTCTTCCAATGTGACAGTGGCCCAGTACTTCTTAGGTAGGCGCGGCGGCTTAACAGGCTGCAGCACTATCCTCCCTTCGTGTGTCTCAAGTAGCAAGTAGTCACCTTCTTGAAGCCCTAGCTCAGTCGCTACACTCTTAGGGATATAGAGAGTGTACTTCTTCCCTAACTGAACGACCTGGCGAGTCATCCTATTCTGATATGTCAGTAATGACAGATAAATCAGTTCTCTCGGAGTGTCGTTAGGCCTTGTCTTTCTTAGTTCGAAAATCGAACTAAAGACTATTTAAATCGATAATTATAGATTTGGAAACGGAACGAAGAGGTGGTGGTATGGTACTGCAGCCTGTGTCTAAGGCTCCGGACTTCGAGATCAAAGCCTACGACCCCGTGAAGGACGAGATAGTAGTTGTGAGGCTAGGCGACTTCGAGGGCAAGTGGTTGGTTATCTGCTTCTACCCGGCCGACTTTACCTTCGTCTGCGCTACGGAGCTAGCCGCTATGAGCCACGCGTACGACGAGCTCAAGAAGCTGGGAGTCGAGGTCCTCACTATAAGCACCGACACAGTGTTCGACCACAAGGGCTGGGTGGAGCGAGAACCACTCCTCAAGGGCAGAGTCAAGTTCCTGATGGGCGCCGATCCAGCGGGCAAGGTGGCTAGGGCCTACGGAGTGTTCAGCGAGGAGCAGGGAGTAGCCTTTAGGGGCCGCTTCATAA
>CAZPLI010000165.1:0-1924 GCA_964587325.1 uncultured Thermofilaceae archaeon | reverse complement strand
AAAGCAGGCGCGCGGCCTCAGCCTCGTCAGTGCCGTACTTGGCCCGCTTCGATAGGAGCCTGTAGGCCTGAGTTAATGTCACGGCGGCTCTTTCCGCAATGTGTGTTGGCAGCATAGGAGCTCCGTTTGGACTAGGAATCGGGCCCAGAAGGACTGCAGAGCCCAGTTTCTTCTCGCGGGCCTCAGGGTCTAGGGCCAGTCTGTAGTAGTGCTCCGCGAGGAATCCGAAGGCGTTACTGAAGGGCTCACAGACTTCTGCTCTAGACTCGCCATACCTAGTCAGCACAGTGGCTAAGGAAAATAGGGCTTCTCTGAGCGCTAGCCTATAGCCTGCTACGTCGCTAAACCCCTTGTAAATGTTTGGGTTAAGTAGCTCATTGAGCTCACGGCTTAAGGGGCCCATCAGAGGGGCCTCTAGAGCGTCTCTGACGAGTTCAGCTATGGCGTCGTCAAGGGCTTCTGCTCCCCAGAATTCTGAAGTCTGCCCGTACGCTAAGTACTTCCTCCTAAGGGCCTCCAAGAGTATGGCAGCCAGTTTCCCCTGCCCTGTCTCGAGGAGGTAGAGACTGATCACCATCTCCCACGCCCAGAATTCCCCTAGCACAGCTAGTAGGGGCAGTATCTTACGGGGGAGAGTGGTCACTCGGGACATCCAGTACCCTTTTACTCCTTTTTCGCTCTCTGAGGCAGCTGTCTCGAGGAAGTTCTCTAGCTTCTTAACTTCTGTCCGGAAGCCTCCCTTAAGATGGCAGACTACGTCCTCGCTGGGTAACATCTTCACGGCTTTGCTGGGTACCTTGAGTAGTCTTGTCCGCGCTCGGGGCGTGTGCTTTACGAGCCTTGCCACGAAGAATACCCCATAGACGTCCGACAAGGCTGGCACCCTGCGGTCTCTGTTGAGGTAATACCGATTACAGCCTTATAGGGATATCACTTGATCAACTTCAGTAATTCGTCCTCCCTGGATTCTGCAAGAGCTAGCGCAGCCTCAACTACCTTTTCAGGACTGGCAACTACTCCCAGCTCGGCTAGTTTCTTCATGACTTCAGTCAGCTTCCGCCTAGCCCTACTGCTTAGCTCGACAAAGTCGACCCTAGGCTCGTCAGGGACTGCATGTTCCTCCAGTAAGTCAGCCACCGGCCTAAGTTTCTCAGAGCTAAAGCCGACGCTGTCGAACACCTCTATGCCTTCCTCTCTCAGAGCCTCCTTAACTTCGCGTGGTGTAGGCGCCCTAGTGACGAGTATGGCTGTCTTAGGCTTGTAGAAGCGCGCGTAAAGCGCTACTATCTGCTGGTCTCTTAGGCGAAGGCCGCGTCTCTCCCTGACAACTTCAGCAGCGGACTCTCGCTTTACTCCCAGGATGTCGGCTAGGCCGTCCCACAGTCCCTCAAGCCACCTTGTCTTCCACTCCTCGGCGGTGAGCGGCTTGATGAGCGGGCCCTTAAGCTCTCTAGCCCTCTGGTACCAGTCGTCGAGCTCTTTGCACTCGAGTATTACGTCGGGCCTTAGTATGGGCATGTCGGGATCCGAGAGGTTCACTATGTTCAGCACGCGTCCGCCGTACACGAGCATGTCGGGGCGCAGGGCTATGTAGAGGTTCCAGGCTTGAGCCAGGTCGGAGGAGTCTTCCCATCCTATAGGCCTAGGCGCCTCAATGAAGAAGCTCAATGCTCTCTCCGCTCTCGCTAGGACGGCGTTCGGAGGTATCTTACCCGTCTTTTGCCTCCCTGTTCGCTCTATGTGCAGGTATCTGTCGTCGGGGTACACCAGCCTGTAGCCGCGCTTAGCGAGTATGCTTACGAGGGAGACAAAGACCCAGGTCTGGTACAACGAGCGCGCGTTCGTTAGCAGAGATGTCTTAACGGCTGCGCGCGCCTTGTACTCGAACTCCTCTAGCGACAGCCTGCCCCTCGCTAAGTCGAAG
>CAZPLI010000164.1:0-1957 GCA_964587325.1 uncultured Thermofilaceae archaeon | reverse complement strand
ATAGCCGTAGCCTTCACGTTGTCGAAGATTCTGTGCGTGGGAGCCAAGCCAGTATTCTTGGCTGCTCTGATGTTAGCGACTTCATGGTTTGCTTTCTACAGTTACTGGTCCATCGTAAGGAGGAAGATCTTCAAAATATGAGGGGGTTAGTGATGGAGTGGGTTATTGAGGTTGAGGATTTAGTTAAGGATTTTAACGGTAGGAGGGTGCTTTATGGAGTATCATTCTGTGTGAGCAGAGGCGAGGTCTTCGGGTTGCTGGGTCCTAATGGCGCTGGTAAGACCACTACTATTAAGGTTCTCTTAGGACTATTGACGCCTACTCGTGGCAGAGCTCTGGTCCTCGGTGGAAGCCTTGGTGAGGACAGAGAGCTTAGGAGTAGAGTTGGCGTCGTCCTGGAGGGCGATGGTCTGTTTTCCCAGCTCACAGCCTATGAGAACCTAGAATTCTATGCTAGAGTCTACGGGCTGAAAGGCGTGGTGGACAAAGAAAGAATCAAAGAAGCTCTGGAGCTCGTAGGGCTTTATGAGGCTAAGAATGTGAGAGTTGGCCACTTCTCCAGGGGTATGAAGAGGAGGTTGGCGCTCGCCAGAGCGCTGATCCACGATCCTGAAATCCTCTTTCTCGACGAGCCAGCTCTAGGCTTAGATGTCGAGGCCCAGGCTTTAGTGAGAAGTCTCATCACCAAACTCTCTAAGAAGGAGGGAGTGACTGTCCTCTACACCTCCCACGACCTCGACGAGGTTGAGAAAGTGTGCTCTAGAATAGCGCTACTAGTTAGAGGTAGGATCGTGGCTTCTGATACAGTCGAGAACATGGTTTCAAAGTTCAGTAAACCGTTGGTCGAGGTTCACTTTACTAACGGCAGTGAAGCCTTAAAGGCAACTAGGCGCCTGAGAGAGATGGGCTATGTGGTGGAATGCTGGTGTAACGGCGGGAGCGCTACCGTACTCATGGAGAGCGTCTCGAATATACCTGAACTCATAGACGACCTTGTAGGATCGGGGTTTAGGGTTGTGGAGGTTAGGAAGGTCAGGGAAAGCCTTGAAGAGGTTTACTTAGAGCTTGTCAGAAGAAGCTGGGAGCCTAGGGGTGTGGAGCAGTGCTGTTGAGAGTTGTTGTTTGGAGAGAGTTTAAGGAGACGCTGAGGGATAGGAGTCTACCGTCAGCGGTCTTCAGCGTCTTGGCGTTTCTAGGAATGCTGTGTGTCACGACCGTGAAGCTACCTATCAGCGTAGAGTCTCTTATATTCTATCTAGCGCCATGTCTCGGCATTCTTGTAGGCTTTGGTTTGAGTGTCAGGTTTGTCAGGGAAAAGCAGGAGGGTACTGTGGAGACTCTACTTTGTACTCCAATAACTCTGAGGGAACTATGGCTTGGCAAGGTTATGAGCATAACGGCGCCGTCCCATATCGTCTCCGTAGTCTCAACACTAGCTCTCATAGGCTTGAGAGGCTACACAGTAGATGTGTTGATGACAGTGTACCTAGCTATAGTGGTGCCAGTAGTTATAGCGTCCGCTATCGGCCTGCTTGGGCTCCTATATTACATTCTTGGTATGAAGCAGATAAGAATGCTGAATTACATCGTCTTCTTCACGTTGTTTGCAACGCTATACTTAACAGTGAGAAGACTGTCGTCTCCAACAATCTTCACATGATACAATATGTGCATCGTATTGACCTCGTCACTCGTAATATCTTGTTTAACATACTATCTGATAGTGCATCTGAGTAAGGAGAAAATAATAACAACAATAAGTTGAAAGTCTAATGATTCTTTTTTGGTGGTATCTTCGATGACGAGTTCGAGATTTTTGGACCCCTGCAAGGACGGAAACAGATTCAACATAGGCAAAATGCCTAATAGAAGTTTCTGACCTGTCATATCCTCACGAAACCTTTTATCTTGTATGTTCCTCCTATGGCTGTAGCATCTCATGAGGAGGGTTATGAGC
>CAZPLI010000163.1:0-2031 GCA_964587325.1 uncultured Thermofilaceae archaeon | reverse complement strand
CTTGTAGACCTCGATTATCCCTCCGCAGTGCTGGGGCTTGTCCAGGCAGTCTATGGCCGTCTTCTCCCTGTCCGTCACGTAGACCTTAAAGCCCTCTATCCATAGGGGCTCGAGGCCGAAGAACTTCCTCCTAACAACCCTCACCATCCTGTACCTGGCGCCGAACACCGTGAGCTCCCTCCTTTTCTTCCTGGAAGTCGTCTGGACGAACACTACGTTCGGTATCTGCTCCGTCAGGCCGTGGTAGTGGAGGGCGGACCAGTAGGCTATTGCAGAGGGCTCGACAAGCGCAGATCCAACTACGAACTCGTGCGGGGCGTACCTGCCCCTCTCAGCCTCGAGCGGCAGTATCACGTACTTGCCCCTCTCTATCCTCTCTATCCAGCCGCCCTTCTCCAGCCTGTGCAGCACGAGCTTCAGGTAGCCCCTGTCGTAGCCGCTGACCTCCAGCGCATCCCTGAAAGTGAAGACCGGGCCCCGCCTACGCAGCCTGTGCAGTAGCTCGGCACTAGACCCCCTCAATCCCTTCTTCATTTCAGTACACCACAGTTATAATTAACTATAACCTTGGTGCATAAAAATGTTCTCTCGACTTACTCTTATGAGTAGCTGGTCAAAGACAGGAATTTACCGTTTCTAACCGGGTTGTAGAGCATTATGAGTTGTGAGGCCTTGCTCACTTGAATGCTTGTAGCAGAACGCCTGATAGCTGGTCTTACAAATCTTTATGTAACAATCATAGTTTCCGTAAATTTTTATATAACAAAAACAGGATTCTGCTCGATGAAATGCGCTATATGCCGAAAAAGGGAGGCAACTCAGACCCACCACATATCCTACGCGCCCGAGGTAACGATCGAGGTTTGCCCAGTGTGCCACGGGCTGCTACATAGGAAGACGAGGATACCGCAGGAGAAGTCGGAGTGCATAGTGGCTCTCTACCGGTACCTAGAGCCACGCCGCGGGCACTACGTGACGCGCGAAGAAGTCGCTGCGGTCGTCAGGGATCTCGATGCATCGCAGGACGTGGACTACTACGTGAACTACTTCATCCGGCAGGGGCACTTCGTGAGAATCCTGAGGGGGTTGTACTACGTTCGGACTTGGAGGGAGAAGACGCTAAAGATCCTGGAGAAGTCGCTACTAGAGGTCATAGGCGGGGCGTTGAATTATCTGGGGATTAAATGGTACTATGGGCTTTACACGGCTCTCAGGCTCAACGCCATGACCCACGAGTACTTCGACGCGCTCTTCATACTCAGCGACTCTATCTACAGGCCTAAACCCATACACGTACAGGGAGAGAAGGTATGGTTCATCAAGGTTAAGTCGCAGCTAACATCCTTCGGGACGGTAAGGAAGGGAGATGTAGTCTTTTCGGATCCCGAGAAAACAATCCTAGACTTCCTATACCTATCGAGGTATGGGAGGGTTTCTGAGCGTGCAGCTAGGAACGTGCTGACAGAATACAGCGAGGAACTCGACTGGGACAAGGTGTACAGGTACTTACGCTACTACCCCAAATCTCTGAGGAAGATTGTAGAAAGAGCGGCGTCTCTTCCTTAACTGCAATGCCGCTTCCGGCGCAAAAACGACTCACTAAGAGCTCCCTGTTTGACAGTTGTTACGCGGCTCGGAGGCATTTCATGCTGGTACTAAAAGGCACTAAATGGTACTATCTTAAGGCTTGAGTACTAGAGGGGGACCAACTGGCTCTAGTACCCGTTTTTTAAGCAGCCCGTACAGCGTATCGGTGCCCTGGGGATGCACCCGTACGTCTCGAGGATTCTACTCGTAGCGGTCACCATAGCCCTGGTGGTCTCGGCTCTCGCCCTGTGGCGGCCTTGGGAGGCTAGGCGCAGCGTCGACTTGGAGTACGTGAGAGCTAAGCTCCGGGCGATAGCCGAGGTACTGGAGAAGAGGTCGCCAGCGACCCTGGACATGGGCGTCCCGCTGAAGGTGGAGAGAAAGGGTTCCGTCGAGATAATAGAAAACGGGACTACTATTGTCGTGAAGCCCCTGCCCCGAGTC
>CAZPLI010000162.1:0-2091 GCA_964587325.1 uncultured Thermofilaceae archaeon | reverse complement strand
CCGATACTGTTGCAGTTGCTGTCGTCGGGTCTACGACAGCGGTCACTTCGTACCATGTCTTCTTCTCAAGCTTAACTACGACAGTCCACTCTAAGGGGCTGCGACTCTTAAGCACTCTCAGCTCGTTCCCCACAATCACTAGCTTAATGTTCGCGTCCTGATACACTACGACACCGTCACAGTCGCTGCTCAAGTAGAGACTCAGCGAGACGTTGTAGGGAGAGAAGAAGTCTATCCCAGGGGCCTCCCCGTAGACATAGGTAGCCTCCTTGACGCTAGACTTTACGTGAAGAGAGTAGGGTGGGCTAACGTAGACCTCGCTCGCGAGCTCTATAGTCCCCACGCTTCCCCACCACCCAGTGTAGGTAGACCAGCCCTCTAGACTGGACCAGTCAGCGTAGAAGCGTGTCTGCTCGGGCGCCGAGGGAGGCTGTGGTGATCCGGGAGGAGGTCCCACCCGGAGCTCGCTGGTGCTGTAGACTCTGAGCTCAGCTCCCTCGCCGGTGGCCAGTACGAGGGCTATATACGACCCGTCAGGGCTTACTGCAGCGCACAGTAGCTTCGCGAGTTCTATCGGGACTGCCGCCACTATGTGGCCGGTCGCCCCGTCTAGGAGTACGAGTTCGCTCCTACCCCTATCGACTGCTAGGATGTGATTTAGGAAGGGATCCCCATAGAGCTTAAAGTCCTGAGTGTACTCTACGCTGAACTCCGCCTCCCACAGCTCGTTGAGCTGCGCGTCTAGGGCTTTCAGCCTGTCTTTACACAGTACTAGAACTCTTGAAGCATCACGCGACATCAGCGAGACGGGTACCGACTGCGAGGACTCGGCGCGCTGCACGACAACTCTGCCCCTGGAGTCGAGTACGTAGAGCTCTATTCTCCCACTAGCAGTAGAGTACGCGGCCACTAGTATCCTTGATAAGTCTGGCGCCGCGCCTCCCACCGCGAGGTAGTAAGTGTATTGCTGCCACTCAGGGGCGAAGGACCACAGCTTGCTTCTGTCGGGCCCATAGCACGACAGCTGTGGGCCCACGTACTCTACTACTAGGAAGCGGCCGTCGTTTGCCACGAAGACTGGCATAGGAGGTGCGGGCGCGGTTCCCGCCATGCCTAGCTCAGAGGCCGTCCACGTGCTCAGGTCTACAAGGTAAACTCCGCGCGCGAGGTAGTATGCCAACAGGTATTTCTCTCCCCCGAGCAGGACGTGTGTTACGAGCTCCCCGCGGTGCAGCACGGAGATCTCTCTCCCGGTCTCGAGGTCGAAGACGTACGCGCCCATGCCAGCCGCTACCACGTAGCCTAGCTTCGCGCTGACGACTATGCTAGAGGGGAGCGGAGCGCCGCTCTTCACGTAGCCTCTCGTGTAAGCCGCCGTCCACAGGGTTCTCCGGTCCTCAACACTTATGCAGTGTAGCTTGCTTGCCGAGTTGTCGCTCTTCTCGCGCAGGTCCAGTAGTAGGTAGCGACCGTCCAGAGTGAAGAGCAGTGAGGTCGGAGTCGCCGTATAGCCGGGGAACTCGGCCTTCCATACGGGTTGTGGCTGGGACGGGCTAGCTAGTGACGCTGTAGCTAGTAGACTTAGAGCTAACGCTACTAGGAGGAGCAAGAGAACTTTCTTCATCTTGCCCCTCCTCCAAGCCTTATGAGCTTAACTCTACGAATCAATATTTAAGGATGTCTAATACTTGAAGTATGCTACGACTGCCTACATCGTTCATTGTCGTCTCTAAGCATGTAGACGTTTGCTCTATGTCAAGTAATAATGCCAGTACCTAGTAGACTGAGGGCACTGGTTTGCAGACGAGTAATTCGAGGTATCCCCACGGTTTCTTCTAATCTCTCGAAGTGTTTGTCTGGTGTTAGGATTTTGCACTGACTCGTTGCGAGGCCAGAGCTTTATGGCTCCTGTGGGGCTCGTACATGGGCCGGTGTGCTATGGGTTTCGCCGTGAGACCCGCTAAGTTGAGTGACTTAGCCAGGCTCGGCGAGCTCTGGAAGATGTTCGTGACAGACCCCTCTGCTAGCGACTTGTCTATCCCCGCCTCTGAGGAGAATGTGGCCGCTTGGCTGGCGTTCGTCGCTGGGCTC
>CAZPLI010000161.1:0-2144 GCA_964587325.1 uncultured Thermofilaceae archaeon | reverse complement strand
CCAGCGGGACAAGGACCCAAGTCCTCGCACAGGCGCCGGCAGTACAGAGAGTAGCCGGCCTCACCCCGTAAACCGTGCAGCCGCCCAGCGAGCCCCCTGGCGCCCCCACGACCCGCACCTCGTAGTAACCAACCCTGACCCTCCGAGCAAGCTCGATACTCTGAGCCGAGAAGAGGTTCCTAAAGGCCAGCATCGAGGACATCACACAAGCCAGCAGTATCGTGAGGACCAAGTAGTGGTAAGCATGGCCACTCCTAAGAACCACTTTAAGCACAGTCACGGTAAGCGCTGAAAGCATCACCCACACTCCCCCTTATGACTCCAAATCCTCTTTGAAGCATTTAGCGGTACAATCATCAACCCAGCCACTGGACCCCCGACCCGCAGCCGGTTCACGAGTAGGTTACGCGGGCCACTAAGTATGAGGCATAAGTAGGTCCCCACCGGTATAACCACAGGTCATGGCATGATGATGAGAGTAAAATCTATGTACCACCCAGCTAGACTGGAACAAGCTCAAAGAGGGTGCCGTGAATGAGCGAGGACATCAACACGAGAGTAACGGTGATAATACCGACGCTCCGAGAGGCCGAGGCCATAGGAGACGTCATAGACGAGCTACGCGCTCACGGCATAACCAACGTTATAGTAGTCGACGGGCACAGCGACGACGGAACCGACGAGATAGCCAGGAGCAAGGGCGTGGAAGTCGTCTACCAGCCCGGCAAAGGGAAAGCCGATGCAGTGAGGTACGGAATAGCCCTCGCCAACACTGAGTACGTACTCGTGATGGATGGCGACTACACCTACCCCGCCGAGTACGTGGCAAAACTCTACGAGAAAGCAGAGGAGGGCTACGACGAAGTCATAGGCGCTCGCGTCTACGAGCCAGACTCCCAGTCAGCCCACTTGAGATTCGGCAACAAGCTCCTCACCTGGTTCTTCAACCTCCTCTTCGGCACCTCTCTCTCCGACGTGCTATGCGGAATGTACATCGTCAGGAAGAGAGCACTAGACACCGCCCTCTTCGAGATGAAAGGCTTCAGCGTTGAGGCCGAGATAGCAGCACACATAGCCAGCACGTCCGCGAGGATGGCCGAGATCCCCATCAGGTACAGGAAGAGGAAAGGTAAGAAGAAGCTCAAGGCCTACCACGGCCTCCTCATAGCCCTAGACATGGTCAGACTAGCCTGGCGCTACAACCCCAGCTTCGTAGTGTTCTCCCTCGGAGCCCTCCTCTTAGTACCCGGAGCCCTCATAGGCTCCTGGGTCGCCTACAAGTACCTAGTAGAAGGCGTCAAGCACTACGTCTGGGGCATAATAGCAGTCGTCCTAGCCTCCACAGGCTTCATCTCGCTCCTCTTCGCCATAGTGTCCATCTACCTAAAGCACCTAGAATACAGGTTAAACCGGACCCTGAGGGAAATACTAGAAACTCTCAGAGAAACCAAGTGAAACCTGGACAATCACCAATCAGACTAAGCAGCCTCCCCATGCCTTCATAGTTTTTTAGGCTACCCACGTGATTGCATGCGAACACGGAGCAAGCTAACGGATATATAACACCGGTCTCCCCCTCTACCTGACATGACAGTCTGCGTCTCCTCGGGGCCGGAGCCCCCTATCCCACTGCCCCCGGTGACTCCTGAGCTCGTTCGCGCCGCCTACAAGAGAGCACTGCGCCACGGCACCTACTGGAGGCTCCGGCCCGAGGAGCGGGCCGTCCTCTTCTTCGCCCGCTTCATCAGACTAATCAGGAGCCCCGCCCTCCGCGAGGTCCTATACCACATACTCGAGAGAGTCTGGCCCGAGAAGGCCAGGTACTACCTGGCCATACACGTAGGCCTTAAGGCCCTCCGCAGGAGGGCCGAACTCGCGGCCAAAATAGGCTACAGGAAGCTAAAGGAAGTGCTCTCCAGGATACGCGACCTAGAATACGTGCTCCAGGTCGGCTACGCAGTCCTAAACACCCCGAGCTTCTACAGGGGTGAAATCTAGAAGTGAAGCCAGACTCGAAACCGATAAAAACAAGGAAAGGCTGGCAGAGGTAGAGATGAGCATCGCCGTGCCGATCCCTAAGAGACTGTACGAGAAAGCCCTCGAGAAAGGCATCGACGTCGAGTCTCAAGTAATCGAGCTACTGC
>CAZPLI010000160.1:0-2151 GCA_964587325.1 uncultured Thermofilaceae archaeon | reverse complement strand
CCCCAGAGCCCCAGCCGCCGCCAGCGCGCACGCGCCCGAGAGCAGCGTCAGGAGCTCGAGCGCTAAGGACGACCAGAAAAGCTCTGACGCCGCGTCGCTCCTCCCAGCGGCTCCCAGCACGTGGACAAGCCCTACGGGAACCCCCAAGACAAGCACTCCCAAGAGAGTGCCCGCGAGCCCGGCAGTAGCGCTCACTAGTCCGACGACCTCGGGGCCCGCGACCCTCGACACCGCTAGCCAGAAAACGAAGCCAAAGACGTTATTGGCCACAGTAGCCGCGTACAGCCAGAAACCGCCGCGCACGACCCTAGACAGCCCCATAGCACGCTCCCTCGCCGTTCCCGCAGCACCCGCGTCCTACCAGCCCGGTCTCTTAAGAAAGTTGGTAATTGTTCACGACACAGCCAGCCCAGCTACTCTAAGCCTCGACTCTCTAAGCTACCGACCAAGCAGTATTGTCCTATTCTAAGGTATGTAACAGGGCGGTAGGGAGTCTCGGGGGCAGTCTCAAAAGACTCCTAAACTCCCTCGTATAGGACGAGCCCAAACTGCTTTAGTCTTCTAAAGTGCTTAGTGCTGCCTGTAAGTAGGGGAAGACCCTTGGCTATTGCGGCGGCACCTATAAGCATGTCTCTGTCGTCTATCAGCACTCCCTCTCTCTTCAGGGCTCGCCAGATCTTGGTAGCCTTCTCCAATACCTCGTTGTCGTTGTACACGATAATGAACTCCTCTTCGAGTAGCCCCTTAGCCTCCGCCGGGTTCCTAGTCCCCCTAATGAACTCGTACAGCGTTATCTCGGATATGTAGCAGGGGCCCGCGAGGAGCTTCCTCCTACCCCTAACATAGTCTATGAGCGCGTCTGTGTCTACTAGTACTCCCTCGCCCACCTTCTCACCCTAACTTCCTCGAACTCTGCCTCCAGAAACTCGTTCAGCCTCTTCCTCACACGCTCCCTCCTAGACTCTAGGATACTCAAGGCTAGCTCGCGGAGAAAAGCGTCCCAGGTCCGGTCCCCCTTAACCTTCTCCAGTAGCTTCTTAGTCTCAACAGACACGGTAATCGTAGGTTCCTCATAGCAATTATAACTTACAACTAAACTATCACCGTAATTAAAAACGCGCTCGCCACAAGACCGTACGCAATACTACACCACCACACCCCCTAGGTTTAGCTCGGCAACTCGGCTCACGACTAGGCAACCACGACCGACACTTTTTAAGTAGCTACTCTTCAGCGTACTTAGGGTTAAGAGCATGAGAGTAAAAACTAGCCTCCTAATCGAGGAGACCCTGTGGAGGCTATTCAAGGCCAGAGTAGTCAGAGAAAAAGGAGCTAGGGAGCTGAGCAAGGCAGTCGAGGAGGCCATTAGAGAGGAACTCTGCGACCTCGAGATAGCTGAGGAGCTAGCTAGGCTCGCCGGCGAGGAGCCCGTGCCCATTGACGTAGAGCCAGTCAAGCCGCTCGTCAAGACATCGGCCGGCCGTGCAGTTAGAGAGATGAGAGGCTCGAGAGAATGATCGCCTACCTCGACTCGAGCGCCCTCGTTAAAAGGTACGTGGAGGAGGAAGGAAGCGATATCGTACGCGACGTGTACAGGAAGGCCTACAGCGGAGACACAGTCCTAGCGCTCTCGGCCTGGAACATTGGAGAGGTCCTAGGAGTCCTCGACAAGTACCGCAAGAGAGGGTGGCTAGCGGAGAAAGACTACGCTAAGGCCTTAAGGTCTTTCGCCGGCGAGACCGCCAGACTCCTCAGGTTAGGAATAATGCGCGTCGTTCCCGTCAGGGCCAGCCTACTAGTCGCCTCCTGGAGCATTGTCCTGAAACACCACCTGTATCAGGCCGACGCCCTACAAGTCGTGACAGCGAAGCACGTGGGGTCAGAAATCTTCCTCACTGGCGACAAGAGACTAAGCGAGGTCGCGTCAAGCGAGGGCTTGAAAGCAGTCTACCTAGAAGGCTGACACGGGCACTAAGGCCTCGCAGCTAAAGACTTCAAGCACCGGGAAAAATCAGGAGCCACTCAATTGCACTAGTACTTGTTCAACGGTACGAGCATGCAGAGAACCGTAAGAGCTGTGTACACGGGCGGAGTACTCAAGCCCCTAGAGAAACTCGACCTCGAAGAAGGCGAGCAAGTACTCGTCAAAAT
>CAZPLI010000159.1:0-2189 GCA_964587325.1 uncultured Thermofilaceae archaeon | reverse complement strand
GAATATTAGAGTTCCGAGGCATGCCCAGGCCTGAAGACCTCGAGAGATTGAAAAGTCTCGTTAGGGAGCTAGTAACTGAGTAAATTGGCAAAACATGGCTTTTATTTCAGCGTATTTTCTGTTGAACCACTATGGGGCCTAATTTATCCTTGTCCTAGGCGCTTGCACGTGAAATCTCCCTTAATCGCCTTCTAATGTACTCAGAGACCACGGATGAAAGTCTCTGTGGGATTACTGCAGGGACAGGTTCCCGAGCTGTAAACACGACGTAGAACTCTCCCTCTGGAATGTTGAGTTTAGCCACATACACGGGCCCCCTGTCTCCTGCTACAGCGACCCAGTTAACCCCCTCTAGGACACCGTATATTGCCTTGAGAGCTGTAAGGTAGGCTCCGGCCGTATCGCCGAGGAAGCCGGGTGGATAGGCCTCGAATGGTAAACCATCTTTTGTTAACACTATAACTCCCTCAATGCCGTGCCTACAGAGGTCAGCTAGCGAGGATATTACGGGAGGAAATTGAATAGACGGGACAGAAGTAAGAGAGGTTCTTACAGCTCGCCTAGTAACTTTTTCCGCTAGTCCTGAGAGAGTCTCTTTAAGCGTGTTAAGAGAAGCCGTAAGGGAAGATACTCTAGAAGAAGCATCTGTAATACTTTCTGACATGCTGCCTAGAATATTGATCGTATCACCTATCATCCTCTGGAGAATCCCGATACTGGCGTTCAATTTTAACACTAATAGGAGCAGTGCTATAGTTATTGTGACTGTCACTGCTCCAAGCGCAATCAAAACCATGAATAAGTTCTCAAGTACCATCCTATCACACCAGCTACTTAGTTCTCCTCATAAACAATACTCTACCTTTTCGCTAATCACTATTACTTCCCCTGGTAGCTCGTATTCTAACTTACCATCCCGAAGCGACGATTACAGGCAGAAAGATTATTTGACAGCTTCTCGCCTCTTCACAGCGAGAGAACAAGCCGCATACAGCACTCCCACTACTGGTGCGTTTGCATGACGGGCGGTGAAGACATAGCCGAAGTACTAGAAATTATAAGGAAAATAGATGAGAAAATAGACATTGCAAGAGGCCAGATACAGCTCGGAATATTGCTCGAGGCAGGCGAAAAAGGTGAAGTCGACCTAGTAGAAATCGCGCGAGCCCTAGGGCAGGAAAAGAAGACTATAATCGACGCGGCACAGAAGCTTCGGAAGAAAGGCCTACTAGTGTCGCGAGAGAGGGGGCGCTATGTACTCACTGAGAAAGGCGTCGAGCTTTATAGGCTAATTAAGTCGCTAGCATCAAGAGGGGCAAGGCCTCCACTCGAGGACTCTCTAGTCTTAACAGACATAATCTTGGTAGTAGGTACTTCTATACACGAATGGGTCCCATTATATCTGGTAGCCAGAGAACTCAAATTAAGCGAAAGAAAGATAATATCCGTTATAAAGCGCAGCGGGTCTAGGCTCATCAAGGTAAGGCGTCACGCAGGTACGCGTGAAATAGCACTAACGTATGAGGGCCAGCAGGTCTACAAGGAAGTATTGAGAAAACTAGGACTGGGACCTCTTGCAGCTAAGGTCTTGTCGCTACTAACAGCTACACTAAAACCTCAAGAAGCTCTTAGGAGGTTCATGGTAGTCTACGCGCTAATAACGCTAGTAGTTGCCTACGAATTAACAAGCCCGTTGGGAATAATCTCAGGTGCTGTATGGGCAATAGTGAGCATCTACTTGGCGTTCCTCCTGTACTCCAAGGTTTAGAGATCCAGCCATTCACCCAGCCAGTCCTGTTTTTGTATCTGTTAGCAGGTGGCGTATTGGTAGACTAACAGTCAATCTACGCAGGGTTCTGAGAAGCATTAAGCTTAGCCTCACACCCGCATAGAAGGAGTACGAGGTCGCCTTTCATGGTCGAGCCACCGTCCTACGCCACGCTAATACTCATTGCCGTGGTCACAATGGTAGCGATCGGAGCAGCACTTTGGGTGTCGAGTGTAACGCTGCACGAGCTTAGCCACTTAGAGATGGTAGATATATGTACCGACATTAGCATGAGCAACGATAGCTACCATGTAATACTTTGCATAAAAAACCGCGGTCAGGAAGAAGTAAGTATCATAACGATATTAGTCAACGGTTTAATCTACACAGATGCTGGAGTGACGATAACACCTCAACCAGA
>CAZPLI010000158.1:0-2207 GCA_964587325.1 uncultured Thermofilaceae archaeon | reverse complement strand
CCATTTTCGAAACTACTCTTGGATGCCTGTGCGGTAGTTTGTACGGCTCGAGAAGCTCAGGAAGCTTTGCCAGATCTTCATCTGTAAATCCGCTTCCTACTTTGCATACCGTCTTGAAAACGTCTTCCTTGGGGCTGTAAGCTGCCATTAGAAGGGCGCCGTAGGTTCCAGCTCTACGCCCTCTTCCGTGGAAAGCTCCTACAACGACCAAATCCACAGTATCCGTCATCTCGTACCTATAGTCACGCTTAAACTTGATCCAGAGCCATCCGCGAGCTCCCATCTGGTATATAGAGTCGCCCCTAATGGACTTGCACATAACGCCCTCGCAGCCATCAGCTATTGCCTGCTCGAAGAATAACTCTAGCTCCTCCGGCGTCTTTACGATTTTAGCCTCCGCCAGCCTTACTTTATCATCTACAGTCACTATCTCCTCAAGCTTTTTCCTCCTCTCAGGGTAAGGTTTGTCAATGTAATTTACTCCGTCTAAATAGAGAAGGTCGAAGAGAAACAGGACCACGGGGTACATCTCCATGGCTTTCTCGACTTCATACTTCCTCCTTCTGTGCATGAGTTCTTGGAAAGGTAGCATCTCCCCCGTGTCAGGGTTCACTGCAACTATCTCACCCTCCACTATGGCCTCCGAAGTGTTTACGTTGTTCCTAACCATATCGACAACGTCTGGGTAGTGGTGCGTTATGTTCTCAAGCCGCCGGCTGAACAGCACAACCTCGCTTCCCTTTTTGTGCGCTTGTACCCTCTCGCCGTCGTACTTGTACTCAGCAATGCACGCGCCGCCCAGCTTCTCCAGTATCTCCTTGGGATCACTGAGCCTCTCAGCCAACATGGGGAGTACAGGTATGCCGACAGTAATCCCTATGGACTTAATAGCCTCTAGCCCCCCCGTTGCTAAGGTTTTTGCTATGTAGCCCAGGTCCGGGTGCATGTTGTACGCTCTCTCAACCACAGGGCGTGCTGCTTTAGACCCCGCGAACGCTATTGCGAGTGCGTCGAGTATCGTCATGTCGGCGATACCCAGCCTTAGCTTTCCAGTGACAGTTCTAAGGATATACTTCGCCTCAGCGGGACTCGCCTCTCTGAGGAGAGAAGTTAACAATGTTATTTTCGTGTCCTGAGCCCCTGGCCCTGAGGCCTTAGCTATCCTCATAAGGGTCTCGTAGACTTTCGAAACAGTTAACGGCTTCTTAGCCTCTTGAGGAACTCCAAAGAAGTCAGTTATGGAGACTGCCCGCCTCCTACTCAATAGTCTCTGGGCAACAAGACCCACATCTCCTGACCTCTTGTACTCAGCCTCAACCTCTTTAAGGCCGGCTCCCGTAGCCTGAGCAATGGCTCGCATCGCTAGCTTCTCGGCCACACCCAGCTCGACACCCTCATAGTCAGGTCTAAGCTTCCCCTGAGTTAGGTAGATGATCTTGTCTATGACTTCTACGGGGGTCTTCTTAAGTAGTGCGACAAGGTACTCTGTCATTGCGATCCTACGTGTCGTGCCCTCTATCTTCTCGTAGAACTCCGCAAGGACAGAGTACTCCAGATCCGCCATTAATGTCCCCGGCCTAATTCACTCGCTGTCGGTATTTGAAGACTTCTTAGATTTAAGAGCAAGTTCTAAGTAGGTTTCTCTCACGATGTCCTTCTCGGAGAAGCCCAACTCATACATCGCCTCCAGAACGGCACTCTCCGATGGAGCTTCCACCTCTACAAATGGACCTAGACCCTTTACCTCGTCTAGTGCTATGGTGACATTTGACCTTTTGAAAACCCTCCTCCTCTTCTCTATGCGCGCCAGCTCCCTGAACCCGAGAGCCTTGAGCAGTCTTACGGTACTCGAAGCATCGCTAACCGCAACTTCTACCTCCAGCCTCTTCTTAACTCTCGATGGTTGACGCGGTCCCTTATAGCAGAGAACGGCTCTCCCGCCGCTCACTCTAAGCCTTAGGGCCTCATCCCTACTCGAGAAGTCGTAGCAAGGGTGGGAAAAGTATACGTCGAGCTGGGCCTCGTCGCTTACCGCTAGGTAACCTAAGGCGTCGAGCAACTCAACTAGCTCCCTTAACCCTCCTCGTACCCTGAGCTTTACTTCCACTTCTACAGAACCCAAGCCTCGGTCCCCAGCGCCTGGCCGGGCAAGGGCTTCCTAAAGACTGCCATGACCCTCCCTTTCTTGCCGTGAGGCCTTACTATCT
>CAZPLI010000157.1:0-2213 GCA_964587325.1 uncultured Thermofilaceae archaeon | reverse complement strand
AGCCAATAGAGCAAACCTCACCAAGGACGAGAAGGACATATTCATTGACGTAGCCAAGTTCCTGAGGGACATCTACAGGCGAGAGATACGTAGCAGGGGCATACTGAGGCGCTACGCTAAGGGACTGATTGACAGAAAGACGGCGTTACAGAGGCTCGTAGAGCTAGGCCTAGACGAGGAGACTGCAGAGGCAATGCTGGAGGCCGAAGTAGCAGTCTACATACCCACCGTCTCACAGATAGCCACACTGGCCGAGACCGTGCCCAAGGCTAGGCAGCTACTCGACGAGGTCATGGAGATAAGGGGTGTACCGCCTAGGCACAGGGAGATATGGCGCGAGTACGTGAAGCTCGCACCCCTACGCAACGAGGTCCGCTCGCTAATCACAGAGTACATATCCGCATACGCTGCTGGCGTAGTCACCCAGCAAGAGTTCGAGTCGTTCCTCAGGGAGCTAGCGAAGTACGGCTACGAGCCCGAAGAGATAGAGTTAATAAGGCGCAGGGCCGAGCTAAGGAGGAGGCGGACCCAGCGTGGCTAGCATCACTAACAGGCTAAAGACCGCACTAGTGAGGCTCTACCTCTCAGCCTGCCTCCTCAAAGGCGGAATACGGGCAGCCCTCTGCGCAATGGCGCGTGGAATAGCGTCCATGTGCGACGAGTACGAAATGCGCGAGGTAGCACTCGCAAGCCTAGTGAGCGACACACTCATGATTTTCCTACAGGAGCTAATGGGGCTAGAGGAAAAAGAGGCCCAGAAGGTAACGACGCATGTGCTCTTCCACCTAGGCTACGTCATGTCGGCTAGGGGACACAGCCAGATAGCAGAGAAGCTGAGAGAGGGGACTACGGAGGAGGCTTCAGGAGAAGAGATAAGACAAGGAACATTAACACTATACGCATAGGGGTGGGACTATGGGAGTCCCCCTCACAGTGGAACACATCGTAATAATCGGTCGGGAGGTCGAGAAGCTAGTCTTCAACATGTACGGTGTTAGGGGCCCGCTCGCCGTAAAGGCACGCGAAATGGCCCGCAAGCTCGCCAACGCATATGCAAACGACAACAAGGCCCTAGTCAGGGCGATAAAGGACTTCTACCTAGCCACAGGCGTGCCCCAGGAACTGATAGAAAAAGTAGACGAGAAAGTTAGGCAGATACTGGGCCTAGAAAAACCCGAAACCTAGCTCTCCTCTTTTTCCTTCTTGTCTTTCTGTGACTCCTTTCGGGCCAGAGCGGTAATTATCTGGCCCACGACCTCTTTAGCAGCGTCGTTCAGCACGACCCTGTTCTTGCGTGACGGGCTCTTAGCGTAGGCCTCTACGGCATACCTTAGAGCCGCACAGTCAACACCCAGCCTAGCCTCAATCTGGTCTATGGTCCTCAGCAGCATTCCCTTCTTCTCCTCCGAAGGGTCGGCCCTGAACTCTCCGATGCTGGCTGAAAGCTTGTACGCGTACCACGCAGCCTTGTTCAGCCACCCAGTGTTCGTTGTGAAGTGTGACAGGTAGGCTAGGCGGTAGTGCATGACGGCCTCGTGAATAACCCGCCACTGCGCCACCTTCCGTGCGGTAGCCAAGGACTTCACAGTATCGCGCACCTCGTACGGCACGCTTATAGTCGTGTACTTCTTCCTCCCTACCACACCCCTCACCCGAGACTTATACTCCATACTGGTATATAAAACCTCCTCTCCATTCTACGTGTAACTAGCGTAAGTATAACAATACGAAGAGTTAATTTATGGGCACTACACCTCCGTCTTCGGGGTGAAAAAGTATGGTGAAGAAGTGGAAGCTAAAGGTGGCTGAGGGCGTAATATCGATAATGCTCGGCGAGACGGTGAGAGACCTCGGCGAGCAGCTCTACGCACAGGGTGACCATGTGAACGGAGCTATTCTCGCACTAATCGGCTGGGCCCTGATACTGCTAAACCTCTTCGTCTTTGCCGACGGTGTAGCCGAGTATAGGCTGGAGAAGCGGGGTAGCTAGCAATGAAAGACGCCTTTCTTGAAGCTGTCTCTATAGTAGTTGACACTGTACGTAGGCTAGGCCTCGACACAGCCATAGAGCGCATCGACGTGGAAAAAATATCCTCGCTTCTCGACAAGTGGGTACACTCCCTACCGAGGGAGAAGCAAGACGTTAAGATGATTATAGTTACGGGGACCGACACGAAATCCATCCCCCGAAAAGACATTCCACGCTACTACAG
>CAZPLI010000156.1:0-2225 GCA_964587325.1 uncultured Thermofilaceae archaeon | reverse complement strand
ACGCAGTCCTGCTAGAGTCCCTCAAGACTGTCGAGGCTGTGGCGAGGGAGCACGTGAGCGACGAGCATGACATATTTGGTTGCTGCTGCTATTTCGCCTACCACGGCGGCTTCTACAACGCGGCCAAGACAGTCTCAGGCAGAGACGTCGAGGTAGTGCAGGTCGACACAAGAGACGTGACAGACCCCAAAGTAGTTCACATGAAGGAGGAGATAGAGAGAGTAGTCAGGGCGAAGCTCCTCAACCGCGCGTGGATCGAGGAGATGAAGAAACACGGGTATAGGGGGGCTAGCGAGTTCGCTAGGAAGATCCTTCACCTTTACGGGTGGGGCGCCACGACGGGCCTAGTAGACGACTGGGTGTATGAGAGCATAGCTGAGACCTACGTCCTAGATAGGGACATGAGGAAGTGGTTCGAGGAGCACAACCCATGGGCCTTAGAGGAGATAGCCAGGCGCTTGCTAGAGGCTGCGAAGAGAGGGCTCTGGAGGCCTAGGCCGGAGACCCTGGAGAAGCTGGAGGAGGCCTATGGTGAGGTGGAGGGCGTAATGGAGGAGATGTCAGGTGTTGAGGGCGAGCACCAGGGGGGAGCGATAGTCATTTTCACGGCCGAGGACGACGAGCACTGGGCTAAGTCCATGAGGGAGGTAGAGGAGCTATGGTCCAAGGTCAGGAGAGGAAAGTAGTGTTCCCCTTTACGGCGATAGTAGGCCACGAGAAAGCCAAACTCGCCCTGCTAATCGCGGCAGTAAACCCGCTAGTGGGCGGAGTACTGCTCAGAGGAGACAAGGGGACGGGTAAGTCTACGATGGTCAGGGCTCTTGCCGACGTCCTGCCTGAGATAGAGATAGTCGGCGACTGCCCGTTCAACTGCAACCCTCGCAATCCTCTGGAGATGTGCGACTGGTGCTACCAGAGGTACGCGAGCGGCGAGGAGCTGCCCGTGAGGCGAGTCAAGATGAGAGTTGTAGACCTGCCCCTAAGCGTCACGGTCGACAGGCTTGTGGGCACGCTAGACGTCGAGCGAGCCCTCAAGGAGGGGGTGAGGGCTCTCGAGCCAGGGCTACTAGCCGAGGCTAACAGGAACATCCTCTACATAGACGAAGTCAACCTCCTAGACGACTACATAGCGGACGTCCTCCTTGACGCAGCCGCGATGGGCTGGAACATTGTGGAGAGGGAAGGCGTATCAGTGAGACACCCGGCCCGCTTCATACTCGTCGGTAGCATGAACCCCGAGGAGGGCGAGCTGAGGCCGCAGATCCTAGACCGCTTCGGCTTGGTAGTCGACGTAGAGACCCCAATGGACCCTGAGACGCGCATCGAGATAGTCAAGAGGGTAGAGGAGTTCTTCGCAGACCCCGACGCCTTCTACCGCAAGTACGAGCCTCAGCAGAACGAGCTCAGAGAGCGCGTGGAGAGAGCACGCAGGCTACTGCCCAAGGTCGAGGTAGGTGAGGACCTCCTGTGCCTACTGGCTGAGACCATAGTGAAACTGGGCGTGAGGACTAATAGAGCCGAAATAGTCACAGTGAGAGCAGCCAAGGCAATAGCCGCACTCGACGGTAGGACTAGAGTGAGCCTAGAGGACCTCAAGAAAGCTATGGAGCTAGCCCTGCCTCACAGGCTCAAGTCTAGGCCCTTCGAGAAGCCACCGCTAGAGAGGCTCAGGAAAGCTCTAAGAGAAGTATGCGATGGGGAAGGCGAGTGCCACGGCCACTTACGGGGCAGAGGCCCCACAGGGTCTGGGGGTGAGAGAAACCCCCAGGCCCAGGGATCCCTTGAGAGAGTCTTTGAGCCTAGTAATTGTGAGATATCTCTACCGAGCGAGTTACCGAAGCGGGAGAAGGGACTAGCCGAGAAGACTTGGAGGGGCAGTAGGAGCGAGTGGAGGACTGTCATTAATTATCCTCAAGGAATTCCCGTCTCGTTTACCCTCCCCAAGGACGGCAAAGTACACGACCTAGACTTAGTCGCTACGATACGGGCAGCTGCGGTAAGAGCCTCGAGTGCAAGGAAGCAGCTTAAGATACGGGACGAGGACATTAGAGTGCGGGTGCGCAGGACGCGGGTACCCCGACTGACAGTCCTAGTTCTCGACTCTAGCGGCAGCATGGCTACAGCTATGCGGATAAGCCTGGCTAAGAAGGTGGCCATAGAGCTCACAAAGAGAATGTACGTAAAACGGGACGCTGCAGCGCTGATAGTGTTCCGCGGCACAAACG
>CAZPLI010000155.1:0-2277 GCA_964587325.1 uncultured Thermofilaceae archaeon | reverse complement strand
GAACATCAATAGGCGCAACAACATCCTCCGCCAAAACCCTACCACAAGCACTCAGTACTGAAACCCTACGAGGGCTTAGCGGTCGTATCTTAGTGCTAAGAGCAGACCAGGCCTCCTGAAGTCTACAAAGTGACCTGAATGGCTCTTGCGCGATCATAATTACCGCCTCCGAGGCCTAGCGAGTGCTAGAAGGTGGCCTATTACAGGGAGTATTAACCTCTCTAGAGCCAGTCTGACAGCTAAGGGTGAACCCGGCAGACAGAATAGAGCTTTCCCTCCTCTAATGCCTGCTGTAGCATTGCTGAGAATTGCGGAAGCACCAATCTCCTGATAGCTGAGCACTCTAAAAAGCTGCCCAAAGCCTTCAAGCTCCTTCTCAAATAGCGGTCTCAAAGTCTCAACAGTCACATCTGTGAGTGAGGGTCCTGTGCCCCCCATAGTTATTACAACGTCTACATCGTTACGCGACAACATGCTAAGCACCGCTTTTAGGATCTTATCCGGGTCATCAGGTACAAGTTCGTATGCAGCGACTCTGTGTCCCGAGTTCTTTATCAGAGACTCAGCGACAGCTTTGGAGACATCATTCACGGACTCTCCACTTAGGGCCTTAGTGTACCGCGAGGTGCTGACAGTTATAAGCCCAAACCCCAGATTCCTAAGCGCTTCTCTTTCATGAAGTAGGTGGGGAGGTTCAGCATCACGATGGGTGCGCTCAAACATAATAGTCCCCCATGAACATTTAAAGCTGAACGAGCAGCGTTATTAATGCTCCTGAAGAACGATAGGTGAGTGTTTTGAACACACGCCTCGTCGACCCCTACGGACGCCCAGTTCACGAGCTAAGAATTACGGTCACAGAGAATTGTAATTACTCTTGCATATATTGCCACAAGGAGGGTGAGTATTATAAGCATAGGTCTAAAGAGCTGTCCGTATCTGATATAGTTACTATTGTAAAGGTCGCTGCATCTCTAGGTGTGAGAAAGGTTAAGCTAACGGGAGGGGAACCTCTTCTAAGGCGCGACATTGCAGACTTGATATCTCAAATAGCCTCTATACCCGGTATTAGCGAGGTATCGCTAGTCACTAATGGTTACTTTTTGGCTGATAAGGCTCGAGAGCTCAAAGAGGCGGGTCTAACTAGGGTCAACGTAACGCTGAACACGCTAGACTCTCGTAAGTATCGAGCGATTACAGGCGTCGACGGGCTTGAACAGACTCTGAAAGGCATTGAAGCAGCAGTCTCAGAAGGCTTGAATCCCGTGAAAATAAACTATGTCTACCTTAAGGGCATTAATGAGGAGGACTTCTGGAGTATAGTAGAGTATGCGTCCTCGGTTGGAGTTTCGGTAGTAAGGGTTATAGAGTATCATGAGCCTTTGCCTCTCTCTAGGAAGTACGCACGTTTTCACGCTGATTTGACTCATCTGCTCGAGTCACTAGCTAGAGTCAGCATACGAATTGAAAAAAGAAGACTTCATAACAGACCTGTTTACTACCTGCCCAACGGTGTCGTAGTAGAAATTGTAAAACCAATGTTCAACCCTAACTTCTGCGCAGCATGCACTAAGCTTCGCTTAACATCGGACGGTTGGCTTAAGCCGTGCCTACTTAGACAAAATGGGCTCGTGGATGTGCTTGCCGCAATTAAGTGCGGCGAAGAAGCTGTTAAGCGCGCGCTTGTGGAGGCAACGCTCAAAAGAAAACCCTACTTCACTTTTGCGTCCCGTAACTACAAGGGGGACCGCTCATGAGAGACGTAAGGATGGTAGAGGTCGGGCACAAGCCTGTAATCAAGCGTACCGCTAGGGCTGTAGGGAGAATCAAACTGCGTAAGGAAACTGTAAAAGCAATAGCCGAAGGTCTTGTCGAGAAAGGAGATGTGATTGCAGTAGCTAAACTCGCAGCAATTCATGCTGTTAAGAAGACTTGGGATATTGTACCACTTTGCCACCCTATACCAATAACCGGCATCGACGTAGACCTTCGGCTCCTAGAGGATGGCGTCGAGGTGGAAGTTGAGGTAAGAGCCTATGCTAAGACAGGTGTTGAGATGGAGGCCCTGACAGGCGTTGCTGCCGCCTTACTGGCTGTATGGGACATGGTGAAAGCTCTCGAAAAGGACGAGCGTGGCCAGTACCCCTATACCGTTATAGAAGAAATCAGGGTCATAGAGAAGGTTAAGGAGAGCACGTGATTCTTACAATAACTTCCTCTCCAGCGGAGACCTCCTCTAAACTAATCCAGGTGTAAGACCCCTGTCCTCTATGGGGA
>CAZPLI010000154.1:0-2282 GCA_964587325.1 uncultured Thermofilaceae archaeon | reverse complement strand
CTGTTCTCCTCTGTGCCGAGCCTCGCAAACCTGGATATCGTCGGTCTCGCTGCGGGTGTCGGGGCAGTGCTCGTAGCAACAGTAGTTTACCTGTCGGGGGAGACGAGAGTGCCATGTAGCCCCCTGGGGGTAATGTTCGGCTCGGCACTGGTCTCGCTGGCCGGCGATACCGCTTTCCTCCTAATACCGGTTTTCGTCCTGACGGCAGCTGTCAAACTGATATTCCTCAAGGCTATGGAGGTAAAGGCCGGAGCGCTTTCTCAGTTCTCTGCAGCACTGCTATGGGGCTCTTTCCTAGGACTAATTACAGCGGAGCTTCTCTAGTGCGCATGCTCCTTTCGAGCTCTCACGGGAACGAATGTGAACGTTTATTTACGTTCCTGGACTAGGAGAAGCGATGTACGTAGCACAGAAACGAGCATTAGGGTTGCGGGAAGGTACATGTCGATGGCTCTCCCCTTCTATCTCCTAAACTCTCTGATCTCAGCTGCCGTAATACTACTGTGGGGCAAGCCCTTCTTCGAAGCGAAGCTGGCGTACGCAATCCTCTGCCTGCTCTCGCTGCTGCTCGTGGTAGTGACAAGGAAGATGCTCGACGATTACGCCATAGAGTCGTTTAAGTCCTGGTCGGTCGTGGCAGGTGCCTTAGGCATACCGGCGGGCCTTGTCGCCGGTGGGGTCCTCGTCCTCATGGCGAGGTCGAGGCTACTCGAGGAGCTGGGCAGGTGACTCTGCGCAGGTTTATAAGCAACCTCATGATGGGCGACTAGGCGGTAGTCATGGAGTCGAGGCCCGAGGTGCCTGTAGTCCCTCCGCCAACGCCCATAGCCAAGGTGCCTAAGCTGATAAGGCACGGCGGGCTCGCGCCCAGGGAGTATAAGGCAGCTAGGGGCTACTCCGTCGGGGAGATTAAGGCTGTCGGCTTGTCTGTCAAGGAGGCGAGGCTGCTAGGCATATACGTGGACGAGCGCCGGAAAACCGTGCATGAGGCTAATGTCAAGGCCCTGGCCGAATGGCTGGAGAAGGTTAAGAAGGGGGAGATAAGGCCTCCACCGCCCACCCTGCCTAAGGTGATTAAGGTAAAGCTGGACAGGGGCAGGGTGTTCAAGGGCAAGACCATGGCGGGGCGTAGGATGCGCGGCCTGCTGAGCGTGAAGTACAGGTACACGCACCGCTACAAGTGGAAGAGGAAGCAGAAGGAAAGGCTCCTCAAGAAGAGGCACGAAGCCGCGCGGCACAAAGGAGGCCACTAGCCGCTATATCTCTATGAGCCCTTTCTCTTTAAGCTCCTTTATGAGCCTGTCAACGTGCTCTTTCATGATACGCGCGCCGCATTCGTAGCAGTAGTACTTCCCCTTTATCTTGGCGGCTACCTTTCTGCTACCGCAAGCAGAGCACCTAACTTCGGCGGCACCAGGCATCAATGACCACTCATCTCCCTAGTCTTATAAGTGTGGCCGTGCGAGGGGCTGTTGCCAAGAGGCTCCTACATAGGTCTTTATAAGGGCATAGGCCCAGTGAGCAGGGTGGTGATGGACGTGGGGGAGGACGAGCTCAGGCTGCTGAAGATGCGGAAGATGCTGGAGCTGCAGAGGAGGCTCCTTGCCAGAGAGGCTAAGGCTCTGAGGAAGGAGCCCGACTACTACAGAGTCTTCTCGGAGCACCTTACAGATGATGGCAAGGAGATGTTCAAGAAGGCTTTGTCGCAGTACCCCCAGGTGGCTAGGCGCGTGGCTGAGGCCCTAGGAAGGCTCTTCGTGCTAGGCCGCATCAAAGGGATGCTGGACGCGCGCACGGTTTACGGCGTCTTCTACGAAATAGGCTACCCAATAAGGCTTGAAACGAGAATAGTGTACAAGAAGAGGGGCAAGGTCAAGACCATAAGCGAGCTTCTCAAGGAGGAGGACTAACTCATGCCGGGGATGAAGCTCTCAATGGACCTGCGCCCCACTATCTCATCGAATGAGATGCCTAGAGCTTCGAGCACTTGCTCTAGGGCCGTGCGCATATACTCCACGTACTTCTCCGTATCGACCTCGTCTATCCTAGCTAACTGAACGGGTTTCACTCCCTCCCTACCCCTCGTCTTCACATAGCTTATTATGTCCCCTACTTCCACGCGCTTGCCAAGCCTTGCCAGTTGACGGGCCGCCTTGACGTGTTGGGGCGTTGTTTTCGTGTACTCCTTGAGAGGCTTGCTCAGGGTTACTCTGAGCGCCAGCTGGTCCAGCGGGTACATCTTTTCCTTGAGCTTGTGGTAGCTCTCGACAACTTCTTTCCTC
>CAZPLI010000153.1:0-2332 GCA_964587325.1 uncultured Thermofilaceae archaeon | reverse complement strand
GAGAATACCAGCGCACCCTCCTTGCGGTAAACTAGGCCAGCTCTCATCAGTCCTCTTATGACCTCCTCCGCAGCCCCGTTCCATACAGTGAGCTCGCTTTCCCAGTCCCAGCTGTCGAAGCTTATTCCGAGTTTCTTGAAGGTTTTCTTAAAGCCCTCTAAGCAGGCGTTCACCATTTCTCTCACGAGCTTGACCGCCCAGCTCTCTCCGCGCTCGTAAGCCCTGTTTATGGCCTGTACTTTGGCTAAGGGGTCAGGGTCCTTAGATATTTCGTCAAGCAAGGCGTAGAAAAGTTGCTCGTCGCGCTCACGCAGCTCATTAGCAATAGCAACAAGCTCGTCCATTCTCCTCTGTATCTTAAGCACTTCCTCGTCCGCACCCGCGCGTCTAGCCTCTTCCAGTCTCTTTTTAGCCTCCTCTATCTCAATGAGAGTACACGTTATTGAGTAAACGAGACCTATGAAGTGGTCGGGCTTACGACTGCCCATGCGGTCCTTAACCTTAGAAAAGCCGTACGCAGCGAAGGCCACCTGTAGGCCTACGTCGTCGATGTAGAAGTGAGTTTTTACCTCGTGCCCCCTAGCTCTAAGCAACCTAGCGAGCGAGTCGCCGAGAAGGCAATTCCTCAAGTGACCTATATGCAGAGGATGAATTGGGTTAGCGCTCGTATGCTCAACTATCACCCTTAGTCTCTTTTCGGCGGGCACGCAGCCATAGCTATCTCCCAGCTCCTCGATCGTGGAGACCACAAGGTGAGCGTAAGAGGGCAGGTTCACATCGTAATTAACATAGCCTCCAACCGCTCGTGCGGACGCTAAAACCCCCTTAGGTCTGAAGGCCCCAGCCACGAGGCGAGCTGCCTCGTTAGGCGCTATGCCTATCTCCCTAGCCGCACGGAATAGCTGGAGGGCGAAGTCCCCTGCCCCTTTGGGAGGCTTCCTCACGTCAGCCCTTACTAGTTTACAATTAAAGCCAGCCTCGCCGAGCGCGCGCTCTGCCGTCTCAAGTATCTGCCTTACAGCCTCACCGTAAGGGCTGTAGGTAGTCACGGCAGGCACCTAGCGTGGAGACCCTCAGAGCTTACTATAAAGTCTCTGCTAGCAGGGGATTAAATGCGTACCATCACATGTCGGTGCCCTAAAGAACTTGGGGTCTTGCAGCCCCTCGCGACACGTGGCGTAAGTTAGTCCCCTCCTACGCGCTTCCTCAACCACGGGCCAGAGAATAGCAACTCTCAGAGCTCTCCTGAGGTAGTAGTATCCTCGATTCCTCTCGCCTTCGACCTTGTACAGCCTCCTCCATCTGTCGGCTAGATCTGGAAATACAGCTGACATTCTAGCAAGGCTGTCAGGCCTTGCTTTGAATGTCGACGTCACTACATGTTTGGCACCTGCAGCCGCTACCTCTGCCACTAACTCCCTTAACTCGTGGGGGTCATCGTTAAGCCCTGGTACTATAGGGTCTATTCTCACCGAGACAGGTACTCCCTCCTCGGTCAGCTTAGCAACTGCACGTACTCTGCGAGAAGGCGGTGGCGCCCCAGGCTCCATTCGCCTGGCTAGAGAGTCATCAAGAGTTGTAATGGTTATGCTCACTGAGACAGGTCTTCCTCGAATAACGTCGATGTCGCGAAGCACTAAGTCGGACTTCGTGACAATGAGAACTCTAAAGCCGTGAGAAACAAGCTCCTCTAGTGCGCGCCTTGTAACCCTAAGCTCAGCTTCTAGCGGTGGGTAGGGGTCGCTACTGTTACTCATGCTAACAGGCAGTCTAGGGTCAGCCTTCCTAAGGTCCGCCCTCAGCCTTTTAATGAATTCCCTCTTAGGCTCACTATCCCTCACTCCTATGTAGGCCGTCGCGTAGCAGTAGAGACACCTGTGGCTACACCCGGTGTACGGCTGAAGCGAGTACTTCGGCGGGCACGTGCACAGCGGACTGCGCCACGGGTCGAACCGCCTCAAGTAGTACAACGCGGCGCTCCCACGCCTAGTAGTTCCTCAGACTTTTAATTATTCACTACGCACAAGGCTGCAACAACTTAGTCGTGCGCGCGTTGAAAATAAGGCACCTACCACCCAGACAGCGCTACAGGATCTAGACCAAACACTACGTCAAAGCACCAAACGGCCGCTGGGCCGAGCAAACCCCAAACCTCCGCCCCCACACGCTTCCCTCCTTACTTCTCACGCGCTATTCGTAAACTAAAGTAAAACCATAAAAATCGAACAAATCGAGAGAATTGGCGCCCCGGCCGGGATTTGAACCCGGGATATCGCCACGCGAGGCCTTGGGCGGCCCCGCTTCTGGCGGGTGACAGCCGCCCATACTAGAC
>CAZPLI010000152.1:0-2333 GCA_964587325.1 uncultured Thermofilaceae archaeon | reverse complement strand
CCTTCCTCGCCATATCGAACACTACGACTCCGCTCGGGTCATTACTCATCTTAATCCAGTTATGGCCTACGGGGACCACCATGACTCTGCCGTCGCTGCTATAGCCTATGAAGTTGAAGCCATAGCCTACCTTGCCTCCCATGTCATACGTCCACTTGAGCTTCAGCTCTCTGTCGAGCACAAAGACCTTGGACGCGTTGGGGTGGTCTAGTGCCGGTCTAGCCCTGCCAGCGGTTAGGGTTATGCCGTAAGTATTGGACGAGAACACGAAGACATAGTCCCCAGCGCACTTGACGTAGCCCGTGTAGGCGTAGATGTAGCCCTTCTCCAGCCCACCTTTCTTGGATATAACGTCCGAAGGAAGAGGCTTCGATATCACTATAAGCTTCTTCACTACAGGCTCTCTTTTCTTAACGGATTCCTCGTGGTCTACGGCCAGTACGACTCCAGTCCTCGACACTACGACTAGAGTCTTGCCGTCGGGGGTGAAGTCGATGCCATGCCAGGCGGTTGCAGGCTTCACGGGGCAGTCGGGGAAAGCCTCCAGCACGGTCTTGTTCACGTCGAGCACGTACACCAGCTTGCCGGTAGCAGCGTCCAGCACGGCTACTTTATAGGGGCCCCACTTCTTGCCGTAGTACCAAGTGTGGAAGGCAAAGTACTTGCCGTCAGGACTCAGCACGCCGTAAGGCACGCACGTGTCCATGAACTCGTCCTCGGGGAATTTCCAGACTAGCTTACCTGTGGCGGCGTCGAGACAGTAAACGCGCCCATAGTTCGCACGCCTCTCCCTTCTCTTAGCAGTCACGTAGACGTACTTGCCGTCTGGGCTCACCTCTACTACGTACACGGTGGGCCAGTACCAACTCCTTGCCTTAGGGTCTCCCTTGCCCAAGTCCTCTGAGACCCTCCACTCCCAGACCACGTTGCCCGTCGCTACATCGAGGCACGTGACCTCGCCCTCCAGACTCCTAAAGCCGAGGTAGACCTTGCGAGCGTCGGGGCTCACGTCGGCCGAGTAGCCCATCCTCTCGGGGAACTCCCTCTCCCAGACTACCTTGCCCGTTGCCGTGTCGACACATACCACCTTGTTCTTGTAGTCGGCCACTATCAGGTAGCGCTCGTCTGGAGTGAAGAGGAGAGCTGTGTAGACCGAGAGAGACCAGCTACTCGCCTTGGCGTACTTCCCGTCCTTAACGACCTCGTCCTTAGGCCTAAGGACAAGTGACGCTACCAGCTCGTAGGGCTCCTCAAGCTTGCTCACCTGCTCCTGAACCCTCCTTAGCTCCTCCTCTTTCTTAGCCAGCTCCTCCTGCAGTCGTGTAAGCTGCCACGCTACAAGTATAGAAGCAACCAGTAGCACTATCACAAGCGCAGTGAGCACAACAATCTTAGGGTCTAAGCCGCGCTTCTCTTCCGGCATACCTACCCCCGCTGAGCCGAGCATAGTCAACAGCTACGAGTATTAAAGTGTTACCAAGTCGCGAATAGGTAATACTCGTTATTACCGACTGATTGGGAGGTAATACTCGCTTCTTATTACTAATTAGCTAAGAGGTAATACTTAAAGTCAGCATAGGCGTTAACGTAGCGGTAACTCGCTCGGGGAGGGGGCTTGAAGCTAGTCTTCATCGTAGGCTACGGCGGTCGGTCTGCACCCCTGCTGCGCGAGGTGCTAGGGGAACTCAGGGGAGAGTACAAGCTAGAGTACGCGGTGTTCACAGACCAGTCTCTGAGGCCGGAGCACGCTAGAGAGATTGCAGAGGCTGATGGAGTATTCGTATACACGCACAGGATACCGCACGAAGTGGAAGACGCGTTGAGGAGCCACAAAGGGGTAGTAGTGTGTATCCAGCCAGACATGGTTCAGCTCTCCCGGGCCTCACCTGACGCTGTGGCTAAAGCTACGAGGCTCTACAAGCTGGGTGGTCGCCATAACTTGAGGGCCCTAGGTCTGCTAATGCTCAGGCTGTGCGGCCTGGACGTCGAGGTGCCCGAGCCAGAGGAAGTTCCTTGGCACGGCATCTACCACCCTAAGCTGGGCACGTTCACGTCGTTGAGCGACTACCTCGCGAGGTACGAGTACAGCGAGAGGAAACTCGTCGGGATCCTGTTCTACAGAAGCGAGTGGCTGTACGGCTGCACAGAGCTCGTGGACTCGCTCGTCAAGGCCCTCGAGGACGAAGGACTCGGCGTGGTCCCAGTGTTCACTTATAGCTTCAAGGACTCGAGCATAGGTAGTCCCTCGGCCGACGAGAGCATAGAGACCTTCTTCTTCAAGGACGGCGAGCCCGTTATCGAGGCCCTAGTCAACCTCACAAGCTTCTTCATAC
>CAZPLI010000151.1:0-2372 GCA_964587325.1 uncultured Thermofilaceae archaeon | reverse complement strand
GGGATGTGGTAGTAGCGACTGGGGCTATGTATTACCACGGCGGCTTGTTCGAGGCGTACTTCGGCAGGGTTTGCGGCGTAGCTGTACCGGACTTCGAGGTGACTCGGATCCTAGTGGATGAGGCTAGGAAGGAGGGGCTCAGGGTCTGGGCTGAGCCTGTGTTTAGTAGCGACGCGTTCTACGCGGAGACGCGAGAGGTCATAGAGAAGTGGGCCCGAGCTGGGGCCGTATCGGTCGAGATGGAGTGTGCGACCTTATTCGCGGTGTCTAGGCTTAGAGGGGCACGGGCGGGAGCGATACTAGTGGTTAATGGCAGTCACGTTGAGGAAGACAGAATGGTGCCGGAGGAGAGAGTCAGAGAGTCTGTGCTGAAAGCGGCTAGAGCCGCTCTAAACACCCTTGTGAAGCTATAACGTGCGGGGGCTGAGCCTTACTAGGATACTTCTAGAAGCCTCGCGAAGAGCCTAAGATAGTCCCTCAAGTGTCTGGTAATCAGGAAGTTTTTCCTCACGTGCTCCTTCCCGTTTCTGCCCAGCCTATCCCTCAACTTTCTGTCTCTAAGCAGCTGTACAGCTCTCTCCGCAGCCTCCTCGACTGTAGTCACGAGGAATCCTGTCACTCCGTCGATGACTTGGAGCCTTATGCCGCCTACACCGCGAGCAACGACAGGTGTTCCTTTCCATAAGGCTTCAGTGACTGCCAGTCCGAAGCCCTCCCTAGTACTCATCTGAAGGGCAACGTCAGCCGCTCTCTGGAAGGCATTCACCTCTCTGTCGCCTACTCCCACGAGATTAGTGAGTAAGTGTATGTCGTAGTCCTCCCCCGCGTGGCGCGCAGTCTTCTCAAAGTAGATCCAACCCTCGGGGTCGTCGTGAGCCATGCTAGCGACTAGTAGTAGCTGCACGCCAGACACCTTTTCCTTCACCTTCCTGTACACGTCTATCGCCCCGAGAGGATCCTTCCAGGGATCGAACCTAGCCACCTGGATCAGTATCGGCCTCTCGGGGTCAACGTCGTACCTGCGAAGAACCTCCTCTACCTCCTCTGGCCTCATGTCTCTGTTTTTCTCGGATAAGGGGTCTATTGACGGGCACATGATGTAGACCTTCTCACTCTCTAAGCCGGGCCTCACGTACTCCCTCATGTGGAAAATGTAAGCATCGTAGAGCTTGACGAAGTCCTCAAGGAACCTCCATACGGGCTCGTGAGGCGAAGACAAGTCTATGTGGCACCGCCAGACCCACTTAGCCTCGTCTCTACGAAACTTCCTTATCGCTAGAGGCTGGGGATCGTGAACTACCACTATGTTCCCTGACAAGTCTAGCCTCTCAGCGTTCTCGCGGTTAACACGGAGGTAGAGTTCCTTCATGTCATCTGTGAGCTCTACTTTCATGCCTTGGGCGCCGTTGTGTATGAGTTTAGTCACAGTGAAGAACTCGGGAGGTGCCTCTATGACCTCCCACTCGACCTCTAGGCCCACTGATCGCATCAAGGGAACCATGCTATGGAGAATCTCTGCCACACCTCCGCCGAAAGCCGTGGAGTTCACGTGTACGACTCTACTCTCTCTCAGCCTATCTGCTAAAGAACGGATCTCACCGAGTACTTTGGGTGGAGCTACTCCCTCGTACTCAGACAGGTCCCTCGACCTAGCAGGCACTGCTTTGACCAAGGCCATCACCTCTCCTCTAGGACCTCGAAAACTAGGCCCTCCACATCCTCCAGCTTAGCGCCTATGCCTCCGACTCTGAGACGACCGCCTTTGGTCCTAAGCACGACCGAGACTATGCCATCGTCTACCACTTTCTCCTCGACAGATCCCTCAACAACGACCCTCTTGCCGCTCCTTAGGTCTATGCCGTGGACACGCAACCTAACCCCTAGCGGTAACCTGTCTATGATAGACCACAGCAACACATAGCTCCCCTTAAGCCTAGGAGGCCTAGAGACGGGGGTAGAGGTCTTCACTATCGAGCTGAAGAACATGTCCATGAGCGCACGTACGAGCACGGGCTCGCTAGTCAGTATAGTGTAACCGATGTTGGGCGCACTTATAGCTCCCGCGGAGAGGTCAGCTAGGACTATGGAGAGAGAAGAGGCCTTTCTAACATAGACCTCTGCCCCCGCGTCTGCCAGCCTCTCGATGAAGCTGGCGCCTTTGACGTTACCATAACAAACGACTGTCGTGTTCACGCCGCGCGTAGACGCCCACTCTATCTCGTCCACAAGTCTAGAAACAACGTAGGGCTCCGAGCCTAGAAACAGCTGGTGCTTACTCATCCTCAGAACCGGCCTGACTATGTCTATGAACTCTGTCTCTAGAACCCAGGTAGTCTTCTCGGAGGGCCAGCCAACACAGATCACCCCTATCA
>CAZPLI010000150.1:0-2394 GCA_964587325.1 uncultured Thermofilaceae archaeon | reverse complement strand
GGTATGTGGTATAGGGTTAGCGTGCCAGACTCCTCGGGTAGCTCTCCGAATCGTTGAGCGCCGAGTTTCTCGTAGAAACTGATCGGGGCTTCTCCCAGCCCAACCGCGAAGCATATCTTCCTATAGCCCATCTCCCGCGCCCTCTCAATAAGCGCCCTCATTAGCCGAGTGCCTACACCCTTACCCCTACGTTCCTCTCTGACGGCAATGGCTTCTAGCCAGCCATTCCAGCCGAACCACCAGCGGAAAACTAGGAACCCCACCACCTGGCCATTTTCCTCAGCCACCAAAATTATCCCCGCCTTGCTCTCTATCATGCGCTCCCACTGTCTCGCCACGATATCTCTAAACGCTCTCTCGGCTTCCTCTCGGCTTTTGTACTCTCTCCAGAAGGCCTCTACAGCTATGTCGGTAATAGCTTGAAAGTCCTCGGGCAGAGCGTTCCCTTACTTTTAAGCCAGACATTCTCCCGCCCCTAGTTCTGCCCGAGGGGAGTCTAAGGACCTTCGATAAAAGCATCAACCTGTCACTAGCGCACCTAATAGAGTAGGAGGCAAAGACTATTTGAGCCACAAAGCGGGGGAACGTGATAACTATGAGTAAGCGCGAGCGCCCAGGCTTTAGGAATGTTCTGGCTCTCGCCGGTGTTAGTTTCTTCACTGATGTGTCCACGGAGATGATACTCGGAGTCCTGCCTGTGTTCGTTGTGCAGGAGCTCGGGGCCACTAGGGCAATACTGGGCTTAATGGAGGGAATCGCTGAGTTCCTCAACTACACGCTGAGGCTCGTGAGCGGCTTGGTCTCTGATAGGCTGGGCCGCAGGAAAGTCTTTGTCTTCGTAGGCTATCTCCTTTCAGGCCTAGCTAAGCCCCTATTCGCCGTGACCAGGACCTGGTCAGACGCTGTGGTGATCAGGTCGCTCGACAGGGCAGGCAAGGGCATTAGGACGGCGCCGCGTGATGCCCTGATAAGCCAGTCCGTAAAGGAGGAGAAGGCTGGGAGAGCCTTCGGCGTACACAGGACACTCGACCAGCTGGGAGCAGTGCTGGGGCCCCTCATCGCCTTCGTAGTGCTGCCCGTGTACGGCTATAGGACACTCTTCCTTCTGTCGTTCGTCCCCGCAGCCATAGCCCTAGCGATACTCGCCCTGCTCGTAGTCGACGTGAAGACACCGCCCAGAGAGGGCAGGCTCCTAGAGGGTGCTCGCAAGGTCCTGCGAGGGGACTTCCTCCTGCTACTGGCGGCATTAGCGGTGTTTAATGTGGGGGCCTACAACTTCTCCTTCGTCTTAGTGCGGGCAGAGGAGCTAGGAATAGCGGCGGCTAGCGTGCCCCTAGTCTACATGCTGATCAACTTAGTTCACGCAGGAGTGGGGTACCCAGCCGGAGTCATTGGCGATAAGATAGGTAGGGAGAAGATGCTGTGTCTAAGTATAGGCCTGTTTGCCGCGTCCTCGGCGCTAATGGCTGTACTTAGCGGTAGCTGGCTCTACGCGGTGACTTTAGCATTAGTCTTCGGGGCCTATCAGGGAGTGTACGAGACTTCCTACCGCGCAGTAGTGCCCGCCTATGTCCCCAGCGAGCTTAGGGGCACGGCGTATGGCGTGTACTACCTTGTGCTCGGAGCCTCGTTCCTAGCGGGCATGACGATAGTCGGCTTCCTCTGGGACGCCTATGGGCGAGTAGCAGCCTTCGCTTATAGCGTGGCAGCTTCCCTAGCTTCACTGGCCCTCTTAGCAGTGCTCTGTGCCAGGCGAGGGAGAAGCCCGTGAGTAAGAGGGTGGTAGTGGCCTGCGTAGGTAACCCTCTAACGGGCGACGACGGGTTAGGCTGTGTTGTAGCGTCGCTCCTCAGGTCGTTCAGGCTACCTCAGGAGGTAGAGGTAGTAGACGTAGGCGTCGGAGGCTTAGATCTCCTAGATGCCCTTAGGGGCTCTTCCTATGCGATAATCGTGGACGCTGTAAGAGGGGACGAGCCAGGGAAACTAGTTCGAGTTGAGTACAAGGAGCTTGCGAGACTGAAAATGCCGTTCCCTATTCACGTACATGAGCTAGGGGTAGTAGAAGCTTTGGACCTAGGCTACTCCGTGTTTCCAGAGGATATGCCCCAGCGCGTAGTCCTATTAGGAGTAGTCGGACAAAAATTCGAGGGAGAAGGGCTTAGCCAGCCCGTTAGGCGCGCGCTACCCGCACTACTTCGTGCATTGCTTGACGAGTTGCTTAACGCCCCCGAGCACGAGTCTTAGTGCCTTCTCTTTGGCCTCTCGAGTAGCCTCCTCAGGGTAAGGCTGCCCCCCTCCCTCTAGGCAGCCTCCGGGGCATAGGTACAGCACTACTGGGCCGTCTATGCTGCATCCAGACTTAAGGGACTCCAGTACCTCTCTGACCTTGGAAGG
>CAZPLI010000149.1:0-2405 GCA_964587325.1 uncultured Thermofilaceae archaeon | reverse complement strand
TCTAACCCCTCGGCTGACAAGCTCCGATAAACGCTTAGGAGCCTTATTGTCCGTTACGAGCACACCCCCGAGTTCAAGAGAGACTACCAAAGCATATGCCTCGGGGAAATCTATGATAGGGGCAAAGCCCAGGGTTATCGAGATTTCGACGAGTCTCCTAGCATGCGCCTCTAAGTCAGATGTTAAGGGGTATATCGTGGCGTAATTCGCCGCCAACCACTCGCCAATCAAAGTTATAGCGGCTGTATCCTTCACCTCACCTAAAACAGGCTCTACAAGAACTACGCGTCTAAAGATCCTCTTGATGTCCTCTCTCAGCCTGAACCTCGCCCAATTTATTATGAAGCACGTGTCTAGAACTCCTAGCTCCATGTCACACCACTAGCGGTATCTTGGCCTTCATCCTCAACTCGTCCATCTCCCCGAGAGTAACCCCAGCTACTTTAGCTGCTCTATAAAGATCTCCGGTCTCAACTAGTACTTTCAACGCTGTCTTTATAGGTTCGGGCTGTCTTTCTATGAATTTCCAGTCCGCTTTCTCACGCCTGATTTTCCTAGCCTCTTCATCTTCTTCGGCCCACCTACGCAGCAGTTCCTCCAGCCTCATCATACCACTTTACGCGTAGAGAGCTAAAAAATAATATCTAGGATATTTAAAGAGTCCTCCGAGATCTTCAAAAAGGGTTTTTAGCAACACCGTCCTAAGGAAACTCTGCTATCACACCGACATTTCTTAAAACGCCGAACTCATCCCTCCCCGCAAACGAGTAGAACCGCCAGCGTAGAACATCCTACCGCCTCTCCCCGCGCCTCCTCCCTTCATCAAGTTCCTCGGCTAAACCCTTCAAGACACGCCCCGGGTTTAAGATACCAGCAAGGTCATCGATGCTCAAAACCTTCTCAATAACAGCCCTGCCGCCCTCGTCGACGTATGCCCTAACATAGTCCCCCGAAGCTCTACCTAATCTCTCACAGACCTCCTCCGGCAGCGTTACCCGCCTTTTCCTAGAAACCTTCATCATACTCATACAGCATTACCATGAACCTGAGGTTGATGTACTACTTTAATATTGTAGGAAATAATTTTTCTCTATATACCTCTGCAATATAGTTAAGAGGGCTGGTGGCCGAGAAAAGTCAATATTCACGTTTATAATAGTATTCTCACGTGAAGGTAGCAGTAGAAGAATTACGGGAGGCTCTTGACTCAGCTTACAACAGGCTTATGGGAGTTTACAAGGAAACTTCCGTGCTAGCGGCTGTCCGTGAACTAAGGAGTAAATCACTTGTAGAAATAGAAGCGTGGACTCTCCTCTGTGCATTGCTAGACCACCAAGTAGATGTTATCAATTGGCTCAATCCCATGTTAAAAGGGCTAGCTATTCACTTAACTAATAAAGGACTGGGGCTTATAAGCGCGTATAAAGCCGATTTGCTGAGTAAGATACTTAGAGAATTCAAGTGGGTAGGCAGGAGTAAAGGGGGATTTAAGCACAGGTTCGTAAAGATTCACGACATACTCGCACTAACTAGCTCTATAGCTAGGATTATCGAGGAGTATGGCTCAATAGGGAGTTTCGTCGAAGAGGTTTACCAGGAAGCCGTAGATGAAAACCACCCTGAGCCCCTTGGGAAAGTGATTAAAGCATTAGCGTTAAAACTAAGGGAATACGGAGACTTGCCCAGGGGATTTGTCCCTGACCCTAGACACGGCTCTGCTATGAAGAGGCTCTGCTTATATTTGAGGTGGATGACTAGACCCTACCCGGATCTCAACATTTGGGGCTTCATTGATAAGTCGAAATTATTGGTATCACTCGACTCCGGGGTAGCTAGAGTAATAAATAGACTCCTAGGCGAGTCCGTTGTAAGTGGAACTCCGTCATGGCGAGACGTAGTAAATGTCACAAGACTACTAAGAAAGATAAACCCTAAAGACCCAGCTAAGTACGACTACGTCCTATCTAGGCCAGCAATTATGAAGTACTGCACTAAGAACCCTGATAAGAGGAGGTGTTACCTCTGCCCGCTAGCAAGGGCCTGCCAAAACGCCAGCTTAGAAGTACCCATTAAAACCCCATCACCAGGGGAGAGAGAACTCATATCGGATTTCCCAGCACAATATTCCGAAAGACTAGGAATAGACTGGCACTGCCTAGAATACAAGCTCGGCAAAAGAAAAGCAGACCTAGTATTTCACGTATCAACCTGCGAATGGTGGGTAGTCGAAGCCGAGGTAGAGCTGAACTACCAAGCCATAGGACAAGCAGTAGTATACAGATCACTATTTAAAAACAGGAAAGGCAAAGAACCGTTAGGTTACCGCGCTCCCTGGTTGAGGAGATAGATAGGCTGGCGGAGGATAGGGGTGTTGATAGGTCAGCCGTTGTTAGGGAGCTTTTATC
>CAZPLI010000148.1:0-2518 GCA_964587325.1 uncultured Thermofilaceae archaeon | reverse complement strand
GCCGCGAGGGCTCCTTCTCGAAGACCTCTGTGTCTAGGAACACCATCTCTACTTTGACTTGGGCGTGCGCGCCCGCGTGTCTTAGGGCCTCGTTTATGCTGATGTAGCTGTCCCATATGGCGACGTACTTGCCGGGCATGGCAACAGTTACTGTGTCGTCATACTCCCTGTACAGCCTGACCATAGACTCCCAGGCCCTCACTGCCTCTACGGCAGGGCGAGTGGCTGAGAGCCTAAGTAGCCTACATAGGTACTCTCCGAGACCTTGCCTCTCGAAGACTAGGGGGAGCTCGTAGACTACGTCCAAGTTTGGGTCTGAGACTACGGCCTCCTCTGGGACGTTGCAGAACAGGCTTATTTTCCTCCTAACGTCCAGCGGTAGCTCGCTGGCGGCTCGGCCTATGATTACGTCGGGCTGTAGGCCGGAGCTCTGGAGTGCTCGCACGCTGTGCTGTGTCGGTTTGGTCTTGAGTTGACCCACTGTCTCCAGGTAGGGAACCAGTGTCACGTGTACTAGGGCAGTGTTTCCCGCGCCCTCTTCGAGCCTGAACTGTCTGATGGCCTCTAGGAAGGGCATTGCCTCTATGTCACCAACGGTGCCGCCCACCTCTACGAGCAGGACGTCCGGCCTGCTCCTCTCCACGACGGCGCGTATTCTCCTCTTTATCTCGTCAGTGACGTGTGGTATTACCTGTATAGTCCTGCCGAGGTAGTGCCCTACCCTTTCGCGCAGGATAACGCTCAGGTAGACTTGGCCTGAGGTTATGTTGTTGGCAGGGTGCATGTTTCTGTCGAGAAACCTCTCGTAGGTGCCGAAGTCCTGGTCTACCTCGGCTATTCTGAACTTGTAGCCGGGGGCAGGCTCAAATTCCCATACTTCCTCGCAGACGAACACCTCGCCGTGCTCGACGGGATTCAGTGTGCCGGGATCCACGTTGAGGTAGGGGTCTATCTTTATTACGTCTACATTGTAGCCTCTAAACTGGAAAAGCTTCGCTATGGAGGCCGTCACAACGCCTTTGCCTAGCCCGCTCACCACGCCGCCCGTGACAAAGACGTATTTGGTCAACCTCGTGCCCGTAGGGGAGCGGGGCTGCGTAGACATTAGTGTGACGCTTATAGTTGGCCTAAGAGAGAAGGCTGCACAGATGGAAGCATAGGAAGGCGGTGCTGTTCCGGAATCTGAAGGTGATGGAGCCTGGCCGAGTATACGCCCATGACTCTGTTTAAGGCAGCCTGCGCTGGTCGCTGCGTATGCTGGAGTGCAGGGGTCATATAGATAAGTGAATCGCTCATGGCAAGTGTAAGAGCAAAAGCTTAAAAACCACCAGTAGCGCGTCTCGCGGCAGTGAGAATGGGGATGCTGGTAGAGGAGCTATACTTACCGGATACCTCAGCCTTCCTCAGAGGAGCGCTGAGGGAGGCTATAAGGAAAGGTGAGCTGAGAGGAAAAATCCTAGTCCATACTCTAGTAGTTACATACTTCGAGACCCTGGCTAAGAAAGGAGTTAGCGAGGGTTTCACGGGCTTACATGAAGTTAAAGCTGTGCGCGAAGCAGCCTTAGCATCGGGTCTAGAGGTAGAGTTTACTCGCGACCTGCCGCAAGGCTATAGGACGATACCTGACCCCGAGACCCCGCCTGACTACATGCTACGCGACTTAGCTCTAGAATGGCACGCCGTACTAGTCACTAGCGATGAAGTTGCCCGCGCAGCGGCAGAAGCCATGGGCATACGAGTCCTATACCTATCTGCGGCTCGAAAGGCAAAGACCCGACTAGAGGAACTGTTCACTGACGATACAATGTCTGTCCACCTAAAAGAAGGAGTCAGACCGTATGCCAAGAGAGGAACGCCAGGTAACTGGAGGTTCGTGCCCTTACGCGACGAGCCTATAACAAGAAAGGAGCTAGAGGAGCTAATGAATGAAATAATCGAGAGAGCGAAAACGTCTCCGAACTCGTTCATCGAGATCGACAGGCCTGGCTCCACTATAGTTCAGCTAGAGAACCTAAGGGTCGTGATAACTAAGCCTCCCTTCTCTGACGGCATCGAGATAACCGCTGTACGTCCTATCGTCAAGCTGAGACTGGAGGACTACAACCTGCCTCCCAAGCTCATTGAACGGTTAGAGAAGCAGGCAGAGGGCATACTAATCGCGGGCGCGCCGGGCATGGGCAAGACTACGTTCGCCCAAGCCTTAGCCGAGTACTACCACCGAAAAGGGAAGATCGTGAAGACCATTGAGTCGCCGAGAGACATGCAGCTCCCTGACGAGGTAACTCAGTACTCTAAGAACTACGCAACGTCCGAGGAAATACACGACGTACTCCTACTCTCAAGACCAGACTACACGTTCTTCGACGAGATGCGCGACACGAGGGACTTCGAGCTCTACAAAGACCTCAGACTCGCAGGAGTAGGCATGGTAGGCGTTGTACACGCCACTAGCCCCATCGACGCTATCCAGCGCTTCATAGGCAGAGTCGAATTAGGCATGATACCCTCAATAATAGAT
>CAZPLI010000147.1:0-2558 GCA_964587325.1 uncultured Thermofilaceae archaeon | reverse complement strand
GTTATGACGTAAGTGACCCCTGCGGTTAGCGGGTCAAGGAAGCCGTCCGGGATATGCATACAACCACCTTCGCGAGGGAGAGAACCTCGGGTACCTATAAATATTACCTTTTCACGAAAAGATAATACTGTGTCCGAAGGACGCTTTCCCCTGCTCCTTCAGCTGAGCCTTCAAACGTCTAAGAGGGTCTTAAGCAGGCTCTTTGAACACCATCATTCTGCGTCTGCTCCAGTGCAAAGTAACTTCTTGTCCTAGGCTTGCCTTTCTCATTATGTGCGGGCGAGAATACACAGTGAGCCTGTACCCGGGGATCTCGACCACAAGCTTTGCGAAGGGGCCCATAAACGCCCGCGCGCTCAGAGAGCACCATCGCGTCGTTCTGGTCGTGAGTCACGTACACAGTCGTTATGTCCAGTTCTCTCTGTAGGGCCCGTAGCTCGGTAATGAGCTCTATCTTGACCTTGTAGTCTAAGTGACTAAAGGGCTCGTCGAGTAGTAGGACCTGAGGGTCGGTAGCTAGAGCTCTTGCGATAGTGACTCTCTGCTACTGGCCTCCGCTCAGCTGGCGATCCTCCTGTGTGCGAACTCGCGGAAGGGTAGCCTGATGAGTTCCATAACCTCCCTGACTCTCTTCTCGATCTTCGTCTCCGGCAGCCCTCGCACCTCTAGGCCAAAAGCTATGTTCTTGTACACTGTGAGATGAAGGAAGGGCGCCAAATCCTGGAAGACCATTCCCACGGATCGGTGCTGACAGTGTTAGTCGCCCTAGCGCACGCTAACTTAGGCTCTCTTCTTGTTTAACCGTAGCTCATAGTAGCTATCATAATAGGCGTCTTAAGCGGCAGCGGCTTAGACACTCCCTCTCGCTGATTGAGACCATAGTGTCTACTTTCTCCCTGTAAGAGTCTATGAGCGCTGGAGGAGCTAGCTGAGCTTGTACTAGGGGCAGGTAGTCAAAGTGCAGTAGTCTTCCACTTAAAGCTGTAGCCCTAGCTTCCATGTGAGCCTCATGGTTAAGCAACCCTATATGCGACGACCTTCTCTTTTCTAAGTCTGGCCGTTAAGCCCCCGAGAAGCTAGCCGCATTAATGACTCTCATCCTGCTGCGCTTGACCGGTCCTCTCAGCACTTTACTGACTTCACTAAAGCTATACGCCGATACATCCAACATGTGCTCATAGGCCATCCGGTCTCGCAGTGTCACTAAGTACGTGCCATTATAAACGCCTGTCACTTCCCTAAGCTCAGCCTAGGGGTTAAGCTTAATTAAAGCAGTCGTTTAAGCCGGGCTGATGAGTAAGCCCAAGGTAAGATTAATAGGTCACTCCCATATTGACGCCGCTTGGCTCTGGACTTGGAAAGAGACCGTCGAGATCTGCTGCAAAACATTCTCGAACGTTCTCAAGCTCATGAAGAAGTACCCTGAGCTAAAGTTCGTTCAGAGCAGTGCTCAGTTTTACAAATGGATGGAAGAGAGGTATCCCCAGATATTCGAAGAGATCCGCAGAAGGGTTAAAGAGGGTAGGTGGGCCCTAACGGGTCCTTGGGTAGAGTTCGACGCTAACATGCCTCACGGTGAAACTCTGGTAAGGCATTTTATCTATGCTAAGCAGTACTTTAGGGAGAAATTCGGGGTAGACGTTAAGACAGTCTGGTTACCGGACACCTTCGGCTTCTGCGCGACGCTACCTCAGATAATGGCCGGGTGCGGCTACAGGTACTTCTTATCCCAGAAGCTTAGGTGGAATGACACTATATTGTACCCGTTTAACTACTTCTGGTGGGAGGGGGCCGACGGCTCTAGGATACTGGCCTTTCAGACGTTTGGTGGCTACTTTGGAACCCCGTCGCTGGATAGGATCGACCGCGAGCTTAAGGAGTGTCGGCTTAAGCACGGCTTCGAGATGACGTACGTGTTGATAGGCTATGGCGACCATGGCGGTGGGCTCGACGAGGAGATGATCGAGGAGGCACACTCCATTCTGAAAAATGAGGCCTACGATGCTAAGTTCGCGACACCTGAGGAGTTCTTCAAAGAGGTAGAGAGGCTTGGAGATAGGTTACCAGTGTGGAGAGATGAGCTGTATCTCCAGTACCACAGGGGGACTTACTCGACTCAGGCCAGGTTTAAGAAGCTTTACAGAGCGGCCGAGCTAGCCCTTATAGAGGCCGAGAAGGTAAGGTCGGTAGCCGCCTGGTTAGGGCTCCGATACCCATCTCAAGAACTCAGGGACCTATGGGTAAAGGTCCTGTTCAATAGCTTCCATGATATCCTAGCCGGTAGCTCGATAGCTGAGGTCTACGAGGAGGCCGAGAAGGACATGAGGGAGGACATAATCAAGGCCAGCAAGCTAGCAGAGCAGGGGCTTGCTCACATAGCGTCTAAAGTTAAGCTCCACGTTAAGTCCCTCGTGGTCTTCAACACGTTACCATGGAGCAGGAGCGCTGTAGTGGAGTTAGAGGGAGTTGAGGGCCTCAGCTCCTCTAGGGACCTAGCCTTAGTGCAGGAGGATAAGGGCAAAGTTATAGCCGCCCTCAGAGACCTGCCGCCGCTAGGC
>CAZPLI010000146.1:0-2641 GCA_964587325.1 uncultured Thermofilaceae archaeon | reverse complement strand
TAGTGTTTGGTCTAGATCCTGTAGCGCTGTCTGGGTGGTAGGTGCCTTATTTTCAGGAGGAGTTCTAGCCTACGCCTTCTCTTGCTCTCTAAAGCCTATAAGCTGCGCGAAGCGCTCTAGCTCGTCCCAGCTTTCAAAGAAAAGTTCCCAGTACTCGCCGAACACTACTTTCTCTCCCCTTACTATACCGGGTCGCGGCGGTGTATAGCGCTCTTTTACTCTGAAGCCTAACGTGGTAAGTAATTTCTTTGCGAATTCCTTTACCGCAAGGTCTCCTATCGTTAGTTTAACGCGAACGGAATCTAGCGTTTCATTTGCTTTGTTTATATGGGGTGTTATCGTGCCCTCTGAGTCATAGAGTCCTCTAAGGAAGTCTAAGGGATAGACATAAGCGACTACTTTCCATAGGCCGCTGTGCCAGAGCTCTTTTAGCCAAGCGGCATGTTCGTAAGTGTGGTAGTGGCCTCTGGTGTCGTGATGTACGTTGGGTCTGACTCCTGTGACTTCCTCGTACATCTTAGCGTAGTACTCAGCGAACTCTCTGTCCTTGACATGTAAGCCTTTACCGTTTTTAGACCGGGTGTAGTCCCCGGTTAGCACGCCCACAAGGTAGCCTAGCGCGGGATACGGCCTTACTGGCGTCACGTTGAGCCTGCTCCGCCTTGTTATCCAGAAATAGGCTGTAAGCGCTGGTATTCTGATAGGTAAAAGCTTAGAAACATGTGTTGCCACTCTCTTAGGGCCCCAGTCTGGGTGCTCGGCGGCGGTCTTAAGCACAAGCTCGTAGGCTATGTGGTAGTAGAGAGACTTCTCGAGCGCCGTAGGCATAAAGTAGGTTTTCTTGCCGTGATATAGCCAGTGAATCACGTTGTAGGATGTTGTCTCAATACCTATCTCCTTTAATGTCTTCTGAATTTTTCTCCATCCCCACCCTGTTAACAGGCGCAGCAGCACGGCGGCCCTGTACGCGAGCACGAGGCTGCCTCTGCTTCGGGCCCTCGCCAAGCCCCTCACCCCATCTCTCCCAGGGAGTAGCTCCCCTCCTTGCGCGTTTCTTCTCGCACATTTGGCGTGGCTACGACATACTTGTCATTGCCAACTTTAGGGCTAGTTACCTAGATGGAATACGCGCGGTACCGGAAGGCTTGTTCGGCTCCGTGTACGGGTAGGGAAGGCGGCCAGAGGATATGTTGTCAGAAATCTTCTTCTTGGCTTGTCTAGCGGGAGACTGGGGTGGGGCTGTTGTGGCAGCCTAATAGGCTCTACTTTGGGCCCGCCGGTATCCCTAGGTGCGCCAAGAAGCGGTCGACTAAGGATGGTGTTATTGAGGTTAAGTCGCTCGGCCTGGACGCTATGGAGATCGAGTTCGTGAGGCGCATCTCTCTTACCGAGCAGGCTGCCCAAGAGGTTAAGAAAGTGGCCTCAGAGCTCGGCGTGGCCTTAACGGTTCATGCTCCTTACTACGTCAACTTGGCGGCGAAGGACCCTGCTAAGCTGGAGTCCAGCATGGAGAGAGTCTACAAGAGCGCGGTGATTGGCGCGGCGGCTGGCGCGTGGAGCGTGTGCTTCCACCCCGCGTTCTACTTAGGAAGAGACCCTGAAGAGGTTTACAGTATCGTGAAAGAAAGCCTGTCGAAAGTCATTAAGCTACTGAAAGACGAAGGAGTCGAGATATGGCTTCGGCCGGAAACTACTGGTAAGCCTACGCAGTTCGGCACTCTAGAGGAGGTTCTGAGGCTGAGCGAGGAGCTAGAGATGGTTATGCCGGTGGTAGACTTTGCACATATACACGCTAGGACGGGAGGTGCGTACAACACCTACGAGGAGTTCAGGGAGATTCTCTGCAGGATCGAGGACGTGCTGGGAAGAGAGGGGCTAGACAACATGCACATACACGTCTCTGGGATAGACTACGGCGACAAGGGCGAGATTCAGCACTTGAACTTAGAGGAGTCCGACTTCAACTACAAAGACCTGATGAAGGTGTTAGCCGAGTTCAGGGTTAAGGGCGTGGTCATATGCGAGAGCCCCAACCTTGAGGAGGACGCCCTGCTGCTCAAGGAGACCTACGAGAAGCTGACAGGTAGGAAGACTAGGCGCAGGAGAAGGAGGAAGCGCTAGCCTGCTTGCGCTCAGCGACTGCCTTGATAAAGGCTAGGTAGATAGGGGAAGGCTTGTTCGGACGGCTCTTGTACTCGGGGTGGAATTGTACCCCTACTACCCAGTACCTGTCGGAGAGCTCTATCGCGTTGACTACGCGACCTGAAGGATCTGTGGCTGACACTACGAGCCCGTACTTCTCGGCTTCGGTAGCGTAGTGCGGCGATATGTGGTAGCGGTGCCTGAAGCGCTCGTATACTAGCTCCTTACCGTAGGCACTATAGAGCCTAGTCCCTTTCCTCACTCTGACCGGGTGTGAACCGAGCTTCATGGTGCCGCCCTTACTCTTCACGGCTTTCTGTTCGGGGAGGAGGTCCACCACTGGGTGGGGGGTGTCGGGGTCTACTTCCGTGGAATTGGCCCCTTCAAGGCCCATGACCGACCTGGCAAACGCGACGAAGAGCAACTGTGCGCCGAAGCATATGCCCAGGAAGGGCTTGTCCTCGCGTATGGCGTACTCGGCAGCCGCAATCATGCCCTC
>CAZPLI010000145.1:1555-2734 GCA_964587325.1 uncultured Thermofilaceae archaeon | reverse complement strand
GGGGAGGGGGGCGCCTTGACGCTCCGGTTACTGTAGACCTGGATAGCGGCTGGGTGAGGATCTTGCTCCCGTTTATAGACATGTCGGTGGGCAGGGTGGGCAAGCGCACCGTGATTGTGTTCAAGGCCAGCCGGGGCCAGCTTAAGGCTATGAGGAGGACTCTGCACGGCACTAAGTGGCTAGCGCCGCCTAGTGCGGTTGCTCAGGTCCGTGCGGGGCCTTACTGGTACGGCTTCCTCATACACCTCACGCCCCCTATTGGTGACCTCAGCCAGCTCTTCCTGTTGACTATAGACGTGAACGCGAGGCATGGGATCAGCTTCTGGGCCTTCGCTTTCGGGAAAGAGCGCTGCCTCGCAGTCACGAGGGAGCGAATAGGGCCTCCGGAGAGGGGGCTAGAGGCCCGCTGCGAGGTCGAAGCACTAGTTCGGGTTAGGAGCGCTCTGAGGCGCATTCGGTCGCTCGGTAGGGGCGCCGGTTCGGGGAGCAGTGTCGTGGTGGCTGTCGACAGTCCAGGTGAGAGCAGACTGGCGAGGGACTCGAAGTGGCCCTTCCGAGAGGCGCTACTCTACTTCTCTCAGGGCCTGGAGGCTCTGTGCGCCGTTGAGGGCTGGCCGCTCGTGAGGCTTAGTGCTCCTAGTGCTCGCTGCCCAGTGTGTGGCAGGGAAATGATGGCTGTCGACACTGGGGGCTATGGAAGGATAATGATGTGCCGCGAGTGTGGGTCTATCTGGGAGAGAGACGGCGCGGCGTCGCACGCGCTTTTCATGAGGTATGGCACGATTGGCGTGTGGGTAGCGATGGCTGTAGGAAATGTTGCTACAGGTCTCGCCGCCCTAGTATGGCTGAAACGAGGCGACTGGGTACGCCCAGTGGTAGACGTTCGCAAGATGAGCTTCCACGCTTCGAGGGCTAAGCCGCGGGGCACCATACATTAATATTCTCTATTTAACCGTATACTGCTAGCCCGGGTTCTACGTCGGGTCTAAAGCGCCGCCTCCTACTGGCAAGCGCCTCGTGTCAGCGGAGGCGAGCAGCCTTGCCACAGCCGAGTGGCCTAGCAGACATATCACCGGCGCGATAACTGCCGTTTATGCCACACGAGAATGGCTCGCCTGTGCCCGTGATGCCACGTTACACGGAAACCCGAGGTGGCAGATACCTGTGCATGTTCTCGCG
>CAZPLI010000145.1:0-1545 GCA_964587325.1 uncultured Thermofilaceae archaeon | reverse complement strand
CGCGCGCATTGCCGAGCTAAAACTCGTCTTAAAGGGGCTTAGAATCGAAAGAGTACTTTTTCTCGCGTGTCGTTCTAATTTCTAAGTGTGCTTAGAGCCCCTCTATGAAGGGTTCGCGAAGTGGTACTGCGAGTTGGGTAAGCTTAGGATCTTTTGGGCCAGGCCTGTGGCATCGATTCGACGCATCGTGATGGGAAACGTGTGCGCTTACGAGGTTACGTGGGTTGCATGGAGGAGGCCTAGGTGGCGTTCTCTTCTTCTCTTCCCGAGTAGCCCAGACTACGGCGAGCTACCCGTTGGGAGCAGAGAGTATGACTACGTGATCGTTGTGGCAAAGGAGGAGTGACCGCCTCCGTGGGGTGCTAGGGCGGAGTCGCTCCTGTACTTCTGGGACCTGAGTAGGACTGAGCTGCCGAGCCGAACCTTGAGGTAGAGGTCGAGGTGCTCGAAGACTGGGGGGAGAACGAGGAGGCGCTCTTCAAGACGGTGATGAGAAGGAGCTGGGGCTTCTATAGGCCACCCCGGCCGGAGGACCACCTCGTACTGCTCGCGAGACTCGGAAGCGAACCCGTTGCGTTGACGTACTTGAATAAGCACAACTTTAACTTGGACTACGAAGTCCACGTAGTCCGCGAGCTCTGGCGGAGGCGAATAGGAACTAGAGTGGTCAAGGAAGCGTTAGCTTAGCTAGGAGCATGAGTGCCGAGTTTGCTAGCGTAGTTAGAGTGCTGAGGAAAGTAAGTGGGACGGCTGCTGACGTGAGAGCCATACAGTTCTATAGGGCCTGTAAGCCGAGCTTCAGGTACCGTGTGTACTGGTTAAGGAGTGGTACATGAGAAGGAAGGGGGCCTCGCCCCACCCCCCGATTGTCGTGGGGAAGCTCGCTCATTGGCCCCCTATTGGGAGAACGTATAGGCGTCTTTTAGCTTTGTGGTCGCTGTATCCCTAGTTTGAGCGTTAAGGCCTCTAGGTATTCCTCTACGTCGTCGCTTGTCGACGCTCCGTTCACGGTTACTTTGACTCTAATGGTATCGTCTCCTGCGAGAGCTCTCGGCGTGTTGAGGTACGCGCTTTGTTTGTCTACTCTAATGTAGAGGTGGGGAGGGTCTACTCTCTCCCCTATAGTGTTGAGAATATATACTACATCGTCGGGAGTGAGGCTCTTCAGGATAAAGCTTAGGGTTTTTTCTGCCTCTTTATGCCCAGTGAGCGAGAGTTTGAGTATTCTTATAGGGTTTCCGTAATGACCGGTTATGGTTACTGCTCTTATTCTTCTCTCTGCGACCTTCCTTAAGGCCTCAGGCACTAGGTTTAGTAAGGCTTTACGCACCTTAGGCTCGTCCTCGGTAGCGTGACAAAAAGCCTCGAGTTCGACTCGGCTAGCTCTCACTTTCATGACTCTCTTCCTTAGTTGGCTCGCCACCCTCCTCCTCTAGTATCTTCGGCTTTCTGTACTTCTTTTTCTTGACGTAGCCGCAGACCCAGTTTCTCTCGGGGTCGTTTTTTACTGCAGGATGATAGGGATCTACCAGTACGACCTCGTAC
>CAZPLI010000144.1:0-2734 GCA_964587325.1 uncultured Thermofilaceae archaeon | reverse complement strand
ATACTAGACCGGGCTATACTACCGGGGCCTGGAGGCCGCTATTCTGGCCTCCGCCGCTGTGATGTGGTGACGAGGGGGGTTATATAGTTAATTGGCCTGTTGCGCGCGCCAGACAGCGTGCTTGGGGCAGAGGAGAGTTATCCTTTAAGTTTCTTCAAATAGTGTAGCTTATCGCGTAGCTCCCTGACTTTAGTTCTTACTGCGTATGACTCGGGGTACTCGGCCTCTATCCTAGCTAGTAGGCTGTCGATTACCTCAGACAGGTCTGTGCCTAGTAGGTGGTGGACTCTCTCCCAGTCTATCTGATGCTTGTATTGTATAGCGAGCCAAAGGGCGTCCTCTAGGTCTTTAAGCGATCCTAGCGTTGCGACCTTTGCTACTACGAGTTCCTCTAGTCGCGCGATACGGATCCTGCCTTCAGGGACTTCCACTTCTACGGCTCTCTCTAGGGTCTCTGCGTCTAGCCTGGACGACTGAAACTTGAAGTCTAGCCTAAACCTGTCGACTATTACTGTGAAGTGCCCTCTGTCTCTAAAGGCTCCTAGGGCCTCTCTAAGGCTGACCGGTATTCCCTCGTTTCTCAGCTCGGTGACTAGTCTCTCTACGTCGTTCTCGGAGAGAGCCTCAACTATGAAGTCTGCATCTTCTGTTATCCTCTGGACGCCCATCAATATACACGCCAACCCGCCTACTAGAGCGTACCTGAGCCCGGCTCTCCTTAGGGCTCTAGAGGCCTTAATGGCGTAGTCTAAGAGGTTCACTTGCGATCACCTATTAGCTCTCTTACCTCCCTTAGTATGCGGCCCTCGCCCACTTTGTAGGCGTAGAGCCTCACTAGCCACTGGATTACTAAGGCATCTCTTAGAGCATCGCTACTGTCGGACAGACCCAGCTGTTTCTTGACTACCCTGCGGGCTCTGTCTAGCTCTTCTAGCTCTCTAAGAAGGGCTAGGTTGCGGGTCGCTACTGACTGATACCAATCATCGCTGGCCAAATCATGCACCAATTGGAATGGCTACGAGCCCGCTTAATGTAGTTCTCTGCACGGTCGAAGAGCCCATTAGTAGTGCTATGCCTCCTTGGGTTCTCAAGACGGATCTAAAAACAGGAGGTGGAGTCAGAGTAGCTTTACCCAGGTGCCTACTCCCCTCTCTTTGGCTTTTCTGTATACGAGCCAGGCTACAGAGACGTCCTGTATGGCCAGGCCTGTCGAGTCAAAGACTGTTATCTCATCACCGGTCTCGCGGCCGGGCTTCTTGCCCGCGACTACCTCGCCCAGCTCGCCGTAGATGTCCTCAAGCCTCAGTATGCCTTTGGAGAGTGGGACGTTTATCTCGCCGCTATGTGAAGCCTGCTCAACGTCATCGACAACTATCTTTGCTCTCTTGAGGATCTCCGGGTCGAGCTCTTCCTTACCGGGCGCGTCAGCACCTATCGCGTTTATGTGGAGGCCGTAGTCTACCCACTCTGCCATTACTATGGGTTGCCTGGAGGGCGTCGCGGTTACTAGGACGTCGACGCCTTTCACCGCCTCCTCCACAGTGGGGCAGGCCATAATGTTGAGGCCTAGCTCCTCGGACATCTCCTCGACGTAACACTCCGCAGCGCTCCTCCTGGCGTCATAGACCTTCACGAGTTCTACGTCGCGGAGGATCTCGGCGAGAGCCCTGAGCTGGAACCTGCCCTGAACTCCTGCGCCAACTACGCCGATTACTCTGGAGTCTGGTCTGGCGAGGTACTTAGCGGCGACTCCTCCAGCCGCCCCAGTTCTGAAAGCAGTGATGAGTGTGCCGTCCATTAAGGCTAGAGGCGCGCCCGTAGCCGGGTCCACAAGCTCGATGACAGCCATTACAGTGGGCAGGCCGTGCTCCTTAGGGTTCTTAGCATGCACGTTGACTATCTTAACGCCCGCTATGTCACTCTTCTTCATGTAGGCTGGCATGACGCGGAGGTCGCCGTCGTACTTCGGGAAGAACAGGTACAGCTTTGGCGGCATGTCGACGAGACCCAGCCCCTTCTCGCGGAAGGCTTCCTCTACAGCCTCAATAGCATCTCTCATCGTCAGTAACTCTCTTACTTCGTCGGACGTCAGCAGCAAGACCTCTAAGTTGCGCCCCAACACGAGTAACTAGTTTAGCCCCTAAATATGAACATTACCTATATAGAGGAGAGAAAAGAAACTCAATCAACCTCTAGACACACCACTACAATGAATAATGTCAAGGCTGGTTGCGTGCTTTGTAAATGCCCAGTTAGACTTGTATGCTCTAGAGCGCTACAAAAGGGACCGAGTAGCTATACTTAATGTCAAGCATGTGGCGCGCCGCTAAGCAGCCCGCGCCTACTTGTACTACACAGTCTCCCCCTTTTAGCTTGAGAAGGTAGAGTCACTGAACATACTCCGCCGTGTAGGGACACGGCTATCGAGGCTATTATGGCGTCTGCTATCAGCGCGTTGGGTGCCTGAGTGCAAACTCGCCTGCCTTAATGGCTGTTTATCTAGATCGTGCACGATGCTTCTTTTTAAGTACTACTCAGCATTTTGTCCCTCTCTAGTACGCTTTGGCACTTGAGCCAGGCCCGGAGTATTGAATATGGCATGGACAACGACAGGTACTGCTATCGAGCCTGTGACTGCCCTGTAGTACCCAGCCACCAGTCCAGCTACTAGTGCGAAGAATAGGACTAGCGCCCGGCGCTCTGCCGGAGCCCTCCCGAAGGTGACCCAGTGGAC
>CAZPLI010000143.1:0-2752 GCA_964587325.1 uncultured Thermofilaceae archaeon | reverse complement strand
CTTTAAGGGGTGTAGGAGTAGTGGCACGCGAACGGGGTTTGCCGCATTGCAGCTACAGTTTTTAGGTAGCACGCGTCGATATTGTGGGTGTGGGAAAGACCAAGGTCGATAGCAGGTGGAGGATAACCCTTCAGGCATCGGCGCGCGGCAACTTAAGGCCGGGCGACGAAGTGCTCGTGGAGGAGAGGGGCAACGTTATCGTTATCAGGAAAGCCGTCGACCCCCTGAAAGTGTTCCGGGAAGTGAAGCTGTGCGTGGGGGACGAAAAGCTGAGGGCGGTGGGCGCCGACCAGGCCAAGCACGTTTACGGAGCTGTGAAAGAATGAGGATCATCGACTCCGACATACTGTCTTACGCCTTACTCGAGGACCACATCGCAACTCCGTACGCGAGACCCTTGGTGGAACGTGCCCTAAAGGGGGAGGTCAAGCTGTACGTTCTACCCACGACTCTCCTCGAAACGTACAACGTGCTCTACTGGTATTACCGCGTCCGTCCTCGCCGGGTGGTCGCTAAGAAGATATTGGCCTTGGTCGAGGGACTGACCTTACTGCAGCCCTCGAAGAGGGGTTTCTACATGGCCGTTGAAGAGAACGTACCGCTTGGAGACGCTATTCTCGTGGCGACGGCGTTAGACAACAACATACCCGTAGTGGTGTCAAACGACAGGCACGTGAGGAAGTTGGCGGAGAAGTACGAGTTGATATTTGAAGACCCCATACCCGAGGAAGTTAGGAAGCAGATGTAACGCTTGGCTGGGGCCCCGCGCGTACGGTTGCTCAAAGAGGCAGGGCGCTGGAGGCTCGCTAACGTTTTTCTTCCCGTGGCAGGGTACCAGCTGGGGCATGTCTTGAGCGGGGAAGGCAGTGCTGAGCGCATCACCGTGTACACTGTTGGGCACTCGAACAGGGAGCTGGGCGAGTTCCTGAGGTTACTCAGGGACTACTCTATTAAGGTAGTCGTAGACGTCAGGAGGTTCCCTACTTCGCGGAGGTTCCCTCACTTCAACAGGGAGGCCCTGGCCGAGACCCTGGCGAGGGAAGGCATCTCCTACGTGTGGCTGGGCGACCTCCTGGGGGGCTTCAGGAAGGGGGGCTATGAGAGGTACATGGAGACTGCCGACTTCGAGAAGGGGCTGGCCCGCCTTCTCGAAGTCCTCAGGAGAGAGAAGGGGGTCGCGATAATGTGCCGCGAGAGGCTGTGGTTTAAGTGCCACAGGAGGTTCATAGCAGACAGGCTCGTCGAGATGGGCTACGTAGTGATCCACATAATTGACCCTGGCAGGACGTACAGGCACAAGGGGCGTGCCCGCGAACACTCAGCGGAGAGACGAGAGACGGAGGCATAGCGGTGGCTGCGAGACGCTAAAGGCAAGGGAAGCGAGTCCTGAGGATTAGCCTCAGGGTTTTATGGCTAAGCCCAGCTTCACCGCGATCTCTCTCTGCTTGGCGTCTAGGGTGAGAAGGGGCAGGCCCTTCTCGAGGGCTAGCGCTAAGTAGAGAGCATCGTACAGAGTGACTCCCCAAGACATAGAGATCTCGAGAGCGTGCTCCACGTAGTCTAGCTCGAGTTCGAGCAGGATGTTCTTCCCTATCATTTTGCGGAGGAGAGTGTACGCCTTGCGTGCCTCCTCCTCACTTAGAAAACCCCTCAGGTACGTAGCCTTCCATATGGCGTTCGCAACTTCCTTAACTACGTGGTCCACGGATAGGGCGTAGACAAGGTACTTGGCTAGGGCTCTCCAGCCCTCCTCTCTCAGTATGAACGCGGCCAGCGCGGAGGCATCAACCACTATCACGGTCCTCTCTCACCGACCTTGCCGAGAAGCCCCTAGGGACGCTCCAAGTGGCGCCGCTGAGTTCCTCCATGACACTCTCGAAGTTCTCTCGAGCCTCCAGCTCCCTCAGCTTCTCCTCGACGAACCTTCTGAGCTCCTCGCTCCAGTTAACGACACCCTTATACCTCAGCATCTTCTCCTTGATCTCCCTCCTAACCTTAAAGCTCACAACCTCGCTCATGGTATACGGAATAGTATACCTTGAGGTAATATATATGGTCTACTGTGCTCCTTACGGCGCCTCTTGAACGAGACCTACGTCCGCGAGAGGGGGCTAGAGAGAGGCGACAGCGTCGGCGGCGGTCTCCCCCCTAATCCTCCTTAGGTCGCGGATTATGTCCCGCAGCGCCGCCTTGGCCCTCTCGTACTCCTTCAGTAGGCGCGCCGCGTTCTTCCTGTACTCGGGCTTAAAGGCCCCGAGGTTCTCCCTGAGGAACTTCGCCAGCGGAGTTAGCCTTCTCTCAAGGAGCGTCGTGAGGAAGTTCTCAAGGACGTCGAGCAGAGTGCATGAGGCAACGTAGAGTCTCGACCTGCCCCTCTTACCTCTCCTCGTCACGAAACCCCACCCCTCCAATACCGAGATCGTCACGCTGACTATCGGCACGCTGTAACCCGTAAGCCTCGCTATCTCGGCCTGAGTCAGCGGTCGCCCCGTGAGGGCAAGAACACCCCAGATCTTACCAGTGGCTTCGCCGAGGCCTAAGCTGTAGGTTAAGGAGGACAGTAGGTCCAGGAACTCTTGCTCGGCCTTCCCGATCACCAGGGGGCACCAAATTTATTTGGTTTTCAAAATTATAAAACTATGCTGCCTAACGCTTGAGGGAGTCGCTATGAAGCCCTTACTGAGATGTCTCAGGATCACTGAGTGGAGGGGTTACTTAGGGCTTTACCTCGCGGGCTCTCTCTGCGGGGGTA
>CAZPLI010000142.1:0-2763 GCA_964587325.1 uncultured Thermofilaceae archaeon | reverse complement strand
TTAGAGAGCCGCGCGCTACCACCGCCATACCCCCATATACCAGCGGGAACACGCCTCCACGTAGCCGCGCAGGGGGCTCATGGGCTAGAGGGAGAAGCTAGAGGGGGATAATTTCTAGCTTTAACTTTGTCAAAGAGCGAGATGCGGTATATTACAATCCCAAACCCAAAAGTATTAATTACAGAGATGCTTGAGAGGACCCCCCCTTCTGCGAGCGCCATAGGTTATCTAAACCTTCACCTCGTAGCCCCACTTGAGGATGATCTGTGTAAGCTGCTCTCTAAACAGCTCGCTGCTTTCCTTCCTCATATGCCCTCCGATGCGTTTGACCTTTTCACCAGGCTCGAGCCACCAGTCAGCGCTGATAGTGCGCCCCAGCTCCTCTGTCACTTGATCGAATAGCTCCTTAACGGAGTCGAACCTTAGCAACTTATACGACCTTTCCCCCGTCTTGACTATGCAGTAAACGGTTAACGGCCTCCCCTGCCACTTCGATAGCGTAAGCGCCTTCTCGAGGAGCAGGAGCCTGTAAGCCCTATCGATATTCAAGGAGTCTGCAGGAATAGCGAGCCCAGTCTTCGGGGAGGTCATATAGTAACTTGCCAACTGCCTCATGATCTCCCCCACATCAGGCCATTTACTCCCCTTACACTCAATCACTGAACCATCCTCGAAGATGAAGTCGGGGCCAGGGCCTCTCCCACGCTTAAATCTGGCTCCAAGTCCGTGAAGATAAGCCTCCAGGCATCGTACAACTTCCCTCTCCTCAAGCTCGAGAGTAGGGCTAGGAGCTAGGGCAGGCTTAGTGCGACCCCGACCCTCGATGAGCTCGGCGGCGTCAACGTGGCCTTTCTCCCTAGCAATTTGTGCAGCTGTCCTGCCTCTTGCGTCCTTAATGGAGGGATCTGCGCCCCACTCTAGGAGGAGCTTTACTAAATTGACATCCCCCTTCTCAGCCGCGTAGTGGAGTGGAGTCTGCCTACTAGTAACATCCCTAGCATTCGGATCCGCCCCTCTCTCTAAGAGGAGCCTCACAATATCTACGTGGCCGACCCTCACCGCATGGTGAAGCGGGGTCATCCCGTTAATGTCCGCGGCATTCGGGTCGGCTCCGCTATCTATAATAAGCCTCACGACTTCGATGCATCCCCCGGAGGCCGCAGTATGGAGAGGAGTCCGCCCATTCTCATCCTTAATATTCGGATCTATGCCCCACTCCAGGAAGAGCCTAACTACATCGAGACGGCCCTTCTTAGCTGCAAGATGAAGCGGCGTTTCTCCATACTTATTTACAACATGCGGATCTGCTCCTCTATCTAAGAGGAGCTTCACTACATCTGCATGACCCTCCTCGGCTGCGAGGTGAAGCGGTGTAAGCTCACACTCCCTACTCTTAACGTTAGGGTCTACATCCCGATCTAAGAAGAGCTTCACTACCTCCACGTGACCACATTGAGCAGCGAAATGAAGCGGAGTCCACTCCCTGTCCTTAACAGGTCCTACCCCCAACAGCATTTCAACGGAACTTGCCTTAGCATACGGATCCGCACCTTTATCCAAGAGGAGCTTCACCATCTCCGAGTAACCTTTAGAAGATGCGACGTGAAGCGGGGTAATACCGGAAATATCCTTGATGTTGGGATCTGCCCCTCTCTCTAAGAGGAGCTTTACAATGTTAATGTGCCCGTGAGAAGCCGCGTAGTGAAGAGGAGTCCACTCTCCCTCTCTTCTAATGTTGGGGTTTGCACCCCATTCTAGGAGGAGTTTCACTACGTCCACGTGGCCAGCCATAGCTGCATAGTGAAGCGCAGTCATTCCATAGAGAGTTGTGAAGTTAGGGTCTGCTCCTCTCCTCAGAAGCTCCTTAACCTTTTCAAGGTCACCTCTCTTAGCCGCTCTGAGTAGCTCATGTTCGAGATCGACACCTCGTATTATGTCCACATAACACTTTAGCAAACAGTTGGAGAAAAACTTAAGGCATTGGCGTATGAACCCATGAAGGCTAGGAGCACTTGCTGGTGAACTAAGTCTCTAAGTCACGGCTTAAAGGGCGGGAAGAGCCTAGAAATCTCTCAAGCCTTAAAGTTGAGAAAATAATAGGGAAGTGAAGGGGAGACTCATAGCTAGTTTTATTACTACTACTATACCCCATTTCTTCTACCCTGCGGCGCATGTACTCACGTACACCCCCGCATCTCCTCCCAGGACCCCCTCGAGGAGGGAGCTCTAATACTTCTGCATACTTGCTTAATTAGCTCGGTGAGGCTTCAGCGAGCCTACAAGGCCGTTAGCTCATGAAGCAGCTGTACTCAGCAATCACGCGCTAGTAACTATGAGCCTATAGATCTCCTTTAGGGTTTCTTTGAGTGACCCGCGCCATGGCACTTTCCCTAACATTCTTCCTCCGAGCTTAACCTCATAGTAGTGGGTGTTGTTAGCTGACGTAAACGATATATCCATCCACCCCGCCCGCATGGCCTTTACGGCGTTAAGCAGCTTTCTTCTCTCATCGCTTGAGAGCCTATCCCATAGCTCGTATAAGAGCCTATACAGCTCCCTCTTAACGAGATAAAGCCCTGCCCGCGCGTCTGCTGCCCAAGCAGGCGATAGCTCACAGATTTTCTGGAGTAGCTTCGTAAAGAGTGTGTCAATCTCCTTGTCTGCCCGGCTATCCTTACGAAATCTACCGAGGACATTAATTAGTAATCTTCTAAGTTGTTCAGGATCTTTACATTCCACTGGCTTTTGACCGCTGAACAACAC
>CAZPLI010000141.1:797-2841 GCA_964587325.1 uncultured Thermofilaceae archaeon | reverse complement strand
GTCTTCGAGGAACGCTGCTCTGAAGTACCTCACTTTACCTACGAACCCCTCCCGCACAAGCTTTACCATTAGCTGGACTGCCGGTAGCCACCTGTGGTTAAAGCTCACACCATGAGTTACGCTGGCTGAGTCCGCCTTTTCAGCTATTTCTACTGCTTCCTCTAGGCTTCTCCCCAGGGGCTTTTCAGAGAGAACGCTCTTGCCGGCCTCCAAGGCCGCGACGTTGGGATCACGGTGCTCGTAGTTTGGAAGCGCGTTTATGACCACTTCTACTTCCTCGTCGCCTATGAGTGCACGCCAGTCAGTATAGTATTTCTTGAACAGAAACCTCTGCGCGTAGGTCTTCGCTCTCTGAGGGGACCTTGAGCATATGGCTATAGGAATCGGTAGAACGTCGCCTACTCTTCTGGCCTCAAGTATAGCGTGAGCATGTGCGCGCCCTGCAAATCCCGTACCAAGTAATCCGACACCTATCTCCCTCACGTGGACACAACTCAACAGTCATCGGTTATTCTTTTCGCGTCCTAGCAGTAGTGTGACTAGTGCCATTCGCAAGTCTCTGTCGACTAATGAGATATGTCGCTGTGGAAGTCGAGGATCAAAACAAAACGCTAGGTACTGCTTATATTATGCTCTTTTATTGCCTTTCTAAGTTCTTCTGCAACATCCTCTGGGGCCCTTCTTGCGACACGGCACGAGTCGAGCATCTCAATACCTCCAATGCGCTCGAAGGGTACCAGATCTATGAATAGGTGAAACTCTGACTTGTAGCCGTAAGGGTTCGAGTAGATCAGCACGTTCCGGTTCTTGTCTACTCCTATTGCGTCCAAAGCTCTTGAGGCCACGATTAGGGCGTCAGCAAGTCCTGCTATTTCTAACTGGTCTAGCTCTGTCACCCGCCTTATGTGGCGCTTGGGAGACATTCGTAAGTGGTAGTTTCTCCTAGGGGACAGAGTAGCCCACACTACCCACGTCGTGTTCTCGTAGACTATCCGACCGTTATGTCGCGTGGTGCAGAGGTAGCAGAAGCCGCGCTTAGTGTGCTCGTTAAAGGCTAGTAGGACGTTCTCCATAAAGACGCCATGCCCGTCACAGTTTAGGTCTATGTACACCTGTGAGTGTAGCCTAGGTTGGCTGCCACCCGCCATAGGACCTATGTTGAAGAATGGGTAGACAGGCACTACCTCAATGCCACGGTCCATAGCTTCCTTTACAGTAACTTTTATTGCTGCTACCATGGAGCGGAGCAGGGCGACTAAGTCCTCAAACTTGATGTCACTAAGGGTCTCCGAGTACTGTACTGGGAGCGATACTAGGTTGACACCAAAGGCTATTTTCGTAAATTCGTCTTCGACAAGCTCTCTTACGGTCCCCTCTACCTCGGGGTCTATGTAGCGGACCATCGCAGGGAATCTATTGATTATCGTGACGGCTTTGCGGTCTCTTACATCCTTTAGAACAGGGCTGACGGAGAACGCGGAGTCGTACTGATATTCGTCCAGTGTTACGAAGATTGCGTAATCATTACCCTCAATTATGTCTTTGAATACGTCTTTGAGCCTAACGCCTACGCCTTTTGGCCTTACTCCTCGGACGGGGCTTATGTACGAGAAGTGACCTCTTCTCTTACCTATGGGCATGGGCTTGCCCGTCTTTTCATCGTGCAGGATTATTTCGCTGGATGAGAGAGGATCCCACCTCTTCCTAGGGATGTACCTAGCTTTCTCCTCGTCAAAGTTGTGCCGAGTTATTATCCCCCAGTGCATGAAGGGGATTTCCTCGTACGGCATCTGAGGTGGGCGTGTCACCACGCTTTTATCACCCGAAGGCGGATGAGGGGCGTGAGCGTTACTTAAAAAGTGTTCGCGTGGCTAGGCACCTTTAAAGCCTAGAACCAGGCCGCTGTAATTGCTAATGAACCGCTCTATGCTCCTAAAGTGGTCAGGGCTCAAATCAGGTGGCAGAGTCCCTAATGCTCTAAGGAAGTGGTCTAGAGTGATGTGAGAGGCCCCCTCTTCAAGCGCGAACGCAGCCGCTCTCCTAG
>CAZPLI010000141.1:0-787 GCA_964587325.1 uncultured Thermofilaceae archaeon | reverse complement strand
CCTAGTTACGAGTATAACTCCTCTCATCGAGTACCCGGCGGTAAGCTCGGCAGCCTCCTCAGGGTTAAAGGCGAGCTCGAGACCGTGCTTTGAGGTCTCAGTCAGTAAAGCAGCTTTCCGGGCTTCGCCGTCGGGAGGCGGTACATATATTGCTCTGTCGAAAAGCCCTCTCAGCACGGCCTCCTTTGGTATGCTGTCGGGGGTCGAAGTGGTGAGTACGACTAGGATTCTTCTTCTGCTCCTTCGTGCGGCCTCAACCACAGCGAGAGCGGTAGCCACTCCCCACTCCCGCGAGTTGAACTCCTCAAGTAGCAGCACGCTGGGAGACTGTCTCTGAGCCCGCTTGAATGCCTCATCGACTTCTTGCCGCTCGGCGTTACGTAGGTCGAGAGTCACGAGGCTGAGTCCCGCTGCTGATGCCGCTTCCTCAATAAGGCTGGACTTGCCGCAGCCAGGAGGACCAAAGAGTAGGACTGAGTGTACAGGCTGGCTCAGCCCATCCTTGCTTGAGACTACTAATTGGAGAGTAGACATTATAGCGGCCTTGGCCTCGCTGAGGTCTATTAGGCCCTGAGAAGTAGGGTAGTGTGACGTAATGCCTCCGAACCTGCGGCTAAACTCTTCGTACCTTTCCAGCATTTCGGGTGTGATGCTTGGCCTGAACCTCCTGATAGCGTCGAGGAAGTCAGACATAGTCGCTTCGACTTTCCTGCCAGTCGCGAGTGCCTTGCGGGCTATGCTCCTCGCGACTTCCTGGCATACAGCCTCGATGTCTGCACCGCTGAAC
>CAZPLI010000140.1:0-2858 GCA_964587325.1 uncultured Thermofilaceae archaeon | reverse complement strand
TAAACACGTAAGCGCGGCCTTCCCGATAGTCGACGCAATGCTACCAGGCAGGCACAGGTTAGCGGCAACGTTTGGCGAAGAGGTCTCACCGAGAGGAAGCACGTTCACTATAAGGAAGTTCAGAGAGCGCCCACTCTCAATAATAGACCTAATCAAGGGAGGCAACATAGACCTCTGGACCGCCGCCTACGCCTGGCTAATGCTCGAAAACCGCATGACACTCATGGTCATAGGCGCCACCGCGGCCGGTAAGACAACACTCCTCAATGCTCTCGCGTGCTTCTTCAAGCCAGGCTTCAAGATAGTGACCATCGAGGAGACACCCGAGCTCAACATGCCTCACGAGAACTGGGTACAGCTAGTTAGCAGAGAGAGCTATGGTCTAGGTGAAGGCAAGGCTGGCGAAATAACGCTCTACGACCTAGTCAGGCTCAGTCTCAGGTACAGGCCAGACTACATTATAGTCGGTGAGGTCAGAGGCGAAGAAGCCTTCGTGCTCTTCCAGGCAATGGCCACTGGACACGGCGGTATGTCCACTATGCACGCCGATAGCCTAGATAGAGCCGTCAAGAGGCTGATAAGCCCGCCCATGAACGTCTCACCAGCTTACATCCCATCGCTTAACATAGTGATGTTAACTGAGAGAACAATCCTACCTGGCGGTGGTTTCGGCAGACGTGTACGCTACGTCTGGGAGATAGAGGAGTTCGAGAGATACAGGGTAATAGTAAAGTGGAACCCCACAACCGACATGCACGAACTAGTGGGCGACAGCATACACCTTAAGGCACTTGCCGAGCGCCTAGGAAAGACCAAGGAGGACCTCATCAGAGAGATAGAAAGAAGACAAGTCTACCTATTATGGATGGCCGCGAGAAACATTGTCAACATTAAGGACGTGGCCCGCTACATCAACCAGTACTATAACTTCCCCGAGGAAGCTTACTCTATGGCCGTTTCAGAGCTAGAAGCTATGGGCATAGAGTGGAAGCAACTAGTGCGCAAGCCGCTGCCAAAAGTGCCGGTCTATGCACAGGTAGTAGGTACGACCGCTCACAAGTCTGTGCCTGCGTACGTAACCCCGCCGCCCACAGTTACTGCTACCCCCACAATTACTAGTAGAGCAATAGCAGAGGCCAGAGCAGAAGAGAAACTAGAGAAAGTCAGACTAGCAGCCACGTACAGGCTAAACCCCGATAAGGAAGCAATACTTAGGACTCTTGCCATAATGGGTGGGGAGGCTGATCACAAGACTCTCATGGGCGAGAGCGGACTAGATAAGAGCAGATTCTGGAAAGTGATAAGAGAACTTCAAACTGACGATCTCATAACAGCAGTACTTATATACAGCGAGGGACGACCCATGATGGGCTTTAGACTAACCAAGAACGGTCAGAAACTAGCAAGAGAACTCATTGCCTAAAACGGCAAATACGTTACAAGGTGTACCACTTGCACTAATGAGAAAGGGGTAACGATAGATGGATTTGGGAGTTCTTGGCCACTCCCAATAGAGAAGAGGCATAATCATAGGCTTCTTACGCACAAATATGGGATAATAAGGTAGATATGTAGCTGCCAGGTTTAGAGTACATGGTGAAAAGAGTGAGAAAGAGAGTGTATGAACTTGCCGAAAATCTATATCTACTCAGATTAGACGATAATAAAACAAAGTACTTTGAGGCTATTTGGCCTATACCTGAGGGGGTTACATACAACTCTTATTTGCTGCTAACAGGAGAGGGCGCCATTCTCTTCGACTCCTGGAAGCATAGCTACGCCGAGGATTTCATCGAGACTTTGGAAGAGGTCGTAGATCCTATTAAAGTTAAATATATTGTTGTACACCACATGGAGGAAGATCACAGCAGCGCCCTACCGAGGGTTCTCGAGGAAATAGGTAGCGAGGTAACTATCGTGGGGCATCCTCTCACTAGAACAATGCTAGAAGCCTTCTATGGAGCAAGACCACGGTTTAAGCCTATCAGAGACGGCGAGAAGATAAGCCTGGCAGGTAAGGTGATTAAATTTGTACATACCCCGTGGCTGCACTGGCCTGAGACTATAATGAGTTACCTAGAAAACGAAGGAGTGCTCCTTTCGGGCGATGCGTTTGGTGGTTTCTCTATCCCTTCGATGTTTGACGATGAAAGAGAAGGAGTAGCGGAGTACGTGAGGTATGTTCGTAAGTACATAGCGACCGTGATAGGACGCTACTCGAGCTTTGTGTTGAAGGCTGTAGATAAGTTGAAAGCTAGCCGCATCTCGCCAAGAATCATAGCGCCTGCGCACGGGATGGTCTTTAGGAAGAACCCCGAGTTCATAATCGACCTCTATGTTAGGCTCGCTAGGAAAGAGGCAGAGAAAGGCAAAGTATTGGTAGTTTATGCATCAATGTATGGCTCTGTGGAAAGGGCAGTATTAGTAGCCGTAGAGCATCTGAGAGCATTGGGCTTCAAACCTGTGATCTACAGGTTTACGGACATAGAGCAAGCACCTATAGGCGACGTATTATCAGATGCCATCGATGCCGAGGCGCTGATAGTTGGAGCACCGACTTACGAGGGCGATGTTTTCCCGTCAGTAAAGTACTTCTTAGAACTACTAGGCAAGAAAATCGGAGGAAGAAAAACTGTTCTAGTAATCTCGTCGTATGGTTGGGGTGGAGTGGCCGGAAGAAAAATAGCTGAAGTTCTAGGAGCAGCGGGCTTTAAGGTCGCTGGAATACTAGAGTTCCGAGGCATGCCCAGGCTTGAAGACTTCGAGAGATTGAAAAGTCTCGTTAGGGAGCTGGTAACTGAGTGAATTGGCAAAACATGGCTTTTATTTCAGCGTATTTTCTGTTGAACCACTATGGG
>CAZPLI010000139.1:0-2924 GCA_964587325.1 uncultured Thermofilaceae archaeon | reverse complement strand
CCAGAAACTCGACTAGCCCCTACCTCGCACCCCAGGTAGCCCGAAGAAGCCAAACTACACCAGCTGGCGCGCGTACTTAAAAGTGCAAAATGCATGCTCCTAGTCAGGCGACCACCACTGTAAGTCGCTGATTGGCCCCACATTTAACAGGCGATTACTAGTGAGAGTATACCCTCAGTACCAGCTGTCTGAGAACCCTAGCCGTCATGATAAGCCACAGAATCGTCCAGTTCCACTCTCAGGTCTGGGTCATCGAGGTATACAGCTGACTCAGCGGGCTCAAAATGCATCGCTATAGCCTTGACTATTACTCCCACTCTAAGAGCCTCGCGAAGGAGAACGGGGATTTCAGGGTCTCCCTCTCTGTAGGGCTTGAAGGCGTCCACCTCTGGCAGAGCAGCTATGAAGACCACTCCTCCTAAGCCTCCTCTAGGCACGTGCTCTATCAACTCCTTTATGTGTCTCCTGCCCCTAGCTGTAGGACAGTCCGGGTACATAGCGTACCTCTTCTCGCCTCTTAGAACCGCGCTCTTAGTCTCTAGGTACAGATCCCCTTCAGGACAGCTCAACAAATAGTCTATTAGGGACGAGCCCAACCTGACGTTCCTCCTAACTACTCTGCATCCCTGAAGCCAAGATATTGCCCCCATCGCCGCAGCCCTCTCAAAGGCTCTCATCTGCATTTGAGTGTCTATTAGGGCGGCTGACCACGCGTCGCTAACCGCGAACAACCTGTACCTCGTCCTCCTACCTGGAGGGTTCTCAAGGCAGTATGCTCTCCTGCCCCTAACTAGGTACTCTTCCAGCCTACCCGTGTTGTTAATGTACGCCCTATACCTGCGCCCCCCAACCGAGACTAGGACCACGAACCTGTTCAGCCTAGCAACTACCTCGCACTCTAGCACACCCTTTACCTCTAGGACCTTGACCCCCACTGCACGTCCCTCTCCGGCAAGAAACCCCGAACTCCTCCGGTATTTTCGTGTCCCCATCGCTGGGCGAGTTAGGGACCTAACTACGCTCAGCAGTGCTAGCTCGGCGTTATATTAGAGAAAAATTGGGGAGAGAGTTTTAATCTAAAAATTGACGACGACTTTCCATAGGCCGTGCCGGTTGCAGTACTCCCGGGCCTCTACTCTCTTAGCTTTCAGTTCGAACTCGGCCTCCGGCTCGTCTCTCGGCTTTAGGAACTCCCTGTGCACCTCGCCGTCAGCGGCAACCTCAATCCACACAATATAGTGTCCCTCTTTCATATGGTGTAGTATCGAACCGATCCGAACCCTAATGCCTCTCTCTGTTTTCCCAACGACAGGTGCATGCCTCTCCTTGCCTACGCCTGCAGTTTTCTCCTCTAATAGCTCCATAGGCTACCCACAACACACCAGTTGCCCAGCACTAGCGCTCAAAACTTCGACTATGTTCCCGCAGACGCTACACCTGTAGACCTGCCCTCTTACAGTCAATCAGCCTAACCTCGTATCCTATGTAAGGTAAGTGAAAAAGTATCGAGAAGCTCTTACCTACTCGCGCCCTCGTAGTAGTCGAGAAGGAAGAGTATCACCTCCTCGTAGCTACTCAACCCTAGCTTCTTCCTCAGCCTCTCTAAGCGCCTAAGCGTCTCATTGCTTATCTTCAGAGCACGGGCTTCTTTAGAACTCCTGCCCAGCATGTAGCCGAGAACAAAGTCACTCCAGCTCTCCATCAGGACACAATCCTCCGAGAGAGACTTAAAGGCTACCTTAGTCCGTCTCCCGATAGTTCCCCCAGCGCATGCTAGGACTTATTCTCAGTGAATCCTCTAGGTAACCTTTCGCTTACAATACCCTGCAATCTTCGAGACAGCCTCGTAAGCGGCCCTAAGAGCACAGTCATAGGCCCTATGTATACTCTCCTCGTAGGCCTCTGGAAAGGTCTACGTGGAGGAGAGGAATGGGAAGAGGGTCCTAGTCTACGAGAGGGTGGAGTAGCGGTTGCGTAGGGACTTGGTCGTAGTGGTCGACTTCTCCGACTTCTCCGGGACTGGGTCAGGGTGTACGGGCTGGCTGCAGCTAAGGAGGGGGACTTGGCCAGGCTGGCCGCGCTGCTGCCCCTGTTCCCCCACTACTCAGAGATTAAGAGCAGGTTGAGCAAGAGGAGGGCGTTCGAGGCCTGCCGCGCCCTCAAGCGAGGCGCGAGAGAAGCTCGAGGAGGCCCGCGAGCTCCTGAGGAGGGTGGCTGAGCTCCTAGATAGAGTCGAGGTCCTAGAGTAGACCAAGGTCTACCGCGTCCTTGCGAGGACTCTACTTTAAAGTATACTTTTTAAGGTAAACGACACTTGGGGGCGTTCAAGGTATTTAAAAGACCTTGACAGGCGGCTTGCCAAGGTATTTATAATGACTTAATGGGCCTCTGTGCTAAGTGTATTTAAAAGCTTGAACGCGAGCCCTGTCTCTTGCGCGGTTCTCCTGAGGAGGAGAAAAAGAAGGAGAGGCTAGGGTATTAAGGCCTAGAGAATGTAGGAGCCCTATCAGGTACAGGCCTACCACACCGACTATCAGCTTCTGCAGGTGGCGCACTTTCTCCGAAAGCTCCGCGAGTAGCGCTAGAGCCACCTCGCGGTCCTCACAGGCCTTCTCCACCAGCCTTTCCCAGCTCACTCACCCGCCCCCTACCCCGCCCTGAGGGGCGGGAACTGGCTACGGAGCTTAAAAGGCTAGGGGGTCGGGGCTGTAGTCCCATGAGTCTTCGCGGGCGAGCCGGTAGTAAGGACACTCCTCAAAGCGCTCCCGTGCTAGGTCTATGAAGGGGCAGGGGTTGCGGAGCACGCTACATAGCTCTCTCTCAAGGAAGGGACAGCTACGCTCACCCACCCCGCCCACCTAGACCTACCTCTAAGAAAGCGCGTTCGAAGCTTATAAGGTGTGACCTCTGCCCATGTACAGAGA
>CAZPLI010000138.1:1819-2932 GCA_964587325.1 uncultured Thermofilaceae archaeon | reverse complement strand
AAGGCTAGAGAGCTCTTGGCAAAGCGCAGGTACTATGGGCTATTCGAGGAGGGGGAGCTAGTATCCATAGCGTGTGCCTTCCTCCGCATGCCGGAAGTCTGGCCCATAGGGAACGTCTACACACACCCCGACTACAGAGGCAGAGGCTACGCGAAGACCGTCACGTCGGCTATAACGAGAGACGCGCTGACGTCCGGAGCCAAAGCGCTACTCCACGTCGCTGAAGACAACATTTCAGCAATCCACGTCTACAAGGCGCTAGGCTACAAGACTATCTCAAAGAAGCCATGGATATTCTTCAACCCGTAGACCAACTTCGAGAGGTCTACACAGTACCCCTAGATTTCCATGCTGTCTCTTCATGCGACTACTTGCCTGTCGACAATCTCGCGGTATATCTGGCATCTCTCGTAGAGCTCTCTGTGCTTGCCCACGTCTACTACCGCGCCTTTACTCATTACGTATATGATGTCTGCATGGCGTAGCGCTGAGGTTCTGTGCGAGACCACTACGATTATCTTATCCCTCATTGCCGCCTTTAGTCTGCGTAGGATTTCGTCCTCAGTGGCTGCGTCGACTGCGTCCAGTGCCTCGTCTAGTAGCAGGACGTCTGGCTCTGCCAAGATGGCTCTGGCTAGGGCAAGTCTCTGCCTTTGCCCATCGGACAGCTTCTCAGGGTCTACCAGTTGTTCTAGCTCCTCCACGAAGTCCACTTTGGCTATCTCGAGGGATTTCAAGGCCATCTCGGGCTTGACCTTCCTGCCCAGCGATAGGTTCTCCAAGACAGTGGTCTTCAGCACCAGGTCCCTGGAGGGAACGTACACTATTTTTCTCCTCAGACTGGCAATGCTGTAAGCCTTATAGTTCTTGCCATTAACTAGTACTGCTCCAGCGCTAGGCTCGTAAAACCGTATTAGCGTAAGCAAGAAGGTTGTCTTTCCAGACCCAGTAGGGCCGACAATGCCTATTACCTTACCTCTCTCCGCATAGAAGTCTACGCCGTTTAAGATCCGCTTTCCATCGATCTGCACGACCACACCACTACACTCTATAGACTCAACTTTTTCGAGATCCACACCTTCTCTCTCGTCTTCGATCTCTAGCGATAAGACC
>CAZPLI010000138.1:0-1809 GCA_964587325.1 uncultured Thermofilaceae archaeon | reverse complement strand
CTCGCCAAGTTGGCTATGGGCTCGTAAACGTTGTAGGCAACGCCTATGAAAGCCACTATGGTGCCCACAGTCGTGGCTCCGGTGAAGGCTAGGTAGCCGCCAGCTATCAGCAAAACTATGTTCAAGAACCCGTATATGTTGCTGAACGTTTGATAGAAGAACGTTCTGTAGAGAATTAGGCGTAGTTGCTTGCGGATCCAGGAGTTCAGAGTGCTCGATGTTCTCTTCTCGAAGTAAGGGACAGCTAAGGTCCTCCTGATGAACTTGACGCTGTCTATGCCTTCCTTGACTGAGTCCACGGCGCCCGACAGAGTTTTCCTCTCGTCTTCTGACGCCTCGACGACCTTCCTAGTGCTGAGGCGGAATACGAGGAAGTACACGGGAACTAGCGCAAACGCCAGCAGCGCCAGTTGCGTGCTCAAGCTCAGCAAGGTATAGGCGCCTACGCAGAGTCTCAGGACCTGAACAGACAAGGCAGGGACTAAACCACCCAGTATCTCAGCCAGCGTCGGGAGGTCCGATACGAACCTAGCCAGAAAGTCTCCCTTGCGCGGGACTACGGACGGCTTTAGACGGTAAAGTGTTCCTATGAAGCGCTGAGCAAGCACCCGCAGGGTATGGGGTCCAAGAGACTGGAGCGCGTACTCGCCTACGAAGTTAAGGATGTAGCTAGTAAGCCAGAGTACTAGGAGCAGGCAGCCAAGGTGCAGCACGTTGCCGAATGGTCTGCCTGTTGTGGCTGAGGCTATAATGGAGTCTACGAAGTCCTTCTCGAGGTGGGCGAAGTAGTAGCTCAGGACTGCGAGGAGAAGCCAGATGACCACAGCGAGTACTTGTCTCCTCCAGACGAGTCTTGATACTATGAAACACTCTCGTAGCACCTCGCGTAATGCTCTGCTCTGCCCATCCTTCACCACGCTTACAGGGTGCTGCCTCGGCGTTGCAGCAGATCTTCTCAAGGTATCTTCCCTCTTAGCCCTCAACATGTTTGCTAAGAAGGCGTCTCAGTAGCTCTCCAGCAGGTTTTCTCGCACTAATTTCATAGGCAAATAGTGCTGTTGCTACTACGAGAGGCGCCCAGAACATGACTAGGTCTAGCGGGTCTGAGTGCGTAGCATATAGCCACGCAATTTCGAGCGCAATACTTGAGATCACTAGTAGTCCGCCAATGTATTCTGCTGTCCTAATTTTCGCTCCGCGAGTCCACTCTACTATGATGCTAGTGAATACTAGTACACAGCCAGCTAGGAACGCAGCGCTACCCGCATCGCTCAGTAGCGCTGAGAGGCTGAGCCCAGCGTAGCACGAGCGTGCCAGGTCGTAAACGTACCAGAGGAGACAGGTGGCGCAGACTAGGTCGACTAAGACCAGTATCGCAACAGAGGCCTTATCGCTCGTTCTCCTGCTTTCTGCAAACTCCCGCTGTTCCATTCAGTTAGTAGCATCGTGCATCGGAGATAAGTTTTTGTGTTTAATACTGTGTAATGCATTTAACTGCAACAATCGGTTCTGACGCATACATCAGCTAGCGCGGCGACCTTAGCACCTTTCAAAGTTTTGGAGCCCGTGCGTGGTCGCTCCTTCCTTCACGGAGAGCGAGGATCCCGAGTATACCCTCGCCAAGGCTTGCGCCTACCTTTTCCTCAAGTCTCTGCTAAGCCACGCTGTCTCGCCTATCACCCTGTACCTCGAGGAAGTCAGTGCTCCCTCGTATTCCTTCCATGTTTGGACGAAGATTTCGCGAATACCGGCGCTCACCGCTAGGCTCTCTGAGGCGAGGACTGCCTTTCTGAACAGGCCGGGGCTGGG
>CAZPLI010000137.1:2060-2939 GCA_964587325.1 uncultured Thermofilaceae archaeon | reverse complement strand
GAGGCAGAGGCTAGCACTAGCGAGAGCACTGCTGGCAGACCCGAAGATAGTGTTCCTCGACGACACCACGTCCGAGGTGGACGCGGAAACCGAGCGCGCGATATTGGACGCGCTCACCAAGCACCTGAAAGGAAAGACCATAGTGGTCGTCACCCAGCGCCCCTCAGTGATGGCCCTCGCAGACAGAGTCGTTGTCATCCGCGACGGCAAGGTCGTCAGGGAGGTAGAGCAAAGGAGGTGAAAAAATGGCTCCTCACTTCCAGCCCACGGACGAGGAAAGTAAGCCCACTCTTCCGACCAAGGAGATAGTTAAGCGCTTAGCGCCGCTCCTAAGGCCCTATGCGCGCTTGATAGCGATATTCTCAGCAGCGACTGCCAGTAGGATTGCTCTAGGAGTCGTGACCCCCCTGCTAATGGGGATGCTCGTCGACGCGGCAGTAGCAGGACTGCTCGGCGACCTTGCCTTCTACTCGCTTGCCTTCCTAGCCCTGATAGGAGCTCAGTGGGCTATCGGCTACACGAGAGTCTACACGATGGCACTCCTAGGTCAGGGCTTCGTGAGGGATGTTAGAGAGAAGCTGATGTGGGCGCTGCTGAGATTGAAGATCAGCGAGTTAAGGAGCGAGGAGACCGGTAGGACGGTCTCCAAGGTGATGAACGACGTTGACACTATAGGCAACATTTTCACTAGCGGACTCGTAGACGTGATCGCGGACTCTGTAGCCCTTGTGGCCTCGTTCGTAGTGATGGTAACTATAAGCCTCACTCTCACACTAGCCCTAGTGCCGCTACTGCCGATAGTCTTCGCGGTCAACTACTATTTCGCGTCTAAGGCTAGAAGGGCCTATAGAGCTGTGAGAAAGGCCATAGCTACCGTTA
>CAZPLI010000137.1:0-2050 GCA_964587325.1 uncultured Thermofilaceae archaeon | reverse complement strand
AAGGTCGAGCAGGAGGTCTCGGGCGCGTCGGTTGTGAGGAGCTTCTACTCTAGGAGGAGCCTCAATGAGGCAGAGTTCAGGAAAGTGAGCACCGAGTACGCGGAGGCTAGCGTCGAGGCGACGAAAAGCGTGGCCTCAGTGCGCCCCGTTATGGGCCTGATAAGGGCGGTGGGGATCGCCGTCATACTTTATGCTGGCGGTATCCTAGTGTCCGAGGGCGCTGTCACAGTAGGTGCTCTCGTGGCCTTCTACGGCTACCTAGAATCGTTCTTCAGGCCCTTAGAGACCCTAGCAATGTTCTTCAACAACCTTCAGTCAGCTCTAGCCGCAGCCGAGAGAGTCACCGGCGTACTGGCGGCGCCGCGCGAGGACGAAGGTGGCGCCTTAGAGCCGTCTAGTTGGGACGTGGAATTTGACTCTGTGACCTTCGGCTATGAGCCCGGAAGCCCTGTGCTCAGGAACGTCTCGCTCAGGGCCGAGCCGGGCAGAGTCACGGGTATAGTCGGGCCCACGGGAAGCGGAAAGAGTACGCTGGCTAAGCTCTTAGTGAGGTTCTACGACCCTTGGGAAGGAGCCGTGAGACTGGGAGGGCACGACGTGAGAGAGTACAGGTTGGCGAGCCTAAGGCGCATAGTCGCCTACGTCCCGCAGGAGCCCATCGTTTTTTCGGGCACAGTTCTCGATAACTTAAGAATGGCCAGGCCCGACGTCTCCCGAGAGGATATAGAGCGTCTCCTCCGCGAGCTGGGACTAGAGGAAGTTTTTGCCTCGCTACCCCAGGGCTTAGACACCGAGGTCCTAGAGGAGGGACGTAACCTCTCTAAAGGCCAGAGACAGCTAGTCTCGCTCGTAAGAGCGCTACTGGCCGAGCCTCGGGTCCTAGTACTCGACGAGGCTACAAGTAGCGTAGACCCTGAGACCGAGCTAAGAGTACATGGAGCCCTCTACGAGGCCGCGAGGCGGCGCGGCATGACCCTGATAGTGATAGCTCACCGGCTAGCCCCTCTCGCCTACGCCGATAGAGTGTACGTAATGAAGGATGGAAAGGTAGTTGAGGAAGGCACACATACCGAACTGCTGTCCAAGGGCGGCCTCTACGCAAGGCTCTGGGAAGCCCAGCAGGCGACCGTACAGTAATACCTTTGGTAGTAACGCTACACAGACACAAGCGCTATTATTAGCTGCCCCACACACGTCCCAACGTTAGAGGTAGCGTTAACAGCGCCGACTGCAAGACCGGGAGCCCCAGACTTCGAGGCTAAGTACCTGCGCGAGAGAGGCTTAAACGACATCTGCGACGCCACCGCTAAGACATAACCCGCAAAGACCCAGACGCCACCTGCCCACAGAGTAGCCGGAGCCGCAGCAGCGGCCGCCACGGCGACAGCGAGCGCTTGAGCCTCAAACCCTACGTCAGCCGCCCAGTTCAGGAGATAGCTCGCTGCCATACCCCCGCAGTCACCGCCGCGACTAAGAGTGCGGTCTCCCCGCGTCCGGTAGACAGTATCGACGACAGAAGGGCGTAGGAGACCTCGCCGACTGCGAAGGAGCACAGCACGCTAACAGCGAATGCTGCTCCAATGACTACAGCCTGTGGAGCGGCTCTCGCCTTCTGTCTGCGAATCTCCCTAGGCGCGGCACGGGACAAGGAGTAGGCTAAGGCTGTGCAGAGATAGAGGGCCGCAGGAATAGCGAGCTGGCTCTCCACGGGCCACTGGGCAATAGACGCATAGACTAAGTTCGCGAGGAGCCCGGCAGCTGAGCCCAGGGCGAAGTAGACTGACAGGACTCTCCCTCTGACCTTCTCCGGCACAGAGAGAGCTAGTGCGACTTGGACTAGAGGCCACGAGAGGCCTGACAGGACACCCTGTGCAGCCTTCAGGGCTGCAACCTTCCATGGGCTATCAGCAAGGGCGAAGAGTAGCGTGATTACCGAGAACGCGACGAAGGAGAAGGCGGGAAGTCTACGGGCCCGCTCGGCCCTGTCATATAGCCAGCCGGAGAAGATAGCTGTGAGCCCCCTCGCCATTACGAAGGCAGCAGACGCAGC
>CAZPLI010000136.1:0-2948 GCA_964587325.1 uncultured Thermofilaceae archaeon | reverse complement strand
TAGCGGGTGTTAGCTCGATTCTGACCTGGTAGTTGGTAAGAGTGTTTCCGCTCTGCTCGGTTATCGTTATCTTCCTTCTGTAGCTCCAGCCCTGGAGCCAGTTCTGCGGTGCGCCGCCACCTGTACCACTGTAACGGTAATAGAACTGGGATGCCGTGGAAACGCCGCTCTCAGTACCTACTCTCACAGCGTATCTCCCGGTTTCTAGCTCGCCGGGTAAAGTGGCTCTTACTTCCACGAGATGTTTAGGCTCGATCTCTACGGGGCCTCCCTCCACGTCGAGAGCGTATATCACAATTCCGTTTTTCTCGATAAACAGCTTGTCAACTCTAATCTTCGTATCTCCTGTATTCCTAACAAAGACTATAAGTGTTGAACCCTCGACTTTTACTCCCTCAACCTTGGCCATAGTTCCTAGCGCGGTAGAATCGCTCTCCCTAGTAACCTCTCCCATATATCTCATTGTCCACAAGTAGAAGACAATAGCCGCAGCTACAGCGATTACCATGAGAAGCAGTACTGCGATTATGGGGGAAATTCCTCTCCTGTTACCGTAAACGAACGAACCTACTGCAAGCATACTCAGCGATAGAAATCAGGTATTCTCCTTTATTTAAGTGACGTTCGATAGAACAAGTTAATAAGGATTATAAAGCATACAGGATGTACTACAGTCTCACCGATGTTTTCGGTACTGACGATTCTCTCAGTAGTAGGGATGCAGCCTGACTGTGAAGTCTTAGGCTTAATATATGTGCGTAGGGGGGATAAACTGGTGAAATTAGAGTGAAAAATATACTTGAGAGAAGCCCGTATAGGTTACTCTATTCTGACGCAAAAAGTAGTGCGCACTGGGCTTTGGTAGGCTCTTGTTATGACGGCTAGTGTTCTCTGCTAGCACTAGTGAGAATAAGGAATAAACACGAAATGGTATTTGAAGTTTAGAAGGCTTCTGAGAGCAGGCTCTCGGCTCTCTCTAGGAGTCTCCTAGCGGCTTCAAGCTTGGCCTTAGCGGTAATGTAGTCGCCTTCTTTCAGGCTGACCTCAGCCTCTCTCATGAGCCTCTCGACGCTGTCACACCTTCTCTCGATACCGCTCACGTCCTTACCTTCCTCCTTCGCGATCTTGGCTTCCTCTCTCAGCGTTATCAGGCGCCCTTTAACCTCCTCGAGGAGCTCCCTGGCCTCTTCTTCCTCTCGGCTCACAGTGGCCACTTTACTTCTCAGTTCCTCAGCAGTGTCCTTTGCCGCATTCGCTATGACTGAGGCTAAGTGCCCGCTAAGGCCGGAGAGGGCGGACTCTATGCTCTCTTCTGCGGCCTCTAAGGTAGCACCGAGAATGTCACCACTTAGCACTCTTTGTAGAACGTTTATGCCGGTCTCGAGCTTCTCTAGAGCTCTCTTCTCAGCCAGCTTCTTAACACTGAACTTGACCTCTATGTCCGCGCCTCTCGGGGCGAGGCGAATCTCAGCCTCCTCCTCGGTAGTCTTGACCTTAATCGTAGCCTCCCTAGGGGTGTATGACTTACTGACGACTCCCACTCCGCTTGCGGCGAGCTTGTTGAGAAACAGGTTATAGTACTCTTGGAAGCGGTCCGCCAGACCGAGAGCAGTATACGTGAAGGTCAGTTCCTACACCTCCACCTCTCTTTACTTAGTTACTTCTCGCATGTTAATAATAGTTTCCTATCTATCTTCGGCAGTGCGGCCCTACACGATATCATTACACGCGTTACGAGCTGACTAGCAGAGAGTTGCAAACAGGCTGCTTACAACCGGTTTCATATGTAGCGTCATAAATTCATGGAGGATTTGCTTCGACTACGAGTACTGCGTGTGACAAGTGGGAGGCTTAGAGGCGTTTATAGGTGCTGGTGCGTCTTAAACACGGTGACTGTTTTGTCTTTACGCCTAGAGGAGATTTTAGACGAATGTCTCAAGAGGACTAAAGAGGTATTCCCTAAGGCTCTTGCCTTCATGTCCGGTCTGCTCGGAGAAGTAAGTGCGGAGAAGATCGAGAAGTACGTCAAGCCTTTCCTGGAAAGCATACCCCACGTAGCCATACACGAGGCTGCACATGCCTACGCAGAGAAGTTCCTAGAAGGCATAGATCTTCCGGTGGAGAAGAAGATAGTCCTGGCAGAGATACTGGCCAGATTCATCGAGAGGAAGACATCCACGTGGCTTAGGGAGCAGGGTTACAGTTGGGTACTAATAGAGACTTTTGAGGAGCAGGTCAGAGAGCTAGAAGCTTACTCCGAACTGAGAGAAGTGAAGATACCTATTGAGAAGTACGCCGAGCTGTACTGGAAGTTTGAGGAAAGTCTAGAGAGGGGCGAGCTCGGGAAATACGTAGACACCCTTGCCAGAGAGCTAGGGCTCTAAGGCTCCTGTCTCACTATTCACTAGAACCACTGGCGTGGGTACCTCCAGTCCGAGCCTAAGTCTCAGTGGTCTATGTGGAAGACCTCAGGCATTAGCCTCTTGTGCTGAGACTTCTTGACCCTCTCCGGCACACGCCTCACTATGCTAATGTCCACACCGAGTTCCTCTGCGATCTTCTCCTCGGGTAGCCATCTCTCGAACCTGAGGTAGAGTATGGAGTCTACAAGCTCGTAAAGTTCTCCCTCGGCCGTCTGTCCAGGCCACAGCCTTGGCGAGCTCGGTTTAGTCACTATCCTCAGAGGGACTCCTAGGGGTGGTGCTTGGCTAGCTGGTTTATGGTTTTTGTTTTGTTGGTGTGGCTTATAGTGTTTCTTTTTCTGTGTCTTGGTACTGTTTTTCTGTGTAGGAGTGCTACGCCTACTTTAGCTCCTGCTAGCCGGTGCCTGCCGTCCTCGCCGCGCCTAAGAGCTTCGAGACGAAGTCTAGGTACTGTGAGTCGTTGCCGAGTAGTGCTATCTTGACGACAGCGTTTACGAAACCTTCAGAGCCAAATCCCTACAAAGA
>CAZPLI010000135.1:0-2958 GCA_964587325.1 uncultured Thermofilaceae archaeon | reverse complement strand
CCTTAATCTTCTCAAAGACAAAATACCTCACGTTGTGATGGCAAGCGTAATCTACCAGCTCCGAGAGAGCCTTCAACCTCAAGTCCCTTGCCTTTTCCCTGGGGAACCCCGGCAGAACTACCTCCGGGAAGCGCCTCGTTCTAACGTCCCTTATCCTCCCGCTAGGATCCACAATCACCATGCATATCCTGTCAGGGTTAATGTCAAAACCAGCGAGCAGATAGGCGTTCGAATTAACTTTAACCCTAGAGGTGTGCTTAGCGTAGAGTTCCAGCGAGATGTGAAGGTGCAGGTAGTACTTTCCACCGTCGGTAAGAACAATACTAGCTGAGTATGGGACGCCCTTATCGGCTACAAGTTCCTCAACTATCGGAATGCAGTTCTTACCGAATCTCACCTTGAATCCAACCCACTCGTGCCTCCCGTCGGCGTGCGGTATTTTAATGAGGACCCTGTCCGTGGCCGCCAGCCTGATATTCCTGTTGCCCTTCTCGCAGGCCTTGCCGACGCTGTAAAGCTGGGGCTTTTTTAGGTTTAGCTTCTCCTGCCCTAGGTATGCCGTAGCCCTCTTCACGGCGGAGTAGGCGTAGTGCGCGTTGGATATGAATCTAGTAACCCCTTTAGTAGCCTCCTGAGGGCTTAATCCTTCCTTTTTCATGAGCCTGTAGGCCATCTCGACAGAGTCCCTGAAGAGCCGCATGGTATAGAGGAGCTTAGCCAGCGCGAACCTATCCTCGACTACCAGCCTGCCCTTTATCGTGACTTTTTCCTTACTACTATCTTCCCGTCCTCTACGTGCCATTCTATAACATCCCCCGCTTCCAGCTCCAGAGCCTTCCTGACGGCGGAAGGCACAGTTGTAGTGTACTTCGGAGACACCCTAGTCTCAGCGATCTTCATACCATCACCTAGTAAATACCTAGGAAAACCTTTATAAATACTTTACAAGCACAGGTAAGCGAGCGCGATTCCGATGAGGGTTGAGGAGATGAACCCGAGATGTGGCCCCGCGTCGGCGAGGGGAGTCAGGACTCGATGACTGGCTCCCGCAGCAGGCGCGGGGGCGAAGCCACGGGGAATGAAAGTCCACGTAGGTCTGCCAACGCCTACGTGGGCGGGACCCTGAGAAGGTCCGCTCCCTCTTCGAGAGGACCAGGCCGAGAGACCTCTACGACGTGTGGTACCTCTCCGGGATGGTGGAGCTAGAAGAGACCGTGCCAGTCATTAAGAGGAAGTTCGAGCACAGAGGCGTGGAGCTCAGGATAGAGCTGTTCCTCGAGAGGAGAGAATCATTCCGGGGAGCGTGGGCTCCATCCCTTAAAAACCAGCTGAGGGAGCTACCCGGCTTCGACCGAGTATTCGCTGAAGTAGAACGCACACTAAGAACAATTTCCAAGTTTGTCAAAGAAAACCTAGTATAGACGGATGCTAAGGCGGTCGCTTGTCCACAAGTATCTTCGCGTACCTCAGCGGGTTCAGCAGCTCGTTGTAGGTGCTGCAGGGGTAGGCCATGGCCCACAGCTCGTACTCTGAGAGACCTTGAAGAAGCTGAGTTTTATCTACGACGGCGAAACCGTCGCAACAGGTGACCGCCTCCACTCTTCTGTCGGCGCCCTCGACCCACGCGATTACTATTGCGTTGGGTAGGGGCTCCATAGTGCCCCACTTAATGACCTTGACCCTTAGCTTTGCCTCGCTGTTCTCGTACACGACTAAAGCGATGTCCTGGTACTTGACCTCCGTCGCCGGGCTCTGCGGCACAGGCTCCCCCCTCTCGATCAGCGGGGTCAGGGTCATTGTAGCCTCTATGGCGTCCAGTTGCATCTCCAAGTAGCTTATCTCCATGAATGCTAGGCCGTCGCCCATGCTGACTGTGGAAACCTTTCTGAAGTCTCCGTACTCTAGGGCCGCTGAGAGTTACCGCCTTCCTAGTACTGGGGAGCCGTCGTCGCACCAAAGGAAGAATACGGTGGCGTTCACGCCCCAGTCGTAGTAGCAGGCCTCCATCTCGGCCTTGACCGCCGAGACCCTAGCCCTGAACTCCTTAGCCTGGCCGTTCAGCGAGACAGTGTAGGGGAAGTCCCCATAGCCCCCAACCTGCACCACGTCGCGCTTGACGGCCCACCTGCCAAGGTCGTACTCGTAGGTCCCGTCGCTCTTCCTCGAGTCGCTGACGCTCGTCGTCCTAGTTTCATCGACTGGCACGGGCTGGCCCGTCGAGAGATCTAGGTACCATGCCCACGCCCATTCATCCCACCTTTGTCTCAAATATATCTCATATATGAGCCTGTCGCAGGCGCCGGGAAGTGTACTCTCCGGCGCCGGTCCGGCGACTTTATATATCCTATGAGTGATATATGAGGTATGGGTAAGACCATGGCGAAAGAGGAGAGGAAGTGGGTCTGGATATCCGTGCCGATGGCCATGCTCAAGCTGATAGATCGGGCTATAGAGGAGCACCCGGAGTACGGCTACAGGAGCAGGAACGAGTTCGTCGAGGATGCGGTCAGGCGCAAGCTAAGAGAACTAGGCGTCCTGAGGTGATGCCATGCCGAAGAAGGAGAGGAAGTACGGTAGCGTTAGGATACCCGCAAAGCTTGCCGAGAAGGCAGAGGAAGCCATACGGGAGCTGGACCTAGGCTACACCGACGTGACAAGCTTCGTGATAGACGCGATAAGGGAGCATTTGAGGAGGCTAGGCTACCTGAAGTAGCTGAGGCTTGGATACGATGGTTGTCATTACTCATTCACGAGTCGAGTACAACAACGGTGAGTACGTTATTCGGGTAGATTTTCTAGGGAGATTTTACCCAGACCTAGCGTCCTCGGAGGAGGAAGCGTCTTGTTACGTTTTAGAAATTTACAATGATAAGCATAGCTTGGTGTATAGGTTTAAGCCCCCGAAGCCTGTCAAGCTTCTCCTGAAGTGGAAATACGAGTATAACGAGTGGAAGTCTT
>CAZPLI010000134.1:0-3030 GCA_964587325.1 uncultured Thermofilaceae archaeon | reverse complement strand
ACGCAGTCTCGGCCGCTCTGACGCGAGACGGAAACCCGCTCTACACGCCGCTATACCTCTTCCCAGTAGGCCTAGCCGGGTACGCTGGCTACGTGGCAGCCTTCCGCCTTGCGCCTCTGCTACCCCTCGGGGGTGCTGGACCTTGAGGCTCGACCTAGTAGCCGTCTCAATCGTCTTCGCCACCGCGCTAGCAGTGCTGGCGTACGCCTACTCCACAGCAGTGTCGAGCATGGAGAACTGGAACCTTCACGCGTGGCTCTACGCCGAGCAGGCAGCCGAGGAGTTCCTAGAAACAGGCAGCATAACCCTACCAGGAAAGTACCGCGTCACCAGCCTAGAGACAGACAAGACAAGGGAATACGGAGCATGTAGACTGGCGCTAGGCTATGCCTACACTTTCCGCATAATCAACAACTCGCTAGTAAAAGTAGAAGCATGGTATTGTGGTAGATATTGACCACAGGTGTCACTATTTGCCATTAGTGGCAATTGTTGACATATGTGGCACTATAGTGCCACATATGGCATTTTGATGTGTTTTAGCCCCTCTTCTACGACTTCGTTAAGAACCTCATCGAACGTCTTGTTCTGAGTCCTCGCTATTCGCGAGATTTTCTCTGCGAGATCAGCTCGAAGTAGCACTATTCTCTCTACTTTCTCGCTCGACTTAATCTCCTCTACTAGCTTCTTGAGCTTCTTCTCGCTCAAGACTACTCTGGGGTCAGACCTTATCCTAGACGCTAACAGTTGAACCTCCTTCGTGCTCATACCGGCGCTGAGCTCAGTCAGCTTCCTAGCGAGCTTCTCACTGTCCTTAACGATCCCCTCGCGCTCTAGTCTCCTAGCGAGAGTACTGAGCACGCCGACCGCAGTCGTGCTCACTCTCTTTGGTCTCTCGACAGTCTTCGGGGGGCGGCCGGGCTTAGCCGCTGGCCGCACGCCGACAGTCTTCACAGACCTCCATACCTTCAGCGCCTGCTGTATCTCGTCTACTAGGAGCTGTAGTTCACGCGACAAGTCTTCGCGGCTCAGGCCGAACTCCTCCTGTAGCCTCTCCAGCGCGGCACCTATCTCCTCCTTCGTCATAGTGTTCTGGCGCAGGTTCTCGCTGAGACTCAGCAACGCAGCCTCTTTGTCGTCGAGCTCGCGCACGATGCATGGAACGCCCTTACCGAACAGTTTCTTGAAGACCTCTGGGTATTCCTTCTTGATGCGCTTGATGGCCTCGTAGCGCAGCCTGCCACAGACTATGCCGAACTTGCCGTCCTCAGGCCTCACTGTGAGAGGGTTGAGGAGACCGTGCCGCACGATGTTGAGCATGAGCTTGCGGACTGCCTCTTCGTCTACGCGCTGCCTAACGTTGCACCTCGATACTGCGAGCTTTTCTAAGGGAATGTACTCAAGCGACATGGCTTTTCTCGCGTGTATAGCGCGGGCACGGAATATGTTTCTGCCTAGAGTAATAATTTAGAGGAAAAGAGGAAAGTACCTTTTGGGAACAAGTAATAGTCGTGCTGCGTATGAGCAAGTCTGAGACATTACTTGACAGACTCAAGAGAGGACACATTGTGATCCTATTGTACTTGTACAAAACACGTGCGGCGCTAATGGTGGATCTCCGCCGAGCCGTAGGGCGGGGTAAGGTTATCTCCAGCTACTATGTGGAAGCTCTAGTATCCGATCTAAAAGAATGGGGACTCGTAGAGGAAAAGAGGGTGCGTAACTGGCGCTTTTTCTATCTAACAGAGAGAGGTATGGAAGTAGCAAAGGCTTTGGCACGTATAGCCTGGCCCGAGAAGGAGGAGAAGAAGGAATGAAAAGTTTACTTTCAGTTTTCTCTCAAGGTTAAGCTAAAATGCCGCTACTGGAACGACCTAAAGAGAGGGCTCCGTTGGATGCCCTCAGTTGACGAAATCAGGGAGGCTGCCAGAATCGTTGACGCGGTTCTTAAAGAGACGCACGTGAAAATAGGTGACATCTACGTGCCGCGAAGAGTTCTGAAAGGGAGGAACCCACTGCTGAAGTACGAGCTAGAGCATAGAGGGCTAAGTATCGAGACGCTTAGAAAGCTGGCAAACCTTCACGGACTTCTAGTGCTGGGAGAAGAGTGATACAAGACCCACGTGTCTCGGCAAGACTTCTACGTCTCCGGATTCTAGGGCGAGTTTTAGGGCTAGTCTTAGTAGGGTTATTGCTAGTCTGGCGCTTCCCGGTCCCTTGGGTAGTCCCAGTCTGCTGGCTATTTCCCAGAGTGCTTCCTCGCTTACTGGTAGCTGGCCCGCCACTACGCGGTCTTCAAGTATCCCGTAGAGCTCCTCAGCTGAGTATGGGGGCATGTCTATTGTTGTGCCTGCTAGGCCTGCTAGCTCGCCTCTTATCGAGGGGTGGCCTACTAGGACTACAGCGTTCCTTTTTCCCAAGTACTCTACGAGTTCTACGAGTCTCCTAGACCTACGCGCTAAGGTGTAGTCGTCGAGAACCACTACAGCCCCCTCCAGCTCTAAGAGTTCCTCGACAGCAGTGGCAAGAGTTCTAGCGCGAATGTTCAGCTGCCTTGCGACCTCCCTCACGATACTCGAGTAAGAGCGCTTCACAGAGCAGTCCACAATAACGGCTCTGGGCAGTGCGAGCCTGACAAGCGTAGACTTACCCACACCACTGGGCCCCACTACCGCGACTACGCTGTGCTCGCGCAGAGCCGACGCAAGGGCGCCCACCTTCTCCTCGCGGAACCTCAGCCTAGGCGGCAGCCAGGACTCGCTAAGGACTCTCACCTCCATGTCTCCCCGCCTCGCTCAGTACTCTTATCCAAGGGTTACCTCGGGCAAAAGACGGGAGGTCTGAGTCCGTCTCGACTCCTCGAACCGGGGGCAGGGGCTCAGCGGGCTTTCTCGGCTCGCTGACTGGTCTCGCGGCTGCGAGCCTCCTTACTGCTTCCTCGAGGGCTTCTAGCCTCGCTAGGGCTACCGCCAAGAGGAGGATTATCGCTCGATTATCGTCCATGTTGAGAGAGGATAATCCTTCGATAAT
>CAZPLI010000133.1:0-3041 GCA_964587325.1 uncultured Thermofilaceae archaeon | reverse complement strand
TACTTGGGCTTTGTATCGGTGGACGATCTCGGCTCCCTGATCTCTCGTCTCGTGGAGGAAGCCTTGGCTTCTATCCTCCTCGCCGGCCTCGGAGAGCCTGAGGAAGGAGACGAGGGGACCCTAGAGGCCTTGGCCTACTCGCCCTCGCCCATCGAGGCCGCTAAGAGGTTAGGGGTATCTGTTAAGGAGCTCGGTCGCGAGATATCCAAGCTTACCAGCAAGGGTTTGCTGTCCAAAGCCTCCAGTTATAAGATGATAAGGGCCCAAGCGGCGTTGGCCCTGGACAGGCTGAGACTGAGGAAGCTTTTGGACGCAATAAGCAAGTAATACGCGGGCATTCTTATCTGGCCCCATCATTAGATCTAATCATTACGCTGCTCCATCGTCTAAGTGGGTGGTGCCGTGTCCTACAGTGCACTTAAAGAAGCCCTAGAGAAGCTTGATGAGCTCATAGGCAGGAGCGACGTGCCCGATGATGCTAAGACAGTAATGGTCCAAGTGAAGAGGGACCTATACGCGCTACTTGATGAGCTGATATGGACTAAGAGTAAGCTCTTCGAGGCCTTCCGCTCTCTCGAAGAACTTGCCGGGGCTCTCGGAGTAGCCGGGGCTGTACAAAGAGGAAACGGGAAGATGTACGTAGAGGCTGCGTTTGTCTACAGGCCGGACGGAACTAAAGTCCGTGTAGAAAAAACCATTTAGGCCCACTAAGCCTGGCGACTCTTCACGCTCTGATGATCCTGACCCCTCTCTCGGCGAGGGAGGGCAGCAGGTTTTCCCTTTGGTGCTTTTTTGTGCCTTTCCAGTCAACAACTACGCCAGTCACGGGTTCAAGCGTCCTGTCAACAGCCTTTAGCAATACACTAGAGCTTATACTGTCGAGGACGTAGCGCGGGGCTATGTGACCGAGAGGGGCTTTCCTCTCTAAGGCATAAGAGGTAAGCTTGGGGGCATAGTGAGGACCCCCCAGCCCCAGGAATGCCTCGCCTCCTTGTTTGCCAGCAGACTCCAAAGCGGAAACAGCTACCAGCTCGCCTGCCCGCTCGTTACGCCATTCCGTCTCGGTGCTGCCTATCTCCACGAAGAACGCCGGGAGCTTTTCCAGGTACGGGCCGTGGTGCGTAGCCTCATAGCTGCACAGCCAGTCTCCAAGACCGTAGTCAGCTCTCTCGGTCCATAGTACGTTAAGGGCTACAAGCATAGAGAAGGCTGGCGCTATACAGAAGCTCTGGGGCCGTCCCCCATGTTTAGCCTCTTCTGTCCAGTTCCCTGGAACGTGGACTGTCAAGGAAGGACGACGTGCGGCGGCCTCATGCCTGCTTAGAAAAATCGCCAGCTCGGCCTCGACGAGATCCTCAACATAGTCAGCGTATATGAGTTCGCCCTCCAGTTCTAGAAGGACTAGGTTCAACTCATCGCTGTAGACTACGCGGTATCCTCTTACCGTAAGCTCCTCGGTCTTACCTAGTAGCTCAAGTACGTGGCTGGCAATGTTAGAGCTTGCGGGATCTGTCCTCGAGTACACTAGGAGGGTCTTGGCTCTTAGCACGAGACACAAGAGCTGGAGGGTTTATTTATCCTCAACTGCATATGCCCCGAAAGGGAGTGCCATGCGGATGTTTGCGGTCTCGCTGGCGCTTGTGCTCTGCGCTTCTCTCGCATATGCTGTGCCAGTCAGCGGCACAGTATACGAGTACAAGGTATCGTACACCTTCGTCAATGAGACAGGCCAGGAAGTGGAAGTGCCCCTTGATAGCGACGCCATCAGACTGATCCTCGTGCCGGAGATAGACGGCTGGCAAGAGTTGCTGGGCTACAAGGTCTACGTGAACGGAGCCGACAGCACATCGAACTTCGAGATCGTGAGCGATGAAGAGGGAAACGCCTTGCTTGTGTCGCGTGAAAAGCTTAGGCTGAAGCCTTCTGCTAATGCCACGGTAGAGCTCGTGCAATACGTACTGGTATACGCCCCTTGGTCGAGGCGACAGAAGAGACTACCTCGCAGTGTAGGCATGGAAGGGGTCCCTGCTGAGTTGACCATTACCGAGGGCTTTTGGGCATCTGAGAGGCTGGACAACATAGCGAGTGACCTCTGGACATTATCGAAAGGAAACCCTAGAAACTATGTGCTGGAAGTTATCAGATGGGTAGCGCAAAACATTGAGTACGAGTTCTCGGGCGAAGGTGGTGTCGCAAGCCCGGATGCGGCAGTTTCTAGGGAGCGTGGAGCATGTGGAGAGAGGGCCGTCGTAGTGACGGCGCTACTGCGGCGACGCGGAATAGGGTCTTACCTTCTGCTGTCCTACTACTACGTTGATAAAGGGGAGCCCTTGGTTTTGCGTGAGGACGGCGTCGAGCTGAGGTATGTTAGAGCTCTTCCACACATATTTTCAATGTGCGTAGCCGGTAATGCCGAGTTCCCCATTGATACAGCCCTCCCTCTGACCAGGCCAGACGACCCCCTCAGCGCTGTAGACCGCGCGATAGTGAACAGAAGCGATAGAGTGGTGGTAGTGGCCAAGTTCGTGGGGTTCAGTCCGCAGTCGAACATAAACAACCTCCTTGCTGTCATCCCACCGTCGCGTGGTGTCCGGGTAAGATTGATTGTATCGCTAAAAGTTGTGAGAAGACCTCAAGCGTTGAGTTCCCTGCTCCCCCCACTAGTCCTGCTCCTGCTAGCTCTTACAGCATATGCACTAGCAAGCAGGAGCCCTAGTGCTCGCTAGCTTACTTCAACCTGCGTCCGCAATACGGGCAAACGGTGTGTAGTTCTCCGAAAGGCAGAACCCTGCCGCAGTACGGACACCTTTTCTTCTCCGTCTCGCTTGGAGCGCCTGGAGCAGTGGGCACGGTTGTCGGTGCTGCGGGCTTCGGCGCGACCGGCTTGGGAGGGGCGGTGGGTCGAGGGGAGGGTGGAGGTCGGAGCTCCACCTGCCTCGGAGCCGACGGGGGAGGAGCTACAGCTGGCCTAGCAGGCGGAGGAGATGTGGGCTGCTGCGCGGCGGGGGGCCTGGCAACTACCGGTCTAGGCGTGTGTACCG
>CAZPLI010000132.1:0-3051 GCA_964587325.1 uncultured Thermofilaceae archaeon | reverse complement strand
AACCTTAGAGTACTGGCGTCTGCGCTTAAAAGGATCCTTCGAGCTCGGCTTTGAGACTCCCGAGGGCTTCTTAGTAGCCCTTAGAGATGATTCTGTTGTAGCATATATTCGTAGCAAACTTGATGAGCACACATGCTCCATCTTAGAGGCATGCTCCCTGAGAGGATTTGAAGGCGCTTATGTTTATTTGTTAAGGAGACTTCTCAAGCTGTGCGTTGAGCGCCGCATAGGCTCGATAAGAGCCTTATTACCGGAGGATCATCCCATGACGTGGCTCCTCATCGAACTAGGCGCCCATCTCTCAAAGTCGCGCTCAGGCGCTATGCTCAAAGTGGTGGATCAAGTGTCTCTATTCCGGGCTCTAGCCGATGAATTGTTAGCTAGAATTAGGAAATCTGGTATTGCCAGCCAGAAAAAGACCCTGGCTATAGAGACTGATATTGGAGTTTGCTCTTTAAGAATTTCGGAGTCCGAAATAGAAGTTCTCGAGGAAAAAGCTCCCTCTCCTGATGGAGTACTAAAGGCGGATCAAAGAGTTCTAGCTCAGCTCATTACCGGATTTAGAGACGTAAGGACTGCAGTAGGCTACGGTGATGCTATCGTTCATCCTCATGAAGCAATCAAACTGTTTGACGCTTTGTTCCCACCAGGCAATCCCTACTTTTGGAGTTTTGACAGCTTCTAGAACCCTCCCTTTGAGCAGTTTATCAAAGTCCTCCTCTGACAGCCTAGTACCGTAGTGCTCTTAAAGTCTTTTCACAATCCCTTCTCCCTCCCTCATCGATAAAGTCAGAATAGAGCACCCTCCTACCCGGACACGTAAAACTGTAATAGGTCCCGGGGATGCCATGAAAGGTTATCACAGAAATTTCAGCAACCTACCCTGTCCTCATCGTTCAGGCCGGGAGTAACTCATCACATCAGCACCCCATCAAAGACTGTGGTTAAAGGACTTTCGGTGTATATTACGCATCTTTTTTAAGCTAAGTGGTTGAAATACCTTGAATGTGGTGACATCCTCGGATGTAGAGAAGGCTGTGTACAGGGCTTTCAGGTCTGCATGGGAGGAGGAGAGGGGGACAGGTATTGCGCCACCTAACGTCGTGAGAGTAACTGAGCTCGTCCAATGTCTTTTGAAATCCTGGCTCGAGAGAGTGCATGGCTACTTACCTAGCGATAAGAAGCTCGTCGTACTGGTACTGGGAGATGACGTACACTACTTGATGAACGCTAGATTCCCCCTAGGCGAGGGCGAGGTGCGTGTGGAGAAGGAGTACAGAGGCGTGAAGATACGGGGCAGGGTTGATAGGGTCCTGGGGGATGCTGTCCTGGAGTTTAAGACCGCGTCGCGGGTGCCGCTAAGCCCGCTAGACCATCATGTAGATCAGCTACAGCTTTACCTCTGGCTAACGGGTAAGGAGAAGGGTTACGTGGTCTACGTATCGAAGGTGAATGGAGATGTCAGAGCCTTTGAGGTGGTGAGGGATGAAGAAAGGATATCTGAGTTGCTAGATAGGGCTCTCACCCTCTCTAAGTGCCTCAAAGAGGGAGTAAGGCCTAAGGCGGAGCCTGGCTGGCTCTGCAAATTCTGTGAATTCAGGAATAAGTGTAGTTAAAATGTTAACGAAGTTTAACCAACTTCTCTTCCTTGGCGTGCGCCTAGTTGTCAGATTGAAATGTCCAAGGCGGATTAGGATTTCGGCACCTGAGAGAGGGTCTCTACGTCAACCAGCATCTATGTGAGCTAGTAATGACAAGATTAGTGTTAAAGGGGTGGCATAGCTATAATCATCGCCGCCTTTTAAGGCCCTTGTAAAGAGATTTAAAGGCTCGGGTGAGCGCTCCCTTGGGGGAGGATATATGCGGCTAGTATTCATGGGCCCCCCTGGCGTGGGTAAGGGTACTTACGCTACCGCCATCTCGAAGAGATACAGGATTCCCCATATATCAACAGGAGACATGTTGAGAGAAGAGATTAAGCGTGGAAGCGAGCTTGGAGCACGAGTGAGGGAGTACGTTGAGAGGGGGGAGCTTGTTCCAGATGACATAATAATAGAGCTAGTCAGGAATAGGCTTAGCAGGGAGGACTGTAAGCGGGGCTTCATACTAGACGGCTTCCCTAGGACGCTAAGGCAGGCTGAGGAACTCGATAGAATGACTAAGCTAGATCTCGTGCTCAATTTTGTGGCGCCAGACGAGGTAATAATTGATAGGCTGAGTGGGAGGAGGATCTGCAGGAAGTGCGGGGCCATATACCATGTGAAGTACATGCCTCCCAGGGTTCCGGGCAGGTGTGACAGGTGTGGAGGGGAACTGTATCAGCGAGAAGATGATAGACCAGAAGTCATTAGGAGGAGGCTTGAGTTGTACAGGAGGCAGTTTAAGCCCATAATAGAGTACTACAGGCGCAAGGGGATACTTGTCGATGTGGACGCTAGCGAACAGGCAGAGGTTGTCGTGCCACGCATCATAGAGGTGCTAAAGTCGAAAGGGCTTGTCAGCGATCAGTAGTGAGTCTCAAAGTAACAATTCTCCTTCTCCGCTCCCCACACCCCTAATCTTACTGAATAATGCGATGAGAGTGGTTGCAGTTGAGTAGCAGGCGTTTTCCCGCTATGAGAAGCTGTAATGCTAAAGTTTATTACACTACTCGGTCTTCACTCCAGTGAAGACCGCCTTAGCGCTTGCATGAAGGTGGGAGCTTGAGTGAGCAAATAACCTCGGGAATTACGAAGAGGCTGCTACTGTTCCTCGTGCTCCTCGTACTGCTCTTCGTTCCCTCCAACGTCTACATATCGTTAGCTGGTGGGGCGCTGGGGATAATAGGCACCTATACTATAGTGCTACTCTTCACGTATGTCAGCAGGTACCTGGGCGCAGACCTGACTAAGCAGGAGGTGTACGCACTATTCTACGCCCTATCTTACTCCTGGGTTTTCTTCAATTCCTACGACGTGATATACAGGGCCTACTTAAGGGTGAGTGAGGTAACTAGGGAGTTCAAGATAGAGGGAGTTCCAGTAGCCTCCCTCCTGCCAACGTGGCTCTCTC
>CAZPLI010000131.1:0-3073 GCA_964587325.1 uncultured Thermofilaceae archaeon | reverse complement strand
GGGCCGAGCAAGCCCCAACCCCCCGCCCTGATCCCTTCTCCCCCCTACACAATATAGCGACATTCCTCATTAAATCAATGTAAAGCCATAAAGAACCGAATAAATCGAAAGATTTGGTGGGGCCGCCGGGATTTGAACCCGGGATCACCAGCGCCCCAGGCTGGCATCCTAGTCCAAGCTAGACGACGGCCCCACATCCTTGGCGCACTTAGGGTTTTTAGGCATTTCTCTCTCCCACGTGAGAAAATCGCTCATCAACGAGAAGAGGGAAAAGCTTAAGAAAAACCTAGTAGAGCGTGCGCTGGATGATCGATGACAGGAGGTGAGTGACGTGTCGGGAAGCAAGCCCTTCTATGTAAGGTTCGTAGTGCCCGAAGAGCTCGCAGAGAAAGCTTACCTAGCCCTAGCCAAGGCCCGTGAGACCGGCGGTAGGATAAAGAAGGGAACCAACGAGACTACTAAGGCTGTTGAGAGAGGGCTGGCAAAACTCGTGCTAATAGCTGAAGACGTTGACCCACCGGAGATAGTTGCACACCTACCACTGCTGTGTGAAGAGAAGAAGATACCCTACGTTTACGTGCCCTCTAAGAAGAGGCTCGGCGAGGCTGCTGGCTTAGAAGTTGCAGCAGCCTCTGCGTGCATAATTGAGCCCGGTGAGGCTGCAGAGCTCGTTCAGGAAATCATAAAGGAAGTTGAGGAAATCAAAGTAAAAGCGGGTATAAAGGGCTGATAAAGCTAATAAGTAGCTGGTGCGAAGCGCGAGCACAGGTGGGAGTGTGGCTGATAAGTGGAGCGACGCGACCCCGGCCGAAGTGATACAGATAGTGGGACGAACAGGCGTTACCGGAGAGGTGATCCAGGTCAGAGTACGCATACTAGCGGGGAGAGACAAAGGCAGGATCCTCACGCGGAACGTTAAGGGCCCTGTAAGAGTCGGCGACATCCTAATGCTAAGAGAAACCGAGAGAGAAGCTCGAAAGATCTCTACTAGGTGACACTAAGAGAATACTGGCGTATTACAGTTATCCTCCATTTTTATTTTCGGTGTACTCTCTCCGAGTCTTCTAAATGCTCTCACGAGTAGGAAGTCTAGGGTCTACTCATGGTAGTAGTAGACCTAGAGGACACGACAGTACTAGCTGACTTAGAAATACCATTGAGAGTAAGAAGTGACAGAATCAAGAGTATACGCTATGGTGCATTAGAATTAAGGCTCAGAAGCGGACTCAGCCTAGAACTGCCACTCAAAGTAGCTGTACCTCTCTTAAAAGAAAAGATAGCCGAAATTGATTACTCTAAATTACCCAGTCTCCAGGATCTAAATAAGGTAAGATGGAAAGAGGAGAGAACGGAGGAACTTCAACCTCTTGATGAAGGTTTTTACGTAAGAGCGCGCCTCTATCTGGCATCACTAAGGGATAAAGATGACTACAACACAGAAGTCGTGTTTAGAAGAGCGAAGAGTACACTCGTTGACATAATAACTATACGTATGAAGAAAATAGTGCGATATGCCCTCGCAAGCCCTCAGCCACAAAGAGAGTTAATGAGCAAAATGAGCCATGAAGAGCGCATGTTCTACATCGCCCTCTGCCACCTCATTGACGAGTGGTTCACGCGTATGCTTGCAAAGTTAGAGCGGGGTGGTATCTAATGGATATCGTGACTATCGATACGCGCGCACTTAACATTGCTGAAAGATTTGTAGAGTTCTTCAAGGCCTATGAAGAGAAACCCGGTGAGTACAAGTATAGGCGCGAAATAGCGCGAATGGCGCTTGACAGGAGGATCTCAGTGATAGTGGACTTCAACGACCTGCTGGTATTCGATGAGGACCTCGCTAATCTACTAGTAGAGAGGCCACGTGAGGTCCTAGAGGCTGCTTCCGAAGCTGTGAAGGAAGTACTGAAGGTCGAGAATCCTGACTACGCTGCTAGCGTTAAAAGAGTTTATGCGAGAATAAGGGGCTTACCTGAAACCCTACACGTACCGCTAAGAGGCATAAGGGCAGTACACCTCAATAAGCTCGTAGCTTTGGAAGGAATAGTTACTAGGATTACACCCGTCAAGCAGAAGCTCGTAACGGCAACGTTCAGGTGCAAGGAGTGCGGAGAAAAGATAAGCGTACCTCAAACCGGAAAGAAACTCGAGAAACCGGCTCAGTGTCCTCACTGTCTCTCTGAAGGCAAGAAGAAATCTGACTTTGAGCTCCTACTCGAAGAGTCCGAGTTTATAGACTGGCAGAAGTTCGTGCTACAAGAGAAACCTGAAGAACTGCCCCCAGGTCAGCTACCCCGCTCGGTCGAGGTTATACTGACAGAGGATCTAGTCGACACAGTGAGGCCTGGCGATAGGGCTGTTGTCACAGGCATCTTAGAAGTCGTTGAAGATAGACTGTCGCGTAGAGAAGGCCCCCCGCTGTTTCGCGCTATAATGTCGGCTAATTTCGTAGAAGTCTCGACGAAGGAGAACTTAGAGGTAGAGATAACACCGGAGGACGAGAAGAAAATACTAGAGTTAGCCCGGAGACCAGACATTCACGACCTTCTTGCAGAGTCTATAGCGCCCTCAATTTACGGCTATAAACACGTCAAACGCGCAATAGCGGCACTGCTATTCGGAGGAGTACCTAAAGTCTACCCAGACGGTGTGAGAGTACGAGGAGATATCCATGTACTGCTCATAGGCGACCCCGGCACAGCTAAGTCCCAGTTACTGAGATACGTGGCCTCAATAGCACCACGCGGAATTTACACAACTGGTAAGGGCTCTACAGCCGCAGGCTTAACAGCCGCTGTTGTCAGAGAGAAATCGACCGGAGACTTCTACCTCGAGGCAGGAGCTCTCGTTTTAGCTGACGGTGGCGTTGCCTGCATTGACGAGTTCGATAAGATGGACCCACGCGATAGGGTTAGCATTCACGAGGCAATGGAGCAGCAGACAATAAGCATCGCAAAAGCTGGTATAGTCGCGACTTTAAATGCTAGAGCATCAGTCCTAGCGGCTGCTAACCCTGCCTTCGGCCGGTATATGCCGAATCGCCCGGTCACGGAGAACATAGATCTTCCTGTTA
>CAZPLI010000130.1:2079-3105 GCA_964587325.1 uncultured Thermofilaceae archaeon | reverse complement strand
GCCTAGCTAGCCCCGGAACTAGACCGCAGGCGCCCGTTATCGTGCCCCCCTCGTAGCGCTTAAAGCCGAGCTTTGACAGATACTCCCGGGTCTCCTCAGTATCGGCAACAAAGTAGACTTCCCTCTTGCCTTCCTCGAGACCGACGATCGTCCCGCATACTGCTACCACTTCAACGCCTCCTTTTTTCTTGAAATACTCGAGAACTTTTAGTGCGACCTCGTATTGCCCCCAGCTCACCGGTTGGACGTCTCCCGTCAAGAATAGGATGTCCCTCTCAGGGGCTTCGTAAAGATAAAACTCGTAGTGAGGTAGACGCATCGAACCGTCATCTGTGACGAGCAGCCCTGCGTTGCCCATCGGCAGTAGGAGATGCTCAGAGTACAGTTCAGCGACTTTTTTGAGCTTTAGCTCCTGAATTATGTAGTCAACTGCTATCTTGCCCGCAAAACCCATACCCGGTAATCCCTGGATTAGTACCCCCTGTCTTAGCTTGAAAGGCACAAGCTCTACTATCCACGTTGTCATTCTCTACTGCCCCTCTCCTGACTCTCCAGTGCCTAGACGAGAGACTAATTAAAAATGGTTCGCGCTACAGAGTAGCGAGCAGTACAGCCTCTATACAGAGAACTACCGCAACGGCTAGCGCGAGCGGAAGAACCTTTCTAAAAGCTGCACTCTCATCAGCAGACCTAAGCGTAGAGGCACCTACGGCAACTTTTGCCGGCGATACGACGCTTCCCACACTTCCTCCCGCATTGTGAAACGCCAGCACTAGCTCCTTAGAAACCCCCACTACTTCCGCGAATTCTCTCTGAAGGACGCCGAATAACAGATTCGAAGCCGTACAGCTCCCGCTCACATAGGCCCCTAGAAAACCTACAAGCGGGACGAGGTACGTGTACGCCTCGCCTAGGAGCGTCAACTGCTGAGCAATAGCTCCCAGCATGCCGCTACGCGATGCTAGTATAGCAGCCGTTGAAAGCACTACTAGCGTGACTGCTGTCTTTAAGGCCGGGGTTAGTGAC
>CAZPLI010000130.1:0-2069 GCA_964587325.1 uncultured Thermofilaceae archaeon | reverse complement strand
CCGCTTGGAAACTACGAGTAGGACAGCTAGCAGGAGGACAGTTGCAGCCTGAACCTCCAGACTCCTTAACCCTGCCAGTGAGACCAGTGTTAGTAGAGCTGCAAGCGCCATGTAGGGAGCTAGCGGTCTCAGCAGGTGTAGCCTCCCCCTCATAGCGAATACCAAGACAAGACCCACAGCACCCGCCACTAGTGCGGAGAATCTACCTAGGCTAGCGACTGTAACCATTAGGGCTAGAGAGAGGCAGGCAAGCCCTATTGCATGCTTACTGCTAGCCCCCACAGTCCTTGACGTGAGAGCAGTTAGCAACGCAAAGGGAGCGGCTAACAGCGCTGCCGTAGTGACCGACAGCCCCTTAGGGCCTACGTCAGTAACCAGAGAGAGAGCCAGTGTAGGAACACCAAGCGAGGCAAATGGCACGGCCCACGAGTGACCTAGTAAGGCAGCCACTAGAGCTCTAGTCTCGCTAAGTCCCGCTGACGCTAGTAACGGTGCTACTACTGCAGCGGGTACTCCATAGCCGGAGACAGCCTCTAAGAAGCCGCCCAGGTATACTGCGAGTGCCGCTCTTTCAGCCCCACCCCCAAGCACTTTGGCCGTAAGCTCCTGTTCATAGCCCGCCTCCCTATAGGCAAGGTAAAATATGTAGGCGGAGAACGCTATTGCCGCTACCCTGGCACCCTTAATTAGGCCCTCAAGTGCTGGCCCTAAGGCGCCCAATCCCAAGACCGCTAGGGAGTAGGCCACTGCGAGCGCTAAAAGCGCGATTCCCGTCTTGAGCGCGCTCCATCTTAGAGCCGCCATTAGCACGACCGGCAGCGCTACGAACAGGAGCCCGACTAGCACCTCCGTCAAAGGGCACCGCCACCCATATCTCCCCGCAGGATAAATAATTACTACAGGGATGATGACTCGCTGTCCCCGTAGAGACTAAGATGACGCTCCTCCCCCTTTACTGACCGCTATGAAAGAGGACTTCTAAATACCCCTAAGGTGCCGCTATAGAGGGGGATGAAGACCTCTCGCCTGGCTGACTCGTGATGTCTACCGAACCGCCTGACCCTTAGTAATTGAACATCTTTCTGTATAAGTGAAAGGCCTCTTTAGTGCTGTAATACCTTGTCGTAAACTCTATAATGGTAGAACACTCTCGAGTGCTATATATTCGGAAGGAGTATAACGAAGACTAATATACCACATTAGTGCTCTATAGACAGTGGGAGTTAATTTTGCCTCGAGGAGTCTTTGAAAGGAAAGTTGTGCTTACTGGAGGTTCTACTTTAATAGTGTCACTGCCCAAGGAGTGGTGCAGGCAGGTCGGAATAAGCCCAGGCGACAAACTCTCTATGGTTATTCAGCCTGACTATTCTCTGCGCCTCCTACCGAAAAAGGACGAAAAGCGAGCTTACGAGACGACAATGGTCGTCAGCAGTAAGATCACCCCAAAGGCTGTAGAAAGAGAGTTCATAGCCAGATACCTCCTAGGGTATGACGTTATAAGGATACAGTTCGAAGAGGGGACCTACGAGCATAGAGCGGCGGTAAAGCGTGCTCTCTCTAAGAAACTGATAGGCGTTGAGATAATCGAGGAGGACGCGCGCTCAATGGTCGTACAGTGCCTAGCCAAGCCTTCTGAGCTCTCAGTTAAGGACGCCACTAGGCGGATGATGAAGATTACAAGCTCTATGGTGAACGACGCTGTCGAGTGCTTACTGAACCCCCAGGAGGACATTCTTCGCGAGATAGTAGAGCGCGAAGACACTGTCGATAAGTTCTATCTATTCATAGTCAGGCAACTTAAGTCGGCGGCGGTAGGCCTGTACTTACCGTCTGAGGTAGGGCTTAGGGACCTTAGAGAGGCTTTAGGTTACAGAATAGTGAGTAAGAGCGTTGAGAGAGTGGCAGACCACGCCAAGAGAGTAGCCATAATGATCCCTCAGATAAAGGACTGCGCAGAGATATGCGAGCTCCTCGCCATACTAGGTAGAAAATCGTCTGAGATGTTCGATGCTGCGTGTAAAGGATTCTTCGAGATGAACAAGAGCCTCGCCCACGAGATTGTGGAGAAA
>CAZPLI010000129.1:2219-3140 GCA_964587325.1 uncultured Thermofilaceae archaeon | reverse complement strand
GCTCGTAGGCTTCGCGCTACTGATGACTGTCCCCACGAGCTGGCCTGCCGCGATCCCCGCCCTAATTCTCGTGTCCTACGGGCTCCTGCCCAGGAAGGGGGTGAGGGTCAGCTCGAAGCTCGCCAAGACGGTGTACAAGGCCCTCGGCTTGCCGCTACTGGCCCTCACGCTCCTAGTAGTTTCCTGTGCCGTTACCGACAAACCATCGGTTCTGCCCTTCCTCCTCTGCATCTTCCTGATCCCTAGCCTAGCCCTCACTCTCTACGGGTTCGAAGTGGGCGTCGTGCCCCGCTTTAGCGCCAAGACAGTAGCCTACGCTCGCGCGCTAGTGGCAGCGCTATCGATCTCAGCGCTCGGCCTGGCCATGACCGCGGCTTACGCTGAGATGGCGCTGTCCGACCCCAAGTTCCTGTGGGAACTACACGAAGTCTCCGTGCCTGCGGTGCCGCGTCCCAGAGAGGCCTTAGTCCCGGGCTGGCTCCTCTTCTGTATAGGGCTAGGCTTCGGCTTCTTTCTCGCAGTCCCTGGCTTTATAGCGCTAGCTAGGCTAAGGCGTCTCGCCAGGGCCCTCGAGGGCGCGCCTAGGCCTAGCTGGGCGCCCAACTGGGAGAAGAAAGCGGCCCAAGCGCTCATCCTAGCTGTGTCGGCGCTGATGATCGGCACCGGCCCAGTCGTCCACGCACAAAGCGGAAAACTCCTCCCGGCCCTGCTAATTCCGGCTTTCGGAGTTCACCTAATGCTAGTGGCGGTAGATCCGCAGGCCCTCGCGGCTACCTACAGGGAGCTCAAGGCGGCGCTGGGAAGCCATAGAGCGGCCGCCCAAGCCCCCCACGGAGACGAGTCTACCTAAGGCCGAGAGGCCACCTCCCATCAAGTCTCGTTGCGCCCGAGACTAGGAACAGAAGCCTCAGCCGGAGACTG
>CAZPLI010000129.1:0-2209 GCA_964587325.1 uncultured Thermofilaceae archaeon | reverse complement strand
TTAGTTGGCCGATATTTTTCTTCGACCCATTAAAGTCATCTTTCTTGGAACATATATATGTCGGTAGTTAAGTTAGTAGGTACGAAGCTATGAGCTTAGTAAAAGTAGTTGATGTCGCGCGCAATAAGTAGGTGATACATAAGAATGAATGTTATAGAGTTTGACAATGTCCGCAAATCATTCAGCTTACGCAAGGAAGAAGGATTTTTCAGAGGAGATGATATACTTATTTCATTTTTCAAGAGAATATCAGGGAAGCACAATAGAAATAGAAAATACAGTATAGACGCACTTAAGGATATAAATCTAAAAATTCGAAAAGGCGAATGTATAGGTATTGTTGGTCCTAACGGTGCAGGTAAAACTACACTACTTAAGCTCGCCTGCTCCCTGTTGCTGCCAGACGAAGGTGACGTGTACGTATGCGGGCTAAACACGAAGGAGCACACGGACAAGACTAGATCCATGACGATGATTATACCTGGGTCGAGGTTCTTCGGTTTTAACGAGTTGCTTTCTCCTCGTAGTAACTTGCTCTACTGGGCTGCTGTGTACCAGATACCTCCAAGGGAGGCAAAAGCGAGAGTAGAGTGGGCGCTTGAGCTTACAGGCCTGAGCGAAGTCGGTGATAGGCGAGTTATGTTTCTGTCTAGCGGTATGAGGCAGAAACTGAACCTTGCTAGGGCTCTGCTTGCCGACAGGGAAATCTGGGCTATTGACGAGCCTACGGTCCACCTAGATCCTTGGAGCGCTAGGGAGATACGCGGCTTCATTCGCGACGTCCTGGTCAGGAAGCTAGGGTATACTGTACTATTGTCGTCTCAGAACCTCAGCGAAGTAGAGGAGCTGTGTGACAGAGTAGTGTTCCTACTGGAAGGCAGGGTGGTGATCGAGGGCACTATAGAGTACATTAGGTCTAGAGTAAGGTACGCGAGGAAGAAAGTGACGTTGAAGCTTAGTAGCCCGCTTGAGAGGCGCGAGGAGGACCTCCTTAGGGGCTTCCGGCTTAGCTACCTAGATGATAGGAAAACCGTTATGGTATATGTTAAGGACTGCTCCGAGCTGAGGGATCTACTAGCCATACTACCCGATACACGGCACAAAATATCTGACCTGACTATCCAGGATCCTCCCTTAGAGGAAGTTTTAACGGTGATAAGGGATGAAGTGGGTGGCTAGGGAAGCGAGTAAGGTGCTACACCTAGTATACCAAGTGGCAGTGTACGTGCATACGCGCTGGAAGATAAGGACTGCCTACAGGCTGAGCTTCGTGCTAGACATGCTCGATATCTTCTTCGGCGTAGCAGCGTACTTCATGCTAGGCTCCTGGCTTACGAGTTACGCGGGCCAGTACCTAGCAGAGTACGGGGAGAACTACGCGTCTTTCCTCATAATAGGCATGATTGCTAACCAGTACTTTAGGGCCAGCTACGAGCTGTTCTACTTAATGGTCAGCTCTAAGTACTGGACTAACGAGCTGACGCTGTTCCTAATGTCGAAGAGAGGCAGTCTTGCCATGATTTTAGAGACACTAGCGGTCGTCTACATCGACACGACGCTGTACGCTCTCTTAGTCTTCTTCTTCGGCTTTGTGGTAATAGGTGCTCCTCTGGCCCCCCGCGTCGACTACCTTCTCTTAGCAGTAGTAATGCTACTATCAGTCGCCGCAATACTTAGTGTAAGCCTAGTATCGGCTTCTATGTTCTTCCTTCTAGACGCTAAGCAGGGGCTAGAGCCGGTGTCGTGGGTCGTCAGTATGCTTACGCCGTTCCTCGCCGGGGTGTACTACCCCTTAGAGGTGCTCCCGGAATCCCTTCAACCCCTGGCCTGGTGCCTGCCTCAGTCGCACGGTCTCGCCGCGATTAGGAAGGTTGCCCTGAAAGGGGCGGGGTTATCCGACATATTTGACCACGTAGTTTTCCTCAGCCTGTTCACTTTGGTAGTTGCTCTGGTAGGGACAGCACTGTACAAGTACAGTTTGAGGCGTGCTCTCAAGATAGGCGACTTGCCTCACTGGTGAGAGCTTGGTCAGCGACCTGTCTCTACGGGGCGTTAGGGAGCTGTACGTGAAGGGAGTCATAGGGGAGGTAGTCCGGTGCGTAGGGTCGGGGAAGGAGAGCGACATCTACCTAGCCTTGTCCCCCAGCGGCGAGAGGATTGCGCTCAAAGTGTACCGCGTTTACGAGGGCTTCTTCCGAAGGAAGAGCTG
>CAZPLI010000128.1:0-3143 GCA_964587325.1 uncultured Thermofilaceae archaeon | reverse complement strand
AGTACGTTCACGCCTTAGTTTACTTCACCTGGCGGCATCACTCGACGCTTAGGTACCCGCGGATCGACTTACTTAGGAGAAGCGGCTATCTGAGACGTCGTTGGAACGAAGCTCTAAGAAGCCTTTGGCCGGTCCTCCGTATGTTCAAAGACGAATTCAGGGACGCCAGTGAATGTATGGAACTCGTGGACGCTATGGGTATCTTCAAGCTTGCCGACATTATCTCGGCTGCTGGCTTAAGCCCCGATTTTATCTTGGACCAGTACAAGTGGTCAGATGATATTCCAAGAAAGATAACCGATGCTATTAGGGTAGGTGCAGAGAAAAAGAGAGGCCTATTTGATGAAACAAAATTCGAGCGCCAGCTCAGTATAGCTAATCGACCAGAGGAACACTTAGTTGTTGCGGCCCCCACAGGATGGGGGAAGACTGCGCTGGCCCTGCTAAGGGTAAGCGCGGCTAGGCCCACTAAAGTTTTCTATGTCCTACCAACAATAACAGCTATCAAGGAGTTTTACGAGAAAATCCGAAGAATATTCGGAAACGACAGAGTAGGAGAATACTTCTACTTTGCAGACGTAGAACTTCTCAAAGCCTACGAGGAAGAGTATGGACACATACTGAATCTGTTCCGCTATTTCATACCAAAAGTAGTGATAACTACTATTGATCAAGTCCTGTTTACTGCACTTCAGGTGGGTAGATACCATCTCAGGCGTTTCAACTTCAGGAACGCCCTCCTAGTGCTTGACGAGTTCCACTTACTTACCCCAGAAATGGTTGCGGCCCTAAAGTGGGTTCTTGAGAACCTCCAGCCACATTACAGGCTCAGACTGTTGCTCATGTCAGCCACTCCTACGGGACCTTATGTTAACTACATTAAGCAAGCCTGTAGGGGCGATATCAAGGAATTAGTCTTAGAGGACGAGTATGCGAAATTAAAAAGACACAAAATAGAGTTAGTTACGGACAAGAGCGTGGCAAGCTTTGTAGAGGATAATTTAGACTCAATTGAAAGGAAGCTTAAACAAGGAAAGCGCCTGTTAATAATAGTGAATACTGTCGATAGAGCGATAATAATCTACGACCTACTAGAGGAGAGCCTAAAAGGTTACAGTATAGATCTCATTCACAGTCGCTTCGCCTATAAAGACCGCTTAGCAAAAGAGTCTGCTATAGAATACGCAGAAGTCTTAGTCGCTACTCAGGTCGCGGAAGTATCACTTGACGTATCTTTTGATGCTCTCATTACGGACCTGGCACCGCTTCCGTCACTAATACAGCGTTTCGGGCGTGTAAACCGGTACGCAAGGATATACAGAGACACTAATGTATGGATATGCACTAAGTTGCGCTCAGAGAGGCCCTATACGGATTATGAACTCAAAGTAACAGAGAAGCTTCTGCAGGACGCCATACTACGGGAGCTCGAAGAGAAAGGAGAGATAGCGTACATCAAGAAAGTATCGGAGTACTGGGAGTACCTAGACATTGAGAACCAGATAGATAAACACTACGAGACTCTGAAGGGATACTTAGAGCCTACATACAGCATCTACCATCTATCCCGAGAGAAATTCGAAGAAGCGCTATCAAGAGAGCTTCTGGGACGTGAACCCTCTGTCCTAGTTCTTCCAGAAACTTACAGCCAAGAAGTTAAGCAGCTTATTGCTAAACTCCGAGAAGAGAGGGATTACCGAGAGAGACGAAGACTCTATGCCCTAGTGAAACAATATCTTGCCCCGGTCCCTCCGTTCCTAACCAGGCCCTTGTATGCTCGTTGGGACGATGAGCTTCAATGCTACGTAGTAGGATCGGACAAATGCACCTATAGTGAGGAGAAGGGCTTCGTGGTTCTAGATAGGACGAACTAGTTCTCTGCAAGCAGGTCACACTCCACCGCAGTATGGCTTGTAGCCGCAGTTGGTGCACTTGTTGGAGGGTGGTGGGGGTGTGCCGGTCTCTATGTAGTGCCTTATTTTCTGGACTGTCTTTGTGACGTATTTCTTGGCTTCCTGTGTGATTGGGACTTCGAGGAGTGCGTCGCTTTTGGCGTAGTAGATTAGGCCTCGTTTTACGAGTGTGTTGAAGACGTCTTCTACTAGGAGGGCGTAGGCTACGAGCTGGTAGTAGTGGTTGGGTGGTGGTTTTCTGCGTGGTGGTTTGTCGGCTTCTTTGAACTCTAGTGGGACGTACTCGCGTCCTTTGTGTAGGAGGGCGTCGAGTACTCCGGCCATGCCGAGTCTCTCGGAGCGTAGGCGTAGGCCTAGGTGTTTGTCCCAGCCTTTCCACTTTCTCTTGAGGGCGACTGTCACTCTGCGCTGCTCCTTCCTCCTTAGCTCCTCGTGTGCTTCGCGGCCCTCTTCCATGCTCCAGGTCTCTCTTTCGGTGACTCCTAGTGCGTGGACTAGGAAGGGTATGCGTGGGCAGAAGAAGTACTGTTTGACGTCGCTTGGTGTTACCCAGACGAGTTCACACGTATATGACAACTTCTGCTCCCTCCGCCTCGACTACGGGCCTGCCTATTATGATGCGGGACCTGACTGCGGCAGGGTCTAGCTCGAATACCTGTATGTTGTCTCGGTCGCAGCCGCCGCGGTCTATGAGGGTCCTGAGCCTGGCTGTGAGCTCCTTCCTCTTGGAGGGGGTCTGGGGGCCTAGGAAGGCGCTCTTCTGTATCCTCATTAGGCCGAAGTCTTTGCAGACCTCGCTGACCTTGTTCCTCAAATTGTCGTCGGCTATGTCGTAGATGACCAGAGTGTACCTCACGCTAGACCGCCCCCACGGCCGGCACCTTGAACTGCGGGGTAGAGCCGACGAGCCTCGCGGCCAGCCGCCTAGCAGTCAGGAGGATGACGCCCGACACTGTGAGCTTTCTGCCCGAGACTCTGACTTGCGCATTGAGCCTCTCCACTACGGCCTTAGCTACAAGCCCGCGGCCCTCGCCCACAAGCCTCTCTCCGTCGAAGAGCTGCGCTAGGGAGCGTCCCTTCTGCGCCACGAGCGAGAGCACTGCGCGGTCGACCACAGGTGCCCTGAAGGGCTCCATTAGGTCGTACACTAGTGCGGGCCTCCTCTGGCTATCGGCGTGCAGGAAGCCCGCCCAGGGATCTAGCCCAGCCCTTAGCGCCGAGAGCCAGACC
>CAZPLI010000127.1:0-3155 GCA_964587325.1 uncultured Thermofilaceae archaeon | reverse complement strand
GTCTTGCCGTGGTCGACATGCGCGAGAGTGCCTATATTTCGGACTTGCTCTACGTTTCTCATTATTTTGACGATTTCGGAGACTTGCTTGAAGCGTACCATGAGTCTCACCGCTACAGGCTTCAGGGCAAGGGCGGAGGAGGTCTATTAAAGGTTTTGCGTGCAGTCCAAGGCGGGTGCAGTGCGGGCGGGGCGGCGTTGGGGCAGTACAGGCTTAGAATGCTATAAGGGCGCAGGGCCGGGAACGTATGGGAACAGAAGAGCCGCTTGTTAAAGGAAATCGCAGTGGCACTGGGAGCTAACGAGAATGTAGACGTGGATGCCTTGCTAACAAAGCTACGCGAAAAGGGTTTTCTCTCTCAAAGGACGATCTTTACAATTTTCTTGAGATGCTAAACTTGGTGCGAAGATGAAAGCTAGTGAAATATTAAAATCTCTTGAGGAGCGCGACAGGGATCTCAAAATGAAGGTGTTCCTATGCAGACGGGGCGAGGAGTATATTGATTGCACACGCGAATTCTTTGAATTAGTTAGGAGGAGGCGCTGGCAGAGCGACGTGAAAGGTCTGCTCGATGTCGCCGGGTCTATCGCCGAGAAACCACTTGAAGCCAACGGGCTTCCTAGTAAGCGCTTAGCGCCAGTAGATGATACTACAGTAGGCTTTACGCACATGTTGGGATACGCAGGTATATATGTAGAGAAACATGGCGGTACAGGCTATGCCTACGTGTCTCTGCTCTACGGCGAGCTCTGTAGGCGGGGACTCTTTCCTCCGAGGTATGCTGCTTCCTTGTCGATCCAGTTTGAGGAGAGTAGCCCGTTTGGGAGGGAACGGTGGCTGCTGGTGGCTACTGCTGCGTACTTTGATAGGCTTGTTGAGTGCTTACTGGAGGAGTACGAGAGGTGGGCGGAGTTTCGTGGTGGGGTGGGGTCTTTTGTCGAGTTTAGGGCTAGGCTTGAGGAGGAGTGGCTAGAGGGTCTGGGTCTTAATGTCCTTTCGGGCGAGAAACTGGAGGTACTGAGAGAGCTGGCGCCTAGCACCTATAGACATCTGAGCTTGGCTCTGAAGGCGACGAACAGTGTAAAGCTTTGGGTAAGAAGAGACCTAGACGTCGCGCTGTTAGCGGGTATCTTGGACGTGACGGAGATGAACGAGGGCGAAGTCGCCCAGCTTGTGCCGAGACTTCTTGAAGAAGTCTCTGCCTCGCAGCAGAAGCTTCAAGAGGCATACTTGGAAGAGGCGCAGAAGGCTCTGAGACACACCTACCCCGGACATGTTATTCGCGTTAAGAGTGACCCTTGCAGGAGCAAGTGTTACAGAGTGGGGCCGTGGATTATAGCTAAGTGGTCCTAGCTAGGGTTAAGGCTAGACGGGGTCGGACACGGTTCTAGCTCTCTAATACTTCGATGGTCTCGTCCTCGTCTATTAATACCGCTGACTTGGCGGGCTGAAAGCCTGTTCTCTCCATGTTTTCTGTTTGTCGTTGCCATGCTCCCAAGACTATTACTCCGTCTTCAGGGCTCAATAGAGGTCTATGGAAGTGACCAAGTAGTATCCAGTCCGCATTGAACATAGCCTTCTTGTACCTAGCCCTTTCTAGCACCTTATCCCTCGCGAGAGTATAGCTACCGAGTTGTTGCCCATGGATAAGTAGTACGCTTTTCCCGCTAGGCAATAGCACTTTTGCGCGCTCTCGCATTACTCTGTTGTATTTATAGAACCATAGGATATACCTCTGAATCCTAAACCTCTGTCTGAGCGGAGCAGTCCAAGGCTCCTCGCTAAACACTAAAGCGTCTAGTACGTTGAGAAACTCTTCGTGGGGACAAAGTTTTGACCCTTCTTCAGCATCTCCTCTCATCACTACTATGTTGTCGATCCCCTCAATTACCGAGAAGAGCAGGATAACATGGTAAGGGCGTACTTCGCCATTATAATCGAAGATATCACCTAAAAGTATGAGCGTCTTTGGACGGTACTTACGTATTAGATCTATGGCTTCTTCTGTCATCGATTCCGGCGTACCTATGTGAATATCCGATATTGCAAGGGCTAGAAGTTCCAGAATAGCATCATACTGCTCGGTGTCTATCTCCTTACCATGCAGTAAATGAGACATATAGCTCAGGTTGTGCCCAGCTATACTATGTACATCAGACCTATGAGACAGTATCTCGCCGCTTTCCACCACTCTCACAGCGTAGTCTAGCAAGCTTACGGACTTTCCCTTACAGTACACTCTACGTTTTGTAGCGTCTAACCACCATGAAAGACCAGCAAAACAGATCTTTTCTCTTGTTAGTTGACCGTAGTTGCGGAATATGTACTTCACTATCCTCGGTCTAAGAGTTCCTAAGAGGAGAATGCGGTCGAAATAGCGCGGGAGAAGTGTTAGGTAGAGTCTAAGAAGCGCTCGAGCTTCAAGTCCCTCCCCAAATGCTGCTACGCAGGTAGCCTACAGCTCGCACGTGTAGCTTGACGTAGGCACGGCAACGAGCCGCTTGGGCAATGACATGCACTCCCTCCCCTGCACCCTGACGAGGAGTCTTCGGGGGCAAGAGGTCTATTCGCTCGTCGGGGGACTTGAATGAAAAAGGAAAGCTAAGGATTCCCTTTGGTATGCCTTAGCTGGAACGAGTAGGGATTTATATATCTTATCAGAATTGAAAATATAGGAATGAGCACCGTACCGGTTGGACGGCGAACTAGGAGCATCAGGGTAGTCAGGCTTGTGATCAATCTAGACAAGTTACCGTACGCGAATGTTCATAAGATCGTGAGCGAGCTCGGCGGGAAGGTGATTTGGAGAGGGCTACCGGGGAGCACTCTGGAGGTTAAGGTCCTTATACATAAGAAGAAGTTGAAGGAGTTTAGGGAGAAGATCGGTGACTCTGTAGAAGTGTTTGAGGTAGTTAAGTCCTGAGACGCCACGCTTTTATCGGACGTTGTAGTGGGCGAGATGGGGGGTATGGCGAGTACTCCCCAGGCTGACCCGTGACGAGAGTTCCTTTAGCTGACCCCCGTTGGGGTCGGACTACGTTATTTAGTCTAAAGCTCTGCTCCCTTGGTGGTGCTGTGGATGACTGTTACTGCGTGGCTCGCCGAGGCAGCGGTTGGCGTGGTGCGTGCCCTCGGGTACTGGGGCATAGTAGTCC
>CAZPLI010000126.1:0-3223 GCA_964587325.1 uncultured Thermofilaceae archaeon | reverse complement strand
GTCCTCACCCTCCCTTCCTCCCGGGGAGGCCGCGCTCAGGGTCACTTGGGCGGGGGTCTTTGATGCCTACCCTGTCTAGGCGCGCCTTGTTGTCAACAGGGTCTAAGGCCCTAGACTCGCTACTGGGGGGAGGCGTGCCGGTCCCCTGCACGCTGGAGCTTGTTGGGCCTGCTGGGTCGGGTAAGACTCAGCTTTGCCACCAGCTAGCCGTAATGGTCCAGCTACCCCCCGCTCGCGGCGGACTCGGTGCTAAGGCACTGTACGTGGATACCGAGGGCACTTTCAGGCCTGAGAGGATAGCGGAGATCGCGAAGTACAGGGGTTTAGATCCTGAGGAGGCTCTCGAGAGAATAGTGTACGCCAGGGCGAGGAAGTGGGGTGAATTGATCGACGCCGTGCTCGGGGCTCCGCACGTAGGAGTCGTCATAGTGGATTCCTTGTCGAGGCTATTTAGAGGGGCAGCAACCAGAGCAGAGGCCGGTGTGATGGTGGGCCGACTCGCGTCAACCGCGTGGCTCCTTCTAAGGCTCGCGCTCGAGAGGAAGGTAGTGGCCATATACACGTCTCACGCGGTGGGAGAGCGCGCCTTTGGGGATCCCTACGTGTCTCTCTTCTCGTGCTTGCGTGTCTACTTGACACCGCTCGGTGGCGGGAGGTTAGAGGCTAAAGTGACTGGTAGAGGCTTTGTTGAGCTTGTCGTGACTCCCGAGGGCGTGCTAGGCGAGAAGGAAGGTGGCAGCGACGCCCCACGCAGCCACAGAGAGGCAGACGTACTCGACTAGCCAGCCCAAGGGGCGCCCGCGAAGAGCCCACTTCAGCGCGATGGCGCCTAGTGCTATTGCCACTACTCCGTAGAGCGGGTCTGCCTTCAGGGCGGCTAGGGCCACTCCTAGGGCGACCGCTACGGGGAGGTGAAGGTTGTCTCTTAGCAAGGCGGGCACCGAATCGCCTATGAGGGAGCTTCCTCTTTAAACTTGGCTATGGCTAAGCGGTCCATGACGGGTCTCGACATCGCTGCACTAGTGAGAGAGGCTTGGCGGTTACTAGAGGGAGCTAGAGTCTCGAACGTCTACCAGGTAGGGGAGGTAGTTGAAGTTAGGCTCCGCGGTCCCGGAGGTAAGGTGTCGCTCGTGATGTCGCCGCCCACCGCGGTCCTAGTCACAGAGAGGGAACTGAGTCCTCCCTCTGTCCCACCGCGCCTTGCAGCCGAACTGAGGAGAATAGCTAGGGGCAGATTAGTGAGGGTACTCAGGCAAGTCGGCTTAGACAGAGTGTTGAGCCTCGTGCTCGACAGGGGAGCTGAGATAGTCTACGAGGGGGTCAGAGAGGGCAACATAGTCGGGGTCAGCGGGGGGTCAATAGTTGCAGTCCTAAGAGAGAGGAGGATGAGAGACAGAGACGTCGTAGTGGGCGCGCCTTACACCTCCCCTCCGCCTCGCGGTCTAGATCCCCTCTCGCTCAGCGAGGACGACGTGGCGAGGGTGCTTAAGGGCGGGAGAGGGAGAGCGGCAGCAGTCCTTTCGCGTGCTATCAACGCTCCGGGAGAGGCTATTGCCGAGGCTATCTACAGGTCAGGAGGCGACCCTCGGGGGGCCGCAGAGACCGTGAGGCCTACGCGCTTCGTAGACGCGTTGAGGGGTGTGCTGCTTGAGGCCCTACGTGGGAGGCCGCGCGGCTACATAGCTTACAGGGAAGGGCAGTGCCTAGGTGTATACCCATTCGAGCCTACACACCTAGGTGTTGAGGTCGAGGAGGTGGAAAGCTTTCTTGAGGCTGTAGAAGAGTACTTCATACCGCTCATTGAGGAGTCCGTAGCTCCTCGGATAGAGAGTGGGGCTGCGGAGAGAGCGTTAGAACTAGCTCGCGAGTACGAGTTTAGGGCCTCAGCTTTGAGAGCGGCAGCTGAGGAGGTGTTTGCCTCCCTACCTAGGTTCGAGTCTCTCATGGCAAGAGCTCGCCAGCTGAAAAGCGAGGGAAGAATGAATGAGCTGAGCCGCGAGTACCCCAAGGTTGTCTCGGTAGACCCTGCTACCGGCAAAGTCGTGGTCGAGATAGCAGGAGTGAAGGTCGCCTTCTCTGTTTCCGAGTCGGTCGCGCGTGTTGCTGCTAGGCTCTACGATGAGGCTAAGAAGCTGGAGCGTAAGGCGGCGCGAGCTAAGAAGGAGGCAGCAAGACTTGTGGTGAAGCCGCCAGCTCGTCGTCCCCTCTTTAGGCTCAGGGAAAGAGAGGCCTGGTACTCACCGTACCTTCACTTCGTGTCAAGTGAGGGATTCCTCGTAGTAGGAGGACGAGACGCATCTCAGAATGAGGCCCTAGTCAAGAGGTACATGGAGCCCCACGACATATTCCTCCACGCTGACGTTCACGGAGGACCAGTAGTGATAGTCAAGACCGAGGGTAAAGAACCTGGACGTAGAACCATAGAAGAGGCGGCACAGCTAGCCGCTGCGTTCTCAAGAGCCTGGGAGCACGGTTTCCAACAGATCGACGTCTACTGGGTGAAAGGCAATCAAGTCTCGAAGAGGGCACCTAGTGGTGAGTACTTGGGTAAAGGCGCGTTCATGGTGTACGGTAAAAGAGAGTACCTAAAGGTCCCCCTAAGGTTGGCAATAGGCATCAAACTCGAGAGAGAAGGTGTGGAGCTCAAGTACGGTCCGCCATCAGTAGTGGCGGCAGAGTGCTTAGCCTACGTAGAGTTAGCTCCAGGCAGGCTTGACAGGAAGCTTACCGCCGAGAAAGTGCGTGAGTACCTAATAAGAGCCGCTAGCGAGGAGGGGGTCAGGGTTAAAATACAGCTTCAAGAGGTACTTAACTGCCTCCCTAAGGGAGGCTTCTACTTCCTCAGACACGTTAAGAGGGGGAGACATGAGGAGCAAGCTTAAGGACTACGCAGAGCCCGTAGAGAGACTTGAAAGCGGTGCGCGGGTCATAGAAGTGATAGAGGCCCTCGTGAGGAGCGGTAGCTACGCGGCGGTCATAGGGGGGCGGCCGCCTGTGTACCTTACCGTCGAGAACTTAGCAGCGGCTCTTCTAAAGTGTAAGGGTCTATCGACGCTTCTCTTCTCGCCCCCGCCTCCCAGCCCTCAGAGGCTCGTGTCCGGGGACGAGAATGTAGCTAGAGTGCTCACGACCGTGAAGGAGAAGTACGTCTTCGTGACCGAGGGTGGGGAAGTATCAGGGGTTCTAACCCCCCGCGCAGCATTTAGGGCAGTGTCTGCTGCAG
>CAZPLI010000125.1:0-3256 GCA_964587325.1 uncultured Thermofilaceae archaeon | reverse complement strand
CGACATCGGGTCCTAGGAGCACGCGCGCAATGCTCATGACTGCTCGGGAGTAGTGGAGCACTCTCTTCCTCCAAGTCTCTACGTCTCTCTCCGTGACTCTGCTAGGCTTGCACCACTGCTCCTCGCATTTAGTCATTACATAGTGAAGCCCTGCAGCGAATTCGGCAACGCGTCGGGTAGCGGACACGGGGACTCTCGCTTGGAGTGTCCTCAGCGACGTCTCGGCGCAGTCAAAGAAAGCCTTGCCAGCGTCCTCCTCGATCTCCACGTACTCCATTAAGACGGCAGCACACACCTCCGAGACGTAGAACTCGGCGTACAGCTTTGGGGCATACTTGCCGTTTAAATACTCGAGGAAGCACGGCTCTCTGTTCGCAGGGTCCAGTACTCTGTAGGCCTTGTAGACTAGTACTGAGTCATTAGTTACAACCTTGACTAGCCTATTAGTAGTCTCGCCGGCTAGCGGTGAGATCGTTAGGGGTCTGCCTACGCCCTCCAGGAAGCGCGGCCTTAGAGACGTAAGCCCTTCGAACACCTGCACGATGTAGTCAAGGTCGAACTCAGCCTCGTATATGTAGCCTAAGGGGGTCTTGAGGAAACTACTTGCTGGGAGGTCTAGGGGCTTCTCGTCTGATAACTTCAGGGGGAGGTAGATTAGGGTAGACCCTGCCTTCAGGATTGCTGCGTAGACACCTCGCCCTAGACTCCAGGCCTCTACTATGGTGAAGTCCTCCTCAGAGCTAGGATACCACCTTCGCGACTTTATCCAGGACTGTGCAAGTTTAAACACTGACGTTACGTCCACGTGTTACTATTTGATTGACAGAGGTATTTATTTAGGAAGCATGAGAGAAGCATGTGAAGCGTAGTGTCATACTCCTGTTATCAGCAACTGCTGTTTTAGCTGTAGTGCTCGCCGGATACTTCCTGTTGGGGCGCCACTATCACCGGCGGCTGAGCATAGAGAGCGTCTCGCGAGCGTCGCTACTCATTCTCGTCGACAATAATCCTGATGGTGCAGGCCTTAGGACTGCATGGGGGCTTGCTGTTCTCGTAGACATCGATGGGTTCCTAGTACTTTTTGACACGGGGCCTGACCCAGACGTGCTGCTTCATAACGCACGCGTTCTAGGCGTCGATCTCTCCTCGGTAAAGGCTGTAGTCCTCTCGCATGCACACACAGATCACGTAGGAGGTCTCCCTGCCATCGCATTCTCGGCCCCTAACGTGCCCGTTTACATTCCTGCGGGCTCCCCTGAACTGGAGGACTACGTAAGGAGTCTAGGAATGAAGCCGGTAGTGGTCAGAGGAGCCGCGAGAGTGACTAGAGGTGTATGGGTGCTGGGGCCCCTGAGAGGGCCTCCTCCTGAGCAGTTCCTCGTTATTAACGTTGAGGGACAGTTAATCGTAGTCACGGGATGCGCCCACCCAGGTATCGAGAGAATCGTGGAGTACGCGTACGAGGCTACAGGGATTCCAGTGAGGGTAGTCCTCGGAGGTTTCCATCTAGGCGGGGCACCTCTAGAGCGGCTAAAGCGGATAGCGGCCACTTTCATCGAGCATGGCGTTGCCTGCGTGATGCCCGTGCACTGCTCAGGTGACCGGGCGCGCTCTTATTTCTCAGCCACACTAGGCTCATCCTACTGCGACGGGCACGTTGGCAGCAGGCTAGTAGTGAGCCCCTCGGGGATAACAGTGTCTGACCGCGACTAGATAGGCCACTTGATCTCGTACCCTATGTAAGTCTCGGCGCCGAGGCCGTTTACGACGCGCTTCCACCCGCTGCCGACTGCAAGCATCGAGAATACTGCCACTGGTCGAGCTCCAGCCTTCCCTGCGAGCTCCAGAAGAGCTTTGAGGGTGCGACCTGACTGAAGGAGGTCATCAACTATCAGGACTCTGTCGCCCTTCCTTAACGCACTAACCGGTAGGTATAGGCTAACATAGCGGGGAGGATCTGGTGCGAAGTACTTGACCTCCGCGTAGCGGGAAGGGAAGGCGTCAGCCTCGCGCTTGGCTACGCAGAGTCCAGCTCTCAGCAAGAACGCGGTGAGCGATGCCAGGGGGACTCCGTTGACCGCAGCTGTGAGCACCTTAGTGATCTTCTTTCCCCTAAATATAGCGTAGGCCGTTACGGCTGCCAGCACTAATAGATCCCTGTCAAAGGCTAGCTGAATCGTGTTCACTACGCCACGCTCATCAACTCGCGCAACCCGCGCTAAGACTTCGCCTAATAGGTTAGTCTGCACTATCGCCTTAAGTAGGGCCTCCGCCCTAGACGGGCTGGGTAGAACAAAGCCTCCCAGGTACCTGCTTAAGTCCACTGGTGTCAAGCTTACTCCCGCAGCCCGCAACCTCTCGAGTATCTCGCAGGGCTCCATGTGGCTTCTTAGGGCTTTAAGCGCCCAGTAGGCTGCCACCTGCAGTTGGGCTGCCTCAGCTCTCCTCATACTCGTTCGTGATAAATTCGCTGCAAAATAAGCTTGACGTTACAAGTTACGTTTTTAGGGAAATATCACGTTCTCGTAAACGGTGGGGAGGCTTGTCCGAACCAAAAGCGGGTGGTAAGGCCCTCTACATCGTCGCCGTCATTATAGGACTGCTCTTAGCGGCAGCAGTAGTATGGATGTTCGCGCAGGCTCTCGCCATTAACCCCAAAGACCCCTGGTCTGCCTTCCCCGTATCTCAAGCCTTCCTGACGGCGAGAGACGCACTACTGGTAATTGGCGGCGCTGTCTGGGTGTTAGGGACTGTAGTGTTCTTCTTAGAGCTGGCCGGCTACACTGTCACTAAGAGCGGGCTTAGCAAGACTAAGACAGGAATCGCCAATTGGGGCGTAGTGGACATAGCGCTGACCGCGCTGAGCGCCGCAGTGTACGGCGGTCTGCTGTTCGCTACTGCGCCGATAGTGCTAGTACCGGGCTTCACCTGGCTGAGACCCGCCAACGCCCTCGCCCCGCTCTTTGGCATGTTCTTCGGCATACCTGGGTGCCTCGGCGCTGCTATCGGTAACCTGATAGCCGACATTCTGGGCGGGTTCTTCGGCGTAGGCTCTATCGGAGGCTTCATTGGTAACTTCCTCATCGCGTATCTACCGTACAAGTTCGTCAAAGACCACAGCTTCTCCACGGCCTCTTCAATAGGCGAGTTCTACGTGTGGGGAGTCATTGGGCAGGCCATAGTGAGCGCGGTCTACATCTGCTGGTGGCTAGACATAATGCAGGCGTTCGTCGGCCTACCGATATTCGTAATATGG
>CAZPLI010000124.1:0-3324 GCA_964587325.1 uncultured Thermofilaceae archaeon | reverse complement strand
ATCGTCGCGGCCTACTTCGCTTCTCAGGCGAGGATTATAGCCGCGCGGTGGCATAGTAGGCAGTACACGCAGACTCTTAACCGCCCCCTAGCCTATGCTATCATCTCTAGGCCTTTCAACGGGACGGAGCTCGCAGAGTTCATGCTTAGGGCGGGCGGCGGGGACGTGGTGCTAGTGGCGGTCAATGATACCGTGCTCTACGACTCGGGTTGGCCCTACGGCTACTACACTATCAGGGCTGCGTGCTTCCTGCCCGACGGCTCGGCGGTAGTGGTGGAGGGGAGGGCCCGTGACTAGGAGAGGACAGCTCTTGGCGCTGGCTGCGACAGTACTTGCAGTGTTACTCTTAGCTGCGTTGGCGAACTACAGGACATTAACGCCTGAACCCCAGCTAGTGCTGCGGCGGGACTGGGCGCAGGCCGCTACGCTGGCTACTCTGGGCAGGGCTTGGATAGTGTTTGCGTCTGAGAAGGGCTTTTTCTGTCCGCTGTTTATTGGGTCTACTTCGCGTAGGCTTCTCGCGCTTAACGAGACGTATAGGCTGAACATACCTTATCTTCTAAATGAGACAAGGCTGGGCGCTTGGGGCAATAATGTGACGGGTGGAGTGTCTTACCGCGTCTACATCTACAGGCCTTGGAGAGGAGGCTGGGTAAGCTACGTGAACGTCACTGTGCGGGCCGAGTATGCCTTCAACGGCACGTATATTAAGGAAGTGGGGGGAGAGGAAACTCTGTACAAGAGGTACAGGCTACATTACTACCACTTGTACGAGGGCCCTTGGGGCACGCTGCGAGTCTGCGACCTAGAGCTGAGGCCGGAGGAACCTGTGGACGTGGACATCGAGTACCTGGGCGGCTGCGAGTGGCTCATAGGCTTCCCCGCGTCGATGGGGAGCATAACGCTGCTTGACAAGTTCAGGGTAAGAGTGGGGGTGGGCTGGACATGGAACTTGAGGCCCTAGTTCTCAGCTTGGTAGGAGTGCTAGCAGTGGCGGCAGTCGCCGCGCTAGTATGGCACGTCAGGCTAGACTACGACGACACGCTACAGTTCGTGGCCGACGCTTGGCGCGTGCGAGAGACCGGTGGCTGCGTAGTCAGGTACTACGTGCTACACGCCGTGGCCAATGAGACCCACGTCGCGCTGGAGGAATATGTATACTGGGACGGCAGAATGACCACTTCCCTACCCGTTGCCTCGCCCGGGCAGATACCGCGGACAATCAGGCTCTGCTGGAACGGCACGCATATCGTGGTATCTAAGCAGCCCTAGTTTTGGATTCCGAAACTAGTACCCCTATACCGCGGTAGTACTCCTGTATGCCAAGTTTACTTTCGGTTAAGTCTCTGTGCTACCGTTAAATAGGCTTAGTGGAAAGTTCTCAAGCGATGGAGCCCGAAGGGGCTACCCTAGAGTTCCCATACCGCCCGATATCAAGCATCGAGGGCGGAGAGGTAGGCTTTAGCATAAGGCCCATGATCGGGACGCATGTACTCGGGGAAGTTGAAGTCGAGATAGTAGGCCGGCACGAGCAAACGCCTCCGCGAGGCTTCGAAAAGACGGACATTGTATGCGTCTACCTACTGTACTATGGCGACGACTACATTAAGGTCGGCACTTCGCGCTTAGAAAACGTAGTAGCTAGGATGTTCTGCCAGGCACCGCTACTTGGAGTTATCGCAGTGGTAATTGGCCTCAATAAGGCTATACCTCATGAGTTCTTGGAGGAAGCTATCATTGAGAGGCTTAAGACAGGGAATGTCAAGACCAAGAGACCAAGCCTAGAAGAAGTCGTTAAAGTATGGAACGAAGTTTTGAGGCCCTCCAGTTCCTTGAGGGAGAAACTGGAGCGCGTAGAGGATGAAAGGGACCCTATGGTGATACTGGGTAGTATCTGCGAGGTTGCGTGGGACGTTGCCACAGGCTTTGGGGAACCGTTATACGATATAGCTTCGCACTGGTTCATACCTAAGTTCCCCGAGGAAAGTCTGCCTCCGCCGCTTCGAGGCGGCTTGAAAGGTAGGGTCAAATTGAGGGCGTACCCTAACGGACTGTTAGGAGTCTTTACGGGCCAGTCTGATCTTCTAGGCGGTGCTGTGTGGTTCACGTGTGACTACGGTTCTCTGAGCAATTGCGAGTTCGAGGTGGTGTCGCGTGAATGAGTTGTATTTCTTAGGCTTTAAAGTGAAAATAGAAGTTACGAGTAGAAAGCTCTATGTCTACACTATAGAGGGGGCCGATCTCCTAGAAGTCAAGGGAAAGCTCATTAGGGAAGGTATTCCGAGCGCTGCGCTTAAGGCCGCAGGTAGGCTGTGCGTGGTAACGCCTGTCGAGAGCAGTAGTATAAGCTCTATAGTCCCGCCAAGCTACGTGTTAGACATTTCTGAAGAGAGGAGAGATCTACGGATTTCTGGTTTTTACGGTAAGAATAGAGAAGACGCGCTAGCTAACGACATACTTATGCGGGTCAAGACTACGATTCTGCCGCGCCTAGCAGTATCCGCTATTAGAATGTACCTCAAGGATAAGGGCTGGGACGTGTATAGTAGTAGGAAGGTCTTTAACCCGAAGGACGCCAAAAATGTAGAGCCATTGTCCTTCTCGCAGGCTTACAAGTATGGTGCTTTTATATTCAGTGTCCACTTCTACGAGGAAGCTAACAGCCACGTTCTCTTCGTAGACCCTTCATTTAAGCTGGACGTGGCCGCTACACTGGACGAACTACTAGAAGAGGGATGGGAACTCGAGTTTCCGGCAGTTAAATTGCGTGGCAGTAGGTTCTCCTTCGAATTCATAGGGGAAGAAGAGGACAGCGATTTCGCCAAGAAAGTTTTCACAGCAATACAGAAGGAAATAGCTCCCGGGATAAGGGCGAAGAGCTGGGATGCTATAGCTAAGGTCTATCCCCGAAGCCTGTACCTTAGGGACTACTTACTGAAGAAGAATCTCCTGAGAGAAGACGACGAGGGTAGGCGCTATACTCTCCTGCCATTCAGTGTTCTGTGCCCTCTACCGAGCCTCGATAACCTAAAGCGGCTAGGCATAAGCGATGACGAGCTGAAACTGTGGCTTGCTCCGGATGTGCGCCGTAAGAGAGGCCTAGGCTTTGCAGAGGAGGTTGCATACGTGAAGGCAAACGGGCTTGTTGTGAGGGTGGTGGATACTAAGAATATCGTTCGCGCTGAGCGCGTGCTACTTCATGAACCTGAAGCTGAAAATGCAAATGGACAAAAGATAGCCCCTGCCAACATTACGGCTAAGGACGACTGGGGTAACCTAATTGAGCCTTGCGTGTACGGAGAGGAGCTAAGGGTTGCTCTAGTA
>CAZPLI010000123.1:0-3396 GCA_964587325.1 uncultured Thermofilaceae archaeon | reverse complement strand
TAGTGGTTCTGGGCGCTAGCGAGACTGGGCGCGTGACGACGATTATGGCAGCCAATAACGTCGCCATTCTGCTCGGCATAGCTGTCGTGGCGCTGCTGGTCCTAGAAGTGTCTCCTCCCTCGATGACTCCGAGGCTTGACGTCATTAAGGGAGCTGGCCTAGTCTTCCTAGGCTTTGAGGGCTTCGAGGTAGCGTCGAGCGCTAGTGGAGAGATGAAGAACCCTAAGAGGGACGCCAGGCTTGCGGTCTTCGCGTCTCTTACGCTGGTGACCATAGTGTACTTGGCGCTGGCCGTAGCACTACGCTCGGCCGGAGTCCCCTGTGGGCGAGAGACCACGGCCTTAGCGTACCTAGCAGAGAAAGTAGGTGGGTCCGTAGGTCTGGCTGCCGTTGTGGCCGGGAGTTTCCTGTCCACTCTGAGTGCCGCACTCGCGAGCCTCTATGCCTCGAGCCGCCTGTTGTTCGCTATGGCGCGTGACGGGAACGCGCCAAGCGTCTTCGTTAAGACTTGGCGACGCGGCTCTCCTTGGGCTGCAGCATTGGCTGCAGGTAGTCTGGCAGTCGTCCTCACAGTGCTCGGTGTTACGCACTCACTGCTACGCGCGGGCTCTCTGTCGTTTATGGCGCTCTTCTTGATGGTGTCCTTCAGCGGTCTTAAGGCACTGCGCAGAAAGTGGGTCCCCGCTCTCGCGGTGGTAGGCCTACTGATGCTCGCAGGGTTCCTAGTCCAGTAGTAGTTACGTCTTCAACTTTCTTGCAAACTCTTCTACACTCACTCTCTCAAGCTCTCTAACCCTATCGAAGTCGCTATCGTCTGACACAATTGTCCTCTCCCCAGCAATTAGGGCTGATGCCGCGTGTATCGCGTCTCTGGGTTTAAGCCTACACCTCTCCACGAGAAGTTGGGCCTTGTACACTACGGCTTCGTCGACATCCACGAACTTGAGATTCGGGAAGGCAAGGAGTTTGTAGCCCGCGCTCACCGCGTCGTCTGGCCCGAGCAGCTTCCAGACTACCCATACGACTTCATCCCAGCTTAGGAAGGAAGTAACCGCCGTGATCTCCCCTTTCTCTATGCGCCTTAGGATATCAATCGACGCTGCCGCTTGCGGGAGCAAAGGCTCGTAGACCAGCGGATAGACCAGTACGTTAGCGTCTAAGTAGACCATGTCGCTCCTCGACCTCCCCCTCGAGTAATCTCTCTATGTCTACTGGGCTAGACAGCTTCCTAGCCCTAGTAGCTACGTAAAAGTCCGTGAAACTCTCAACGTAGCTTGGCTTAGCCTTCCTAATGACCACCTCGTCACCCCTTAGTTCCACGATGACTTCGACTCCACTCCTAAGGCCTAGAGCCTCTCTGAATTCTTTAGGGATGACCACTTGCCCTTTGGGTCCTACTTTGCGCCGGACTCTCATAGTATAACCGTTAGTTATACAGTATAACTAGTATTTATACTATGATAATGCCCTAGCACCGCTTCGCTTGTAACTCTTCGTGGAATCTTAAGGTCTCAATCTCGTCGAGAGCCTTTAGCAGTAGCTTCTCTCGGAGCAGTAGTACTCTTTCGACAAGAACCTTGCCTTCAGATAGCACTTTAACTGTAAACCATGCTGGCGCGTCGTTTAACACTTGTATGTCTACGGGGTAGTTTGTGGCCCGCTCGAGCTCTATTTCGAGGTCTGCCGCAACTGCTAGATCGTCAGTTTCTGGGGCTAGGTAGACAGCTATGTCTACGTCCCTAAACGGCTCATTTGACTGTAAGAAAGATCCGTGTAGAACGGCTAGTAAGACCTCGCTTCGATGCTCCAGCGCATTCCTAAGCTTCCTTACGATTTTCTCCTTACTCTCTGCGTCCAGCCTATGGAACACGAACTTTCTACGCTCGAGGTCGACCGGCGTAGTCCTTCACCTCTCTTACAAACCTCTCTATCACGGCAAGCCCGTTTGCATTGGCTTCCGTGTAGATCCTAACATCATCGATTTCCCAGTACCTATGAACTATTAGGTTCCTAAGCCTAGCAAGACGCTCCATTTCCCTGCCCACACTAGGTGAAATTATACCGGCATCGACCATTCTCCTGAAGACTAATGTATAGCCGCTTATACCCTCTGCCATCCCTCTTTCTCTGAGTAAGAGCATACCAAGGCCGACAGCAGCTTCAACAATTTCTACTAAGGCTAGCCTTAGTGTGTATTTATTGCGAATGTCCGATATAAACTCGCTAAGCGGTAGGCTTGCAATCTTTCTGGCAACTTTTAGTGACTCCTCGATGTCTCTGAGCAGGTAGGCAACTCTCTCCTCGTTCATCTGTCATATGGGCAGCACTAGCTCTAATTTTTATATCTGAACGTCGCACCTGCTCGCGAGAGAAAGAAGACGTAGTACTGTAGCAGGAGTGTCAGCTGTTGGTAGTGGTGTCTGTATTGGAGCGCGCGATAGCTGCTCTCCTTAGGTTTAATGTATCCTCTGCCTCAGAGCGCTACCTAGAGCTTGAGCAGCAGGTCTCCCAACGTGTCGAGCCTCCATACGCGCTGAGACTTGACGGTGTGGGTTTTGGACAAGCGCTTAAAGGGTATAGAGAGCCTAGGGATCCCGTAGTGCATGCCGCCATAGTCTCTGCTGCAACCCACCTGGTGAGAAAGTTCCAGGGTGTAGGTGCGTGGGTGAGTAGTGACGAGATAAACCTAGTTGTGCTTGGCCCTGAGAATCCTTATGGCGGGCGTGTAGAGAAGCTTGTCAGCGTATCGGCGGGACTTGCGTCCTCGATCGTGACCTCCGCGCTGAACCGCGTCCTATTCTTCGACTCGCGAGTGGTACCCCTAGAGAGCGCACACGACGCTGCCCGCTACATTATCTACAGAGCTAGAGTAGCGGCCAGTAACTTCGTAACAAAGCTACTGCAAATTAGGGGGGTCGAACCTAAAGGAGGGTTTGGTGAGAGACTAAATGCTGCTCGCCCGTTGCTGTCCCTCTACGGGGACTGGGCCCTGCTAGGGACCTCTGTAGTCTGGAAGTGGTTCGTGAGAAGGGGGAAGCCGAGACGGCGCGTGGTAGCGCTGCTGGGCCCCGAGCCTCTCGCTACCGCCCTAGGCCTTCACGTGACCTAGTAGACCTCCCGGTACCTTCGCTTAGGGCGGAAAGAGGGAGGAGAACTTAAAAGCGCTACTCGTTGCTAGCGCGGAGATGTACATGTCGAGGTCGGTACAGGTAGCGGCCGCGTCGCTGTGTGCGGCCTTGTACGCTGTTGTAGGCTACGCGAGCTACTTGGGCATCTTCGCGCCAGCGATAGGCGTTGTCAGGTTCTGGCCCTCAGTGTTTGTCCCAGCAGTCTTCGCGGCTGTGTTTGGACCATGGGTGGGTGGCGTGGGAGCAGCGATAGGGATCTTCATAAGCG
>CAZPLI010000122.1:0-3500 GCA_964587325.1 uncultured Thermofilaceae archaeon | reverse complement strand
ATATGGAAAGACAAGATAGTCAGGGTAAGAGTTGTCAAAGTCGTCTTAACCGCCGAGGGAGAAGTCAAGGCGAGTGAAGTGAAAGACTACCTGCCCGCGCCTCCGGAGCTTCCGGACCCCAAGCTCGCGCTCAGCTACTTGACTGACGCACTTAAGGGCCTGGGCCTCAAGCTCGACCCGCGTCTCATGTCGACAGCCATCAAGCGAATGGAGTGCGAGCTGGAGGGTTACGTTTGCGCAGTAAGCCTACCACCTGGCTATAGGACAGGCGTGACGTACGCGGCGAGCATTCCAGTCTACTTGCTGAGCGAGCTGTTCCTAGAGAGGACACTACAGAAATACATAATCTCACACATTGAGGAAGACGCCCGCCGCTACAAGTCGTTTTGGGTCGAGGTCACATACGTGCCTAGCCGCGAGTTCAAGGTGGAGAGTGGTAAGACTGTAAGAATGCCGGCACTCGTCGCGGTAGTAGTGTTAGCACGCCGCTAACGATTTTGCCGTGAGAGCGGTCGTTAGCACGTGAAAGTGAAGGTAGTTAAAGCGTCGGGCAAGGTAGAGCCTTTCAGCAGGACCAAAGTCGTAAGTAGCCTCGTTAGAAGCGGAGTCAAGCCCCGCCTAGCAGACAAGATAGTTGACGAGGTAAGCAAGTCGCTGCCCCCAGTCATTACGACAGAAGACCTCTACCATAGGCTTCTATCGGTACTCAGGGAGAGAGATCCTAGCTCGGCACTGAGGTACGTGCTCAAGAAGGCCATAATGATGCTGGGCCCGGAGGGCTACCCCTTCGAGAGATACTTCGCTAAGCTACTAGCTAAGTACGGCTACAAGACCAGAGTAGACGTCGTGGTCAGAGGTAGGTGCGTGGCCCACGAGATTGACGTAGTGGCCGAGAAAGGCGGTAAGAGGTATATGATAGAGTGCAAGTACCACAACTCACCCGGCAAGCGCACAGACGTTCAGGTAGCCCTCTACGTCTACGCCCGGTTCCTTGACCTCTCTGAGAAGTTTGACGCAGCATGGATAGCGACAAACACTAGGCTTACGCTAGATGCAGCACGCTACGCTAAGTGCGTTGGAATGATTACCACTGCCTGGCGCTACCCTCCAGGCTCAAGCCTAGAGAGGATGATTGAGGAAACAGGCCTATACCCTATCACTATACTGACTACTCTACACGGCGAAGCCCGGCAGAAGCTCCTAAGGCTTGGAGTGGTCACTTTAGAGGACCTCAAGAAGCTGACTCCCTCAGAGCTAGCCCGTTTAGCAGGGATAACCCCAAGAGAAGCGGAAGAAGTACTGCTCGAGGCAGCGTTACTGTAAAGTATGACAAATAGACACGAAACTCTACCAGCGCGATCGGTGATCCGCAGCTCTGAAAGCAGCTACTGCACTCACGTTGCTGAGACGAACTTACGCTAAAATTCATATATTACCGTTAAAATACCCGTTTTAACGTGGATGACATACGCGTAATAAGAGACCCTAAGGTAGCAAGGCTACTAGCCGACAGAACTAGGTGCAGAATACTAGCACTATTGAGGCTAGGCGAGTTCTCGGCCTCAGACCTAGCTCGAGCGTTAGGCCTCACTACTCAGGCTATCTCCTACCACCTGCGCCTTCTAGAAAAAGCGGGGCTTGTGAGAGTCGTAAGGACGGAGACGAAGAGAAACCTCGTTGAGAAGTACTATAGGGCCGTGGCTAAGCGCTTCGTAGTATCGTATCTTGTCGCTGAGGATCCTCAGGCTGCGGAGAAAGTGAGAGAACTTCTCAGGGAGGCTGCTGAGGGCTTCAGGGTCTTAGGCTACGAGGTTGACAAAGAGAAGGGAGCTGAAATTCTTCGTGAATACATGGTCCTCAGAGCGAAAGCGCTAGAAGAGGTCCTAGCTAGAAAGCGAGGCGAGCTCCCTAGAGGAACTTGGCTCCTCTTAGAGTTCCTAGCGCTCCTAAGACTATCCTCTGACCCAAAGTTCAAGGAGTTTCTCGAGAAAGCAAGGAAGGTGATCAGGGAATCAGGGTAAAGAGGTGGGTAAGCATGGCCTTACACAAGCTCTGGCCATACGTCAGGAGGCATAAGAAGTACCTGGTTCTTTCAGCCGTTGCAACACTAGCCTCCTCTGCCGCAGCTATGGTGTCACCACTCCTAGCTAGGGCCGCAGTCAACGCTGCTGTGAGAGGGCGCGTAAACGAGCTCTTCGCTCCTGCAATAGGCATAGTGTGCCTGGCGTGTGTCCGAGGACTGTTGTCCTTCGCTGGGAGAGTGAACGCTAGGAAGCTCGCCGAGATGGTCACGCTAGACCTCAGGGTCGACTTGTACAGGAAGCTGCAGGAGCTCTCGCTCACCTACATCTACAAGGAGGGCGCGGGGAGGCTCGTCGCTCGAGTCACGGGAGACGTTGAGGAGATAAAGAGACTCTTCATCTTCGGCTTCTCAGTCTTCATAGGAAGCGTCCTACTCCTCGTGCTCTCGCTAGCCGCTATGGTGTCCATAAGCCCTCTACTGGCTGCCGCCTCGTTGTGCGTCTTGGCGCCTTCAGCTCCCCTAGTGCAGCGCTTTGCTAGGAGAATACGGAGGAGATTCCGTGAGGCCCGAGAGGAGTACGCGAGTATGGCCTCGGTGCTTCGCGAGGCCATAGTGGGCATGGTCGCCTTGAGGGGTATCTCGGCCGAGAACTTCGTGAGAACCCGGTTCCACGAGCACAACGAGAGGTATACGGACCTCATGATCGAGGTAGGTAGGCTGCGCGCGTTCATATGGCCGACTCTAAGCGCGCTAACCCTAGGCTCACTACTCGTAGTCTACTGGGCAGGAGGCACTGCTGTGGCTGGAGGCGCCCTAACGGTGGGAGACCTGGTAGCGTTCGCAATGTACGTCACTATGGTCTCGTGGCCTGTCTCCTCGCTAGGTCTCTTCGTAGTAGTCGCGGAGATGGCCCGCGCAGCCGCAGCGAGAGTCTTCGAGGTGCTAGAGTCCGAGTCCGCCGTGAAGGAGAAGCCCGGAGCCCTTACCCTTCGTGTAGAGCGCGGTGAGGTGAGATTCGAGGACGTCTGGTTCAGCTACGACGGCAAGAAGTGGGTCCTAAAGGGCCTCAACTTGACGATAAGGCCCGGCGAGCTAGTCGCCATAACAGGCCCGCCTGGCAGCGGCAAGACCACGCTGGCCCTACTAGCTCTGCGGTTCTTTGACCCGCAACGCGGACGAGTACTCATAGACGGAGTCGACGTGAAAGACGTCACGCTCGAGTCGCTTAGGAGGCAGGTAGCCGTAGTACACCAGGACATATACCTCTTCCCTGACACCATCCGGAACAACATAGCCTACGCCAGGCCAGACGCGAGCGACGAGGAGGTAGTCAGGGCCGCCAAGCTAGCTAGGATACACGACTTCATATCGAGCCTCCCTAAGGGCTACGATACTCCAGTCGGCGAGCGCGGCGTGACTCTGAGCGGTGGTCAGAGGCAGGGGCTAGCGCTAGCGAGGGCGCTGCTGGCAGACCCGA
>CAZPLI010000121.1:2079-3593 GCA_964587325.1 uncultured Thermofilaceae archaeon | reverse complement strand
CCTCCTAACAGTAAGTTAGCATAGCCGCAATACTTGATTAAAAACTAAAAACTAACAGCTGTCTAGCCGGGATCCCCTAGAAGCCCCGACTCCGAGCACCTCGGGGCTCAGCTCCAATCGCCCTCCTCACCGCTCGGCGACGGGATTCTACATCAACACCCAGACACCCCACTAACACCTCAACGTATAGAACTTACGCCACACCAAAGCCCTCCCACTAGGCCCCAGCCCCCAGCGCGCTTAGGAGCGAGAGGAACGCCGAGCCAGCAGAAAGAACACTTATACGTGTATGCATACACTGTTAAGTGTATGGTGACCAAGACAATAACCATCTCGCTCGCGGCCTACGAGGCCCTACTGAGAGAGAAGAGACCCGGCGAGAGCTTCTCTGACGTAATACTCAGACTAGTCGAGAAAAGCGGCGACATAATGGACCTAGCAGGCTGCTGGAGCGACGTCAGTGACGAGTTCGTCGACGAGTTCCTCAAGAGCGTTAGGGAGGCCTGGGGCAAATGGAGAGGTACGTGCTAGACACAGACCTTCTAGTCGAGTTCCTAAGAGGTCGCAGCACAGCAGTCTCGACAGTAGCCAGACTCAGAGAGAGCGGCACACTGGCAACCACCGTGATCAACGCCTTCGAACTCTACTGGGGAGCCTACAAGCTCAGCTACGAGAAAGCAAAGGACGTCAACAGGCTCCTAGCCAGGCTCGAAGTACTCTCGATAGACAAGAAAATAGCAGAGAAAGCAGGAGAAGAAATGGCCCACCTAGAGAAAATAGGCCTACCCATCGGAGTAAGAGACCTACTAATCGGCGTCATAGCCAGAGAACACGGCTACACAGTAGTAACAGGCAACGAAGAACACTTCCAGAGAATAAGGGGACTAAGAGTACTCAACTGGAGAAAAGAAAGACCCTAACCACGCCGACCCCCCAAGAAACCACAGCACCCCCAGCAGAAACACAGCACACTTATCTACCCTACCACCACAAGCCCAAAAACCAGCACCCACCAGACACTGGCCCGTAGCCGCCACGCTTAATTACCTCTGCAGGCACCAGCCTAAGCGGTATGAACGAAAAACTGGCCAGAGAGCTCTTCGGCAGAGCGCTGAGGCTCGCACGCTCGATTGAGGACCCTGTGTGTATGGCCAGGGCCCTGGCAGAGCTAGCGTGCGTGGCGCCCGAAGAGGAGAGGCGGGAGCTCTTCGAGGAGGCCGTTAGAGAGGGCCTAGCCAATGTGGCTAAAGAAAAGAAGGAAGTCGTCGAGAGGCTATACCCCTACCTGCCGGAGGAGATGGAGGAGCAACTGGCCTGGCAGCTACTAGAGAAGGCGGCGGAGTGCGGGCTAGACCCAGAGCCGCTGCTAAGCTACGCGGTGCCCAAGGGCCTACTCAAGCACGCGCACGCGGCAGCGAAATACGCCAAGCACGGCAGAAGGCAGCAAGCGCTACAGCTGCTACAGAAGGCCGCCGAGGAGGCAGAGGCAGACGACCCCTACGACAGGCTAGAGG
>CAZPLI010000121.1:0-2069 GCA_964587325.1 uncultured Thermofilaceae archaeon | reverse complement strand
GGCACTACTCTACAAGGCAGTAGCGGAAGCAAACCTCCACCTAAGCCCTAAAGACACACTAGACAAAACATTAGAAACACTAGAACAGTTATCGCAAATACTCTCAGACAGCTGCGAAAGTGATAGAGAGCTAAAAGCCCTCAGACAGCTAAGGAAAGTAGCCAACGAAATTGGGGGCACTACTAGCGTGGAAGCCCAAAGAGCCTTCAGGCGCTTCTTGGCTAGGGTCGCCGGCGAGGTGCGGTATGCCCCAATTAGGCGGGCGGCCTCGATAATGGCCCTAGAAGCCTTAGCCAGAATGGGCGACCTAGACTTCATAGTAGACGTAGCACGCAGCCCCGCAAAACACGGCGTCAAAGACGTAAACTTATCGGCCCCGCTAGAGATCGCATCCAGAAAACTAGTAGAAAAAGGAGACCTTAACACAGCCTATGAACTCGCCTTAAAAGTAGACGCCCCCGCGAGAGCAAAGCTCCTAGCACAGATAGCGGAAAAAGCCGCCGAGACGGGCATAGACCCCACACCCTATATAGAAGAGATAAGAGACATTGCCAGCAAACTCAGAAAAACCAGCATATTAGCAAGGCTAGTCCCAGTCCTAGTCAAATGCGGCAAAGAGACAGACGCCGAGAAAACAGCCGAACAAGCACTACACTTAGCACGCAAAGAAGAACTCCTAGCACCAAGCGTCGCACAACACTTAGCTAGAGCAGGCTACATAGAGCAAGCAGTAGAACTCGCAGAGACAATCAGCGACGAGATGATAGCAGCATGGACAAAGATTAGCCTACTGAAAGAATTACTAAAAAGAGGCCTCCTGAACGAGGCTGAGAAACTAGCTACCTCCATAAGAGAGCCCGCTAAAAGACGCTCTGAAACAGGCTACAGAGCCTTAGCACTAAGATACGTAATCGAAACCTATCTTTCAATGAAAAAAATACATAAAGCGTTAGAACTAGTAAAGAAAATACCAGAAAATATGAATAAAGAAAAGGAAGAAAAAGTAAAGACCTATGCATTGATACTAAGAAACATGCCTCTATGGCTCTCCTAAAGCCCAAGTTACAGTGACTTCAACCTCTTCGAGTATACGTGCTGCTACAACGTTATTCTCAGTATCAGCTACTACTCCAATGAGTACGATGATTACCCTCTTAGGTTTCCACTTTCTATCCCAGAATTTACTGATATACTTCTCACTCCTAATCCACTGAATTATTTCATCTTTTAATGCACTTCTAATCTGATTAATAATCCTCTGTTCTAATATTTTCTCATCTTTACATGTTACAAGATCTATGGACTTTATCTCATATACATAGTAGTCGGATACAAGATCTGGCCCTGTCTTACTTACTTCAATGCTGTATACCTCTCTAGCATACTTTTCTCCTATTTTACCAATATAATTACTTCTGTCTATTAATTCATCTGGAATCTCTTCCTCTAATATCTTGAATCCACTATTTTTAAGATATTCTCGCGCTTCATTACTAGTCCATGATGTCTCCTCAGTTCGCTTCATATATTCACGAATGATACCCCATATCTCTCTGCATATTCTCTTCGATACCTCAGATGGATTACTGTGGGCGAGTTGTGCTTTGACACCGCGGAAGGTTAGTCCTTCCAGTGCGACCGCCCTGCCCCACACTCTGCCGCTCTCGTCCGTAGCCAGCAGCACGACGCAAGGCCTCGGGCTCTCAGAGCCGCAGAGAGTAAGCACGGCCCTCCCGATCCTGCGCGTGTCCACCTTCCTCCTACCTCCCCTCTCACCGATAGACCTCACAACGCTCAGCCCGTACTCGAAGTCCACAGCGCCCTCACCCGAAGGCTCAGAGACAATCTTGAGGCGCCCATCCCCCACCTCGAAGTCGACTACGAAGCCTCCTCCCTCCGGCCTAGCCCTAGCAGGCACAGCCCGCGAAGACACCACGTTGCCGAAGGCGTCAACCAGCTTAACCCTCACCACGCCCTCGGCCTCAACACTGCGCCCCTCGACGACGGCGCTTCTAGGCTCGAACTCCACCACCACCCTGTAGCCGCCCACGACCCTGACGCCCCTAAAC
>CAZPLI010000120.1:0-3600 GCA_964587325.1 uncultured Thermofilaceae archaeon | reverse complement strand
CCTCCACCCCCGCGTCTTTGTCGGAGTCGCGTTATTAGTGTGTCTCGCTTAATCAACGCGAGGTTAATTACATAACCCGTTCCCGGTTAACGTGGTGGTCGAAGTGCCCGTGAGAAGGACTATAGTCCTAATGGTGCTGGTCGCTGTGATAGTGCTCGCGGGCGTCGCCTTCTTACTGATGAGACCACCTGAGCAACCTCCCAAGCAGCCGCCGCCCCCGCCACAGCAGCCGACTCAGCCAACACAGCCACAGCAACCAACACAACCGCAACAGCCGCAGCAACCACAGCAGCCACAGAAGCCCGCGATTACCCTTTACGTGATCTCGCGGCACCCTACGGACATCTTGATCAGGGCTAGGGAGGAGTTCCTGAAGAGCGACCTCGCTAAGCAGTACAACGTCGTGGACATAAAGACCATCGTCATACCGCCTGGCCTCTGGAAGAGCTACATCGAGAAAGGCAAGGCCGACGTTGCCTGGGGCGGAGGACCCACGCTGTTCGACTATCTGTACCAGGAGGGGCTACTGCAGCCTCTCACGCTTGACATAGCGCTGAAGGCCGCGGCAGAAATACCAGAGGAGGTAGCAGGAACCCCAATGAAGAGGAAAGACGAGCAGGGGCGTATATACTGGGTGGCCGCCGCTATAGCCAGCTTCGGATTCACAGTGAACCACGAGAGGCTAAAGGACTACGGTCTAGAGGTCCCGAAGACTTGGAGCGACCTGGCCTCCCCTGCGCTAGGCAAGCCGCTTGTAGAGCTCGGTGAGCCTGCGTTAGGCATTGCTGACCCGACTCAGAGCACTAGCAACACGAGGATGTACGAGATAATTCTGCAGAGGTACGGGTGGGAGGAGGGCTGGAAGGTCCTCACACTGATGGCGGCCAACGCCATAGTGTACCCGGGAAGCGGCGACGTTAGAGACGCAGTAATTAGAGGCGACATAGCGGTGGGCATAACCATAGACTTCTACGGGTACACAGCTAGGAAGGTCAATCCTGCCTGCGAGTACATAATTCCGCAGGGCGAGACCATAGTCAATGGCGACCCGATAGCCCTCGTCAAGGGGGCTCCGCACCCCGAAGCCGCACAGGCCTTCATCGCGTGGGTCCTGACTGAGGGCCAGAAGATCTGGCTGTCACCGGACATTAACAGGCTACCGGCCAACCCGAAGGTCTTCGAGACTCCCGAGGGCAAAGAGAGGCAGGACCTCTACGAAGCCTATAAGGCCGCCACACAGGCCAAGGGCATGCCGTTCAACGACACCCTAGCCTTAATGTACGAGCAGGTCATGCAGTGGTACTTCAAGGCCACGCTCATATCCCTCAACGACAGGCTGAAGGAAGCCTGGAAGCTGATACTCCAGAAGTACTTCGCTGGCGAGCTAAGCGAGGAGGAGTTCAAGAAGTACGTCGACAAGCTCGGAGCCGCGGTCGAGTTCGTGGACCCCGAGACCGGCCAGAAGGTCAAGTTCACTCAGGAGTACGCGATTAAGATCAGAGACAGGTTCATCAAGGACGCCGCCTTCAAGGACGCGCTTATAACCGCCTGGAAGCGCGCTGCGCTCGAGAAGTACATGAGCATAATCAAGGAGCTGGGAGGCTAAGCGGGGACTCGAATGGCGGCATCAGTGCTACGCAGAGTAAGGTTCTACCTAGACCCGATACTCGCTATACAGATAGCCATACCAGTATTCATGCTAGGCCTATTTCTCATAGCTCCACTAGCTAACGTGCTGGTAGTGGCCTCGCAGTACAGCGTCGTAGAGGTCCTGAAAGACCCCACCTACTTCAGCACGATCCCGCAGGGCACGCTAGTCTTCGTGAAGGAGACGACGTACAGAGGCAAGAGAATAGTCCTCATCAAGTTCCGGGGAGTAAGCTACGGTGCGATACCCAACTCACTGATAAATGCGGTAGTTGTCACGACCCTTGCCAGCATTCTGGGCGTCCTCGTGGCATTCGTGATGGCGCGCTACGAGTTCCCTGGCAAGACATTTATGCGGATACTCGCGACCGTGCCCTTACTTCTGACGCCCTTCATCAACACGTTCGTCATTAAGAAACTGACCGACTGGCGGGACGGCCTCATATCCTACGTGATAAACGACGTCTTAGGGCTACCGTACAGGATAGGCTTCGAGAGCCTGGCTGGAGTGGCGCTGGCACAGATAATGACGTTCTTCCCTATAGTGTACCTAAACGTCTACTCCAGTATGGTGAACATAGATCCGAGCCTAGAGGAGCAGGCCGAGAACCTGGGCGCTAGAGGGTTCAGGCTCTTTAGGACAGTCACGCTGCCCCTCTCCATGCCCGGGTTAGCGGCTGGTGCAGCGATAGTCTTCATATTCTCGCTCGAGGACATCGCGGCTCCCATAGTGTTCAACGAGAAGCGGTTCATCTCCTACCAGGTCTTCAGCATGTTCATCGAGGCCACGACCGGTCAGCTCTCACCGGCAGCTGCCGCATTAGCCCTCATACTGCTCACACTCGCGCTCTCAGCCTTTGTGGGAATCAAGAGGTACGTCACTCTGAGGCAGTACGCCATGCTGAGCCGCGGGGGAAGGTGGAAGCCTAGAACTAGACCTCTCGGGCCCAAAGGACTCATGGCCGTGTACCTCCTCCTACTCCCTATGCTCGTGTTCTTCGCCTTCCCCCAGATAGGGGTCTTCGTCTACGCCCTTAGCGAGAGGTGGCGTGGTCCTCTCCCTGAGGGTGTGACGCTCTACAACTTGCGCCAGATAGTCGAGGACCCAGTAGTGGCTAGAGCCGTGACTAACAGTCTCTGCTACTCCCTAGCCGCACTGGTGCTAATACTCATAATGGGTCTATCTGCGGCCTACGTGATATCAAGGGCCAGACTGCCGGGCGTTAACCTACTAGACATCTTAGTGACTGCGCCTATAGCGCTCCCCGGCCTAGTCATAGCAGTCGGCTACTTCTACTTCTTCTCCACCTTCTTCAGAGGTACTCCTCTCGACCCAGTGACGGCGGGGCCCGCTACAGCCTTAGTGTTTGCGTACAGCGTCAGGAGGCTGCCGTTCACTGCGAGAGCCGTGTTTGCAGGCCTGCAGCAGGTACACGTGGCGCTCGAAGAGGCAGCAATGAACCTCGGCGCCAACAGGCTTAGGGTGCTGAGCAGTATAGTGATACCGCTCGTAGTCCTAAACATCCTCAGCGGGATCCTCGTGAGCTTCGTGTATTGTATGAGCGAGACAAGCACCAGCGTCACGCTCGGAGGCCTTGGCGGAGTGGGGGAAGCGCACCAAGCCCCGATAACGTTCGTCATGCTGGACTACCTTAACCGCGTCGGCGGCCCGCACATTGTGGCGTCGCTGGGAGTGCTACTAATGACTGTTCAGCTGACAGTGATAACTCTCATCAACATAGTATTCAAGCAGAAGTACGCGTACATAGGAGTCTAGCTCTCACCCACTCCCTTCTTTCCCCTAACCGCTAGCCAGATTTTTTTGTCCGCAATTAACGATATTACGCTGAAGGCTAGTAGATAGGCGAGGTGCGGAGATGACAAGGGTCTCCTTAAAGGATGTCACTAAGAGGTTCCGCGACGTAGTGGCTGTAGATCACGTCACTTTAGCTG
>CAZPLI010000119.1:0-3730 GCA_964587325.1 uncultured Thermofilaceae archaeon | reverse complement strand
CTACCTTACCGAACCTTTTGGTCAAGTCCTTAACGGCGACTCTGGCCATTTGCCCCCCCGCCTTTTCCTACGATTACTGCCTAATTAATGTTCAATACCTGTCGCTGAACGCAGGAAACGTCTCATTACACCTACCGAGAGCGTAGTATTGAGGAACCCATCTAAGCTAACAAAGTTTGGTGTAAAGTTTATGAGCTCAAAAAGCTATTGAGAGCGTCTATGCAACCTCGGCAAAAATATAATACTTAATCGACATTTATCCTAACCGTGAAGCGGGAAACTATTCTGCTAGGAGCGTTGGTAGCTGCTGTTGACGCCGCGCTCCTAGCGCTATGGCCTCCTTCATTCAAGGAACTGTTGATTGGAGGCCTCTTAGCGCTCTGGGTATTGTTCATAATCTATCATGGATCTAAACCCATAGCCAAAAAGTGGAACAAATACGTCTCAAGAAAATTTATACACTTCACGACCGGCGGCTTAGTGTCGACATTGATATACGTCACGTGGATGTTAGGTGACCCAATATTCTCGACACCTTCCGTGCCTGTAGCTGCATCATTCATACTGGCTTATCTAACTCTAGCTCATCACTTAGAAGAGAAAGAGCTCACCTGGTTCCAAGTCAAGGAGAACTTGGGAGAAGTTTGGTTCTGCTTTACCTGGGGACTGGTGTTCTTAGCCCTGTGGTACTACGACTTGCCCGCAGCAGTCGCAGCTACAATGTTTATGGCGTTTGGTGACGGAGTGACGGGACTAGTGAGGAACGTGGTGTACAGGAGATGGACTAAAGGCCTCTGGGGCTCCGTCGCTATGCTAGCGGTATCATTACCGATAGGCCTAGCTCTTAGGGGGCTTGCAGGAGCTCTCTCAGCAATATTAGCCACGGTGATAGAGCTATGGCCAGCGCTCGACGATAACCTCACAGTACCCACAGCCTCTGCCGCTTCCATGGTACTCTTAGGAGCCCTAGGACTATAGCTCAGCGAGCTAGGGGGCTGGTATAGGGCTGGGTGGAGTGACTGGAGTAGGGAAGAGCGTGCGGCTTATAGCGGGCCCATATACTTCGATCGCATTGAAGAACACTATTACTATGAGCGCTAAGATTATTGAGTGCAGCAAGCCTGCGTAGACACTACCAGACCTAAGCTTGCCGACTATTAAGCCGCCGAGAATAGCCTGAAGAGCAGACGTTATGAATAGGATAGCCTTATAGATTGACACGTCAATTTGCGGCATCCCTAATAGCGCAGCCTTGACCATTAGTTTGCTGAGGGGCTCGAGAAAGGCAAACACTAGAATAAACGATATTACCAGAAACAGACCGATCGCCATGTAGACTATCCAGGCGTAGGGCGCTACCTGCGTTCTCCTTTCCTCCTCGTAAGCTCTTATTAGGGCCTGCATCTCGGCAGCGGTGTCGAGAACCTCTACTAGCCTGCCGCCGCTCTCGTGTGCAGTTATCAGTATAGTTACCGCCCTCCTGATACTGGGGATTTTGAGCCTCTCAGCTAGGTCTCTTAAGGCATCCTCCAGCGGGACTCCAAACTCCACTCTCACGACTACCTTTCCCATTTCTCTTCCTAGAGGCCCAGGGGTGACTTTGGCTACGCTCTCAAGTGCCTTCATGAAAGGCATGCCTGCTCTCACAGCCTCCGCAAGCCCCTTGAAGAACGCTGCAAGGTTCTTGTCTATAGACTCTAGGTATCTTCTGTTCAGGTAGTCAACGATAGCATAGGGTAGGAGACCGAAGACTACGGAGAGAAGGAGTATTGAGAGGATGCGTATGGACGTAGGCAGGGCCAGGCCGTAACTCACAGACTTAATGCTTTCTCTAAGGGCCTCACGTTCTACAGCTAAAGTATATAGAAGTGGAACCTGGGCTAGCAAGGCACTGAATAGGATAAGGACAACCTTGCGCTCCCTCGTTAACAGGATATACGGCATATTTCACACCTTTGAGAGAAGCGCATCTATCATCACTATGACAGCAATAGCCGAGGAAGGTATAACGATAAGCGTGAGAATGAAGATCAGGAGCAGAGGGGGCACACCCAGTACAGTACCCCCCAGAAGTGACATTATTACCATCATTACGACGAACATTAAAGGAGCAGCTACCATCGCGGTCACGTAAATCTCACCTATCACTGCGAGTGACGAAGTCACTCGCCGAAGAGTGCTCGTCTTTTCTTCAATCATCCTCCTGGCCATAAACATGAGGTAGTCTCTCAAGTCGCCGCTAGTGACGTAGGTGTCCCTTAACCCCATGAAGAATATGCCGAGGTTCACTGAAGGGCTCCGTGACGCGGCCCGCGTAAGCGCGGTAGCCGTGTCATAGCCAAGCAGTTTTACATCGCGTAAGACTAAGAGTAGCTCCCGCTTTACGTCATCTACCTCCTCAACCTCTACTGCTTCCTCTATTAGTCTCTCCACGCCCACGCCAGCGCTGGCTATCGAAGCCATGTAGCCTATCGTGTAAGGTAGACTGGCATCTATCCTACTGCGCCTAGCGTGGCGCAGATATACGGGCATGTAAAGGCCCAGCCCCAGCGAACCCGCGACGTAAGCTGCTGCCAACACTATTGAGGCTAGGACGCCGCGAACCCAGCCAATGTTAAGGATCAAGACGTGAAAAGGTAACGAGAGAGCGAACACGAGTGGCGCTCCTAGGACGAGAACTGCTATGAGCTTTGACAGGTACACGTAGAAAGGTTCCTCGAACCCTGAGGACTCGTAGACCAACTTAAACGGCTCTAGCTGGGTCTCCCACTCTCGCGCTATTCGTCCAAACAACCTATAGGCTACGAAGCTCATAGCGTCCCCGCCACCACCGCGTGGTACACGCTCTCCGGGCTATAGTAGTAGTCGCGTACAACTCTGCTTATGTCGTGGAAACTCTTCATGCCCTTCTTAAGCATATAGTTGAGAATAGTCTCTCTTCTTTCGAGCTCCTCTACGAGGTCACTGTATTCTTTGAACTTGAACTCGGCTATCCTCCTCAGAATCTCGCTGTCTCCAAGAAACTCTATCGTGTCTCTTACGGGGTTGTACTTGAATACTTCCTTAAATATAGGTCTCTTTTCTTCAGGATGAATACCTATACACTCCTTTACTTCGACTATTCTTCTCACTATCCTGTCGCCTATCTTAATCCTCTTGATCGTAGCATAGACATTCATCAGGGGAAGCATGAAAAGCGGGACGTTCATAGGCTCTGCAAGAAGCCTTCTCACGGCGTAGTCAACGTTCTCTGCGTGCATAGTACAGAGGCCCGAGTGACCTGTGGCTATCGCCTGGAAAAGCGTGAAAGCCTCCTCGCCTCTAACCTCGCCCACAATGATATAGTCGGGCCTCATTCTTAGTGCCGACTTTAGTAGGTCGAATAGGTCGACGTTTCTGACCCAACTGTCGTAGGAAGGCCTAGTCACTAGGGGTATCCAGTTCTCGTGCGGTAGGTTCAGTTCGGGAGTATCTTCAATAGTCACTATCTTGGCCTCAGGCCTAATGAAGGTCGCCACTGCGTTGAGAGTCGTAGTCTTACCGCTAGCAGTAGCGCCGATTATCATGAGGCTCTTGCCCTCCTCGATTAGTATCCAGAAGTAGGCAGCTAGAGTGGGCGATAACGTGCCTAGCTCTATCAGGTCTATGATTGAGAAAGGTATTCTTCGGAACTTCCTAATTGTGAACGTGCCCCCTCTTCGAGAGACCTCCGAGAGAGTTAGGTGAAGCC
>CAZPLI010000118.1:0-3783 GCA_964587325.1 uncultured Thermofilaceae archaeon | reverse complement strand
CTAGGATGGTTTACTACGACTACGTCGGCTTCAACTACGGGAATTACCTCTTCGCTAAGAAGATTGGAAGGTGTGTCGGCCTAAATGGAGCGGCTTTTGTGATAACGAGGGAGAGCCTTGAGAGGGTAGGCGGGTTTAAGCCTGCAATAGCTGAGGACTTAGAGCTGGGGTTACAGAGCTATAAGGTTGGTCTAAGGTTTACGTACATCAAGGACCCGGCCGTGCTAAACGACCCACCGAGTAACTGGAGGGAGTGGTTTAGGCAGAGAGTTAGGTGGTCAGTCGGCGCAGCAGTATGGATCCAGAGGCACTGGAGAACGCTACTACGCATGGTTAAGAAGAATCCTGTTCTCGTGTTCCTAGTTCTCCTCTTTCTTCTCCCCACGCTAGCTTCTCTCGCGTCCGCGCTCTTGATTCATAGCGCGCTCCTAGACAAGCTCGTGTGGCTGGCCTTGCTATCACTCTCGTCCTACCATCCGGCCTTCGCGATAGCCACGCTCCTTCTCTCGTACAGGTTTCTTTACACGCTGTTCAAAGCTTGGATAGTCTCGCTGGTTTCGTTTGCAGTGTACTCCGTGTTCTATTTCGTGGCGGCCCGTAAGACAGACCTAAGGTTTAACCCACTAGAATTCGCCATCTACTTCTTCGCTTACGCCCCTCTCTGGCTCACACTCCTCCTCGCTGGCTTCATAAGGGTACTCGTCTTCAAAAGGAAGGACATTAGTAGCTGGCCTGTAAAGGTTAGTGACGGCCGATGAAGAGGCTTGGGCAGCCCGAGTGGTGCGGGCCCGAGCAGGCGCTGCAGAGGCCGCCATAATTACTAAGGCCGCGAGTAGGGCTGCTATCGAGGAGACGCCCACGGGTGACTTGACTACGATAACGCGACCGGCTTGGACTTTGAGCGCCTTACACGGGAACCCAGCTACTTCTAGCACAGCTGCTCTCTCGCCTAAGGGTAATAGTAATGGTCTTGGAGGATACGTGGCTGAATGCTCACGAGGCACTGCCTCGTCGAACAGTACTACTGACCATGGCACCGGAAGGCCGAATGGATCAATGACTATGACGGTCGCGCGGATAATGCTCAGTGTTACCCGGATCTCTCCTGGTCCCGAGACGCTTATTCTCCTCGCGAGGACGCTGAGGTTTAGGCCTCCCCAGTAGGCGCTTAGTAAGGTCCAGTTACCAGGGTCAAGCCAGGCCTCTCTCCTGACGGTCAGAGAGCCTTCAGCCCCCTCTAGCCTAACTACGACATCCCCAGGGAGCGTCGTCCCATCGATGTCGGTAGCCACGAACTCGACCTTATACTGTGGTGTCCATAGAGCACTGAGTGATAGGGGACTGTTGACTATGAGCGTGATGGAGGGAGCAGTAGCGTTAACGACCCCTGTCCAGCCCTTAAAGACAAGCCTCACGTCATTGCCGACGGTGACTAAGGTGCTATTTACGCGAACAGTAATGACGCTGCCGCGCGCGTACCACGCGGCTATCCTCCCGCCACCAGGTCCCAGCGAGATATTCACAAAGTAGTAGGTCTCCCATACGGTCCTAGCCTCTATGGGCCGGTTCACTTCAAGCCTTACTGTGGCTCCCTTAACGAGTTCCCCGTTGATTAACCACCCAGCGATAACTCTCTTAGTCAGATTGCCGTGGTCTACTTCCTTATCGGTCACAGTCACTACTAGGATCGCTCCCTCGTCGTACCAGCCACTCGACGCGTTAACGGTGCTGTAGGTCGTCTCGATGTCCACCCAGTACTGCGTCTTCCACGTAGCGATCACGGTAATGTCTTTGTAAACCCTGAACTTCAGCACGGGTTCGGCGCTCTCTACGTCTCCCGTCCAGCCTGTAAATACATACCTTGTCAGTCCCTTCTCAATGACAGTCGAGACTACACGTATTACCGCAATAGCGCCTGCAGGGTACCAGCCTCCTCCCTCGACAGCCCCTATTTCACTCACGACTGTGACCCGGTAGTACAGCAGCATTCTATACTCCATGCCGAGGGGCAGGCTCACAGTACGGCTACCAGTAACCTGCGGGCCTCCGCCGAGCCACGAGTAGGCCACTGCTAACGCGTAGAGATCCAGCGTCGTGGGAGCAAGCTTTCTGCGAGGCCAGCGGTACTCCTTGTACATTATTTCGTCACCGTTCTCGCAGCTAGGACTACTCGCGTGGCCGAGCCCTAACGCGTGACCCGCTTCGTGCAGAGCCACGTTAAAGACGTCGACCACGGAGAGCTTCCTTTCCCCGACGCGGAGGAATATTGTAATCTCCGCATATACCAGCCTGCCGCCTACTCTGTAGAGTCTAGTGACTCCAAGGGCGCGCACGCTGACCGGCTCGAAGCTCACTACTACGTCGGGGTCCTTTGAGGCATTTACGCCTGCCAGCGTTACTTCGAACTTTAGCTTGAGCAGGTACTGGTAGCCGTAGCCACGAGCAAAAGCCTCTATGGCTTTGTTCCACGTCCTAAAGGCTTCAGCAGCAGCAATAACTAGGCTCTTAGAGACTCCGCGCCCATTTATGACGACGGTGACCACCGGGTCACGCCACACGTAGCCTAAGACCTCTATCGAGGGGTCAGCTACTCCGCTGCTTCCTAGTCCCGGGTCGACTTCGAGTATTATTGTGTGGGGCGCGATGGGAAGGAGAGCGGCTACGAGTACGAGCACCAGGGCGAGGTTCAGTTTCTTCATTCATCAACCCACTCCCTAGAGAACATGAAAAGGAACTCTCTCGGAACCGAGCAGCAAGCCTCGTAGATCTCTAGTCGTCCCAGTAGGCTACGATGAGGCATGGCGATCCGGTCTACTAAGCGCTCGCTCACAGCGATTTCGTCGAGGACTGGCTTATAGCTGTGAGGCCTCATACACCCCAACGCGAGCTCGTAGCGCAGCCTACGACGGGCCTCTCTCAGAAATTTCGCAATCTCGCTAACCGCGGGAGGTTTCACATCCTGCATGGGAGTTCCTGGTGTGGGTCTCAGCACTAGGACTACTACTAGGTATGGGTCGTAGTCGGAGACAGCATTCAAGGCCTCGTACTCGCTTTCTATCTGACCCCACTCGAAGCCCAAGGGAACGTGAGGTGCGAGGTAGGGAGGGCCGTGCTCAGCGAGTACTCTTAACGACTCAAGGTAGTCCTCAGGCCGTATCCCTCTCAGACCCTTTACTTCTTTGATCACTCTCCTACCGAGAACCACCTCGAAGTCGACTATATCGACCCCTGCGGCCCGAAGCTCTCTTGCTTCCTTCTCTCCGACGAGCCCTGTGTGCACGCTGACAACGAATCCGTACTCCCTTTTTAGCTCCCGGATTACCCCTAAGTAGGGCTTAACTGGAAGCTTGCCTTCCTTTGTAAACCCGCCGCTAATCAGGATACCTCGCGCGCCGCGTTTCCACGCGCGTTTCGCGAGGGCTTTCAGTTCCCCCGGAGTAGTCACTTGATGCATTCCTCTGAGGTATTTGCCCATACAGTAGAGACACTTAAGCCCGCACCACGAGCCAGTGATGCTGACCGCGAGAAACCGTTCACCCGGAATAAATCCGAGCACTATTGTCACCTGTACGGGTCTACAACCGGCGTTTTGCCGAAGAACCCAAGGTCTACGTCCTCGCCTGGCTCCGCCTCAGTTAAGATCACTCTCATCCCCAGAGGCCTACCCTTTACTTGCCTAATGGCCTCTAAGTCGCGCATCAACGATGTTAGGAACCTTTCTCCCACGTTTGAGGGCAAAAGCACCATGTCCAGACCAGCTACGCAGACGGACACGTACGAGAC
>CAZPLI010000117.1:0-3872 GCA_964587325.1 uncultured Thermofilaceae archaeon | reverse complement strand
GTCGGGGGGCCGTGAGGAGGTTTCCCGCCTGAGCAGTGAGCGGGTGAGGCCTGGCTGGCGACTTCGTGACCTCGGGAGCCTTACCCGGCACATGGAGGGGCGCTTGTGTTGGGCTGTGCGGGACGAAGGTAGGCGTAAGGCTTATGATTGGTGTGCGCGTGAGGGAGGCTGGATAGCTAATGCTTGTGAGCGAGCTTTGGGTTAGAAACTTCAAGAGCCTGCGCGACGTGAGGCTAAGGCTTGGCCAGTTTAACCTAGTCGTGGGGCCGAACGGGTCGGGTAAGACGAACTTGATTGATGCTCTCGAGTTCTTTAGGGACGCCTTGACGGCTGAGGGGGTGCCTAGGCCTTGGAGGAGGTGGTGGCGGCCTGAGAACATCGTGTGGATGAGAGACGAGACTCTGCCGCTCACCTTCGGCTTCGAGTTCGGTCTTAACGGGTTTAGGGCAACTTACGAGGTCACATGCAGTGTGACCGGTGGAGAGTATAGGATTGAGCGGGAGGTGCTCGATATACAGGGGTGGGGGAGACTTGAGAGAACCGGTAGTACTGTAAGCGTAAGCTACGAGGAAGGGTTTGTGGAGGAAGCCAAAAAGAAGGGTGTAGAAAGTGAACTTCTAGAACTTAGAGAGGTTAGTGGTATCCTTCATCCCCAAGAGAGCCTCGTACGCGGTATTGTATGGGGCCCCCTGCTTATGCACGGCAAAAAGATAGATAAAGACCTATGGAAAGTCGGCATTTACTCACGTCCTAAGGGAGAGAGCTTAGTGCTAGTGGCACCAACCTTAGAGCTTGAGAAGGACGCTCTAGAGGAGTTCTTAGCTGGTCCCAGAAGACCTTCCCTCCCATTAATCCTCGGAGGGCGAGACATCTTGACATTTGCGTGTACAAAGGCAATGGCTATAGTTGAGGGCATAACTATCGTAAGGCCGCTCAACCTCCAGGTGGTTAAGAAGCCTCAGGAGTACGTAAAGACCCTAAGGTTAGCGAGTGACTGTAGTAACCTCTACATAGTGCTCTATAACCTGTTTCTTAGGCGTAATAGGTTGCCTGACCGCGTGGCTAAGGTTCTGTCCATGGCGTTTGAGGGCTACGAGCTTCTCTTCGACCTGACGGAGGATGGGAGGGTGTTCGTGAAGCTGGTCCGCGACGACCTCGTGCTACCGCCTCCCTGCATGCCTGACGGGTTCCATAAGCTTGCGGCGATACTGACTGCTCTCGAGCTGAGGCCGAGTATTCTGGCGATAGACGAGCTGGAGAACTCGCTTCACCCGCACTTGGTGGAACTCGTCGTGGACCTCCTTAAGTCGAGCGATACGGTGGTCATAGCTACTACTCATAGCCCCGCAGTGGTCGACATAGCTGACCCGGAGGACCTCATACTCGCTAACATGACTAGCTCGGGGACGGTGTTTAGGAGGCTAAAGGACCCTGTGAAGATAAGGGAGGAGCTTAAGAGGTACGGTATAACTCTGAGTGAGAGGTGGTTATGGGGCCGCGTGGAGGTGGAGTAGCGGTATTCACGGAGGACACTTATGGAGCTAAATTCGTTAAAAGACTTCTAGGGAGACTGGGTCTCAGTTCATGTGTAGGTCTCTGTAAGAGACTTGCGGGGGTTTGTAGTTCTAAGAGCGTTAGGCAGCTTAAGGCGGCGGCGCTGGACTACGAGAAAGTAGTGGTCTTGGTGGACGGTGACTGGGAGCCGGAGAAAGTAAGGAGAAAGATGGGAGAGCACGTCTGTTGCCTCGGGAAAGGTCTGCGGGAGAAAGTCTATGTGATAGTTGTTGAGAGCGAGATCGAGGAGTGGGTGTGTGAGTCGCTGGGGCTGAAGTATAGGGGCCTTAAGCCCTCGTGCGTGCTCTCTAACTATTTGCGCCGGGAGAGGGGATACGGGTATGAGAAGTACATGTTGCCTGACTTCGCTGACGTAATAAGCCCTGACAAACTCGGAGACAACGAGTCCTTTGTTTCCTTCGTTGACACTATCAGGGACCCGTAGGGTTGCTTAAGTGATGAGTATTACCGCCTTGCTTTGGCTCCGTCTTTGTATGTGTCCCAGGGAAAGACTTGCGTCTTTGGGTGCCTTGTGGGCTTGGGGGCGTGGCGGCAGGGTTATCATTGTCTCTCGGTTTTACATGGGTGACGTGGTGGTGTATGAGGCTGGCTGAGCTTAGGGGGAAGGTTGTTCCTGTGTTGAGGAAGTACGGTGTGGTTAGGGCTGCTGTGTTTGGCTCGTTTGCTAGGGGGGAGGCGGGTGAGGGTAGTGATCTCGACCTCGTGGTGGAGTTTGAGGAGGGTAGGAGCTTGCTTGACTTGGTGGGGTTGAAGGTGGAGCCTGAGGAGGTGCTTGGGACTCGTGTGGATGTAGTTACGTATGGCTCTCTTCACCCTCGTATCAGGAGGAGGGTGCTCGGGGAGCAGGAGGTTATCTATGAGGAAGGATCCTCTGGTGCTCGTTGAGCACGTGCTTGAGAGTATAGAGAAGATTGAGGAGTACACGGCGGGAGTGACGAAGGAGGAGTTCTTGGAGTCCACGCTTCTTCAGGATGCTGTTATCAGGAGGCTTGAGGTGATAGGTGAGGCTGTTGAGAACATACCTGTTGAGGACAAGGCTAAGTACCCTGACGTTCCCTAGAGAGATAGCTGGCATGAGAGACGTGCTCATACACAAGTATTTCGGCGTGGACCTAGAGCTAACGTGGACTGTCGTCAAGCGGGATCTGCCTGTGTTGAAAAGAAGGATGCTAGAGTAAAGAGAGACTTAGAGAGGGAGCGGGCCTAGCAGGCACTATGCGCAGGTTAGGGCTGACTGTGAGCGTGGAGGGGTTCCTGAGGGCTGGGCTTCTCACGGTTGGGGTAGAGCCTCGCGCGAGGCTCCGAAGGGGTGCGCCCGCGCTTAGGGTAGCGTCGTGTTAGTGTGTGTTGTTCTCGTGTGACGGCTCTGGGTTTTGCTTAGTGCCTCGGGCAGGATGATTGGTGAGCGCGTGGTGTCTAGGCTTGTGCGTGCTCTTTTAAGTAGGTGAGCAAGCCCCTCTGGGACGCTAGACTGCTGACTTTCAATCTTCTCTTGAAATGCCTCGGGAGACACAGTAGCACCACACCTTTGGGACTGGGGATTCGACTTTCAATCTTCTCTTGAAATGCTTCGTATAGAGTATTCTTCGCAAGGCGGTTTCTTCTGTGCCGTCTTTCAATCTTCACTTGAAATGCAACTTTCCCAGGCAGTAGCGAGGAGACTTTCTCTAGCGCCTCGCTCTTTCAATCTTCCTTCTCTTGAAATGCTTCTACGTACTTGTGTTCGTTTGGGAGTTATAGTCCCCCTTATTAGGTGAGGTGGGGAATTGTAGAGGGGGTAGGTCTATGGGTGCGGGGCGTGTGGTGGAGTGGCTCCTGACTTTGTTGAGAAGTATGCTGTTGCGGCTATAGTCTCGTTTCCCAGTGACGGCTCGGTGTTTATCATCGACTTCCTTAAGCCCAAAATAAGTATACTCGTCGATGAGCAGGGCAGAGTAGGCCGCATTCACGGGGAGCTGGAGCTTGTGGCGAGGATAGTGCTTCCCCCAATAGTCTGTAAGAGGCTACTCGCCGCTCTGCAGAACACGATTAAGAAGTACGAGTCCGTGTTCGGAGAAATTGCGGTCAAGGAGGCGCCTCCAGTCGAGGAGAGGAAAGAGACCTAGGCCTGCACCCTTATATCGATGGCTGCACGCTTAGGTTAGTGGATCCTTGCCATGTCCGAGCTACAGCTCACCTATACAGGAGATACGACTGCATCCTACCCCAAGAGGCTACAGTACTCCGTGTTCACGTCCGCGCCGGAGAGCGGGCTATGCTTACCACTCCATACCTCCTATACACAGTTACTACTGGAG
>CAZPLI010000116.1:3568-3930 GCA_964587325.1 uncultured Thermofilaceae archaeon | reverse complement strand
CCTATAACCATAGGGGAAAATGAAAAATAATTATTACCTCGAAGCGAGAGCTAGAGCCTGAGAACTCTAACGTAGAGAACTTCTCCCTGTGTGGTCGGCGGTATCCATACCACCTCTATTTCTCCCAGCGGTATTCTGCACACGTCTGTGCCTAGGTCGAACTTGAAGTAGTAGCCTGTCCAAGCTGCGTCGTATTTCCTGCCTTGCCAGACTGCGTAGGCCCTGCCTGGGTCTGGGTATGGCCAGCCTTGGCCTGCGACGTCGGGCTTCATTAGGAAGTAGGTGCTGCCGCAACTCCACTCCACGATATCTAGGCCAGCTATCCTGACGGGGATGGCTAGCTCCTGGCTTACAGAGTAGCC
>CAZPLI010000116.1:2778-3558 GCA_964587325.1 uncultured Thermofilaceae archaeon | reverse complement strand
TCCCACTCCAGCCTAGCGACCAGAGTGAGGGAGCCTCTCTCCTCTACCTCGGCTAGCGCGGAGTACGGTATGGCCACCAGCCAGGGCCCTGGGGTGTCTGCGAGACTCCTCGTAATACTCCTGAGAGTGTCGCCTTCTCTCACGTAGACCTCTAGCTCTACGTCCTTGACCGGGGGCTTCAGTAGCTCACAGCCGTTACACGTGAACTCTAGAAGCACATAAGTCTCGTTGTAGCTCGCAGTCACGGAGAGCGAGGGCTCTACCACCCGCACTCTTCTGGCGGCGAAGCCCGAGGCTAGCTCGACTAGCAGGCTGTAGTTGCCAGGCTCACTCGGCGCTCCGACTTGCAGGAGCTTCTTACCGCCGCATACGGGCAGGTCTGAGAGCTTCTCTGGATTCAGCGCCCTATAGCCCGGGCCTAGTCTGCTGGCTCCCATTTCCTCAAAGGGCGGCAGGCTGATCTTCTTAGGCGCCACGCAGACCAGCTCCTCGAACTCCTCCAGCGGCCCGAGATAGCACGCGTGGAAGCCCTTACCGTATAGCCTGAATTCTCCCATCTCGACCTTGATCAGGAGTCTCTCAATAGGCAGCACCACCAAGTCCTCCTCGAACTTAGGGTTCCCAGAGGAGTTGTAGATAGCCGTAGCGTTCCCGACTCCGCTTGCCAGCTCCACGTGGACTATAGTCTCGTTCGTCTCCCATCGCTTCTCAGGGAGCTCCACGATCCACTTCTCGAACCTGTAGCGCTCCACTCTATAAACCGCTACCCGGCCCGAGCCC
>CAZPLI010000116.1:0-2768 GCA_964587325.1 uncultured Thermofilaceae archaeon | reverse complement strand
GCCCTCCACTATGAGCCTGCCACAGCCCTCCACACCGACCTCGTAGACTCCAGGCTCACCAGCCAAGGTTGCCGAGCCAGACACCGTGGAATTAAAGGCTAGCACTTTACGCTCTAGGGTTTGGGGAGCATAGAGCGTGACGTTGACTAGGGGACCCACTAGAGTGAAGGGAGTCACTGCAGAGCCAGAGTGGCTGCCGTTGTAGCTTATAGTGGCTCCACTAGGCTCGCTGAGTACGTTTAGCACGGCGAGACTCGCAGACGAGTTGTAGTAGGCCACAGCCCTGTACGTGGCTCCCGGAGGCACTCTAACCGTCATAGTGTTGCTCAAAGTGTAGTTCACGGGGCTGCCTTGGGAGTCGTACAGGGTCCAATAGGAGAAGACGTAGGTCTCGTCCCACGAGATGTACATGTGAGGCCTGCTCAAAGTCACTCGGCTAGCTTCTAGCCTCAGTTTTTCGCCGCTCAGAATGGTCGTAAGCCCAAAGCTTAGCGTGTTTGGCACCTGTCTTGGGCTAGACCACGACTTAGACCAGAGAACCCTACTACCTGATCTGCTTATAGCTAGCAACCTGACTACACAGGGTCTGTTAAGTAGCGGGTCGCACTGAGGGTTCAAGAGCCCTGTGAATACCCTAATGCTTACCTTGCCTGAGTAGGCCTTCCCGGTTGCGACAGCATTATACTTGCCATTCCAGTAGTACTCGTCCTCGAACTTCTTACTATAGGTCTTGTAAGCCTTAAGCTCAGCGTGGTTAGCCTTTCCTTCCCAAGGCGTATGAACAAGCGTCCCATTAATGGCAACAATCTTCTCGTAGCGGCTCAGCTTATCGTCAATGCTAGTCTCAACTCTGAGAGAGGAAGGAGGAGGTGGGGACCCATCATCGCCGCCGCTCTCGTCACTAGGATACGATATTTCGATAGTCACTCCCACGACTGCTTGAGAAATTAGTGTACAGCCATAGGGGTAGGTACAGCCCGCTCGGACGTAAGCGAACGTAGAGGATGGAACTTCTACTCTCGCGTAGACATGCAGTGTGCAAGGAGGATCGCTGCAAAGAAAGTCCAGTGACGCACCCTGACCACCTCCATCAGCCACGCTTACACCGCAGCACGGCCCACACGATGGAGGGCAGGCCTGACTGTCACTGTTCGCGTAGGCGTACCCCTCCCTAGTCTCCCCGTCGAGACTCGCCTTAACGTACACTTTGATTGACGAGGCGTAAGCGTAGGCCGACTTGCACACTATGTAGGTGCACGGGTCGCTCGCGGGGCAAGTAGCACCGGCGTTAGCCGACGCGGTAATAAAGCCCCTACTAACAGCTATAGTGACAGAACCTCCCTCGTTCACCGTAAACGTCTTACTCCACTCCTTGACAACACTAGGACACTCGCATTCGACGCGCCAAGTACGCCCGAACTCTACGTTTTCTCTCTTCTCGCAGGAGCAACTGACTATGGTGTAGCGCTCGACCCTGGTCCCAGCGGAGCTAGTAGGCGGAGCCTCCAGCGGCACAGTAAGCAGCACCAGTACCACTACAGCTACTACGAAAAGGAGAACTCGCCATCTCAAGGCGCAACACCCACCACAGAGAACCTGAGCCAGCTTGTCTTGGAGGAGTCAACAAGCAGTAGGAAGTTTCTGCGAGAAGGTAGAGGTGCAGGCCTAAAGTCGGGTAGATACAGGTACCCTGCCCCAGATACTTCTTCTATATCCCAATACTCAGGCGGCTTATTGACTTTAACGACCGGTGCCGTTGCGTGTGGGTGCTCTTCTTCCCACTTATCTATGCAGTCAAGCCAGCGTGGTACTTCACTACTATTATTTGGAGAAAAACCGCACGTCTCATAGAGGTCTCGGAATGCTGAGACATTGAGAACTAAGTATAGCTCGTATTTACCGAAGCTTTTTGGTGAAAACCTGACAGAGTAAAAGTCGCTTAGGTTCTCCAAGAACGGCGGCAGTATCGCGAAGTCTACGTATGGTTCCCCTATAGCCTCGAATCGGACAGCTACGTACTTCACACCCTTCGGTAGCTCAACAATAAAGCTGAAACCCGGCGGCGCGCCGCGAAAAATCGAGCCTGCCTCAACTTCCATATATCCCCCGGTAAACGTAATCTTAGCCGCCTCCCACTCTTTGGGAATCACTTTGAGAATCCTCACTGCGTACGGCAGCTCTCTGAGGCCCAGCACGTAATGAAGCGTGACGTTCGCAGCCTCGCTCAGCCTAAGCTTTGAGCCGTTAAGCCCGTAGCTCCACCAGTACCTCTTGCCTTTAGTCTCGACCCAATACCACGCAAGCCAGTATCCGTGAGTGTCATTTAGAGAGACAAACCACTCGCCCTCTAACTCGACAGGAGGAAACAGGCATGCTGGCAGCTCCACCCTCCTATCGCTAACTACCACAGAGGCACCGGAGACGTCCGCCGACACATACACGCCGCCCTTGACACTACACAGCTCGGCTGGGTGCAATCGCCTATAAAGCAGCCTGACAGTGGCGTTCTCCTCGACCGTGAGCAGGACTGTCTCGTTTAGGCTTCTGTAGCCTTCTAAGGATAGGGGCTCTATAGTTAGCTTGGAGCCACAGGGACAGGCAAGTTCATACGGTAGCGCTACTTCTCCGCCATTAACTCTGGCCCTAGCGCCCGTAACGTTAGCCGTAAGTCTCACGGTGCAGTTAAGTCTCTCAAACACCGCAACAACACTAGTGTCCCTCTCTAGCCTCAGCCTAAGGATGGGTTTAGAGCCAACCTTGTTGCCGTT
>CAZPLI010000115.1:0-3962 GCA_964587325.1 uncultured Thermofilaceae archaeon | reverse complement strand
CCAGGGTGAGAACTATACTCGTGCTGGTGCTATTCAGGCTCAGCCTATAGGGCCAGCTTTCGAGACCTGCCGCGAGACTCAGGGACAAATTAAGACGCGTTCTTACCCGCTCGGGTTCTCTGGTAGTGACTCTGCGAGTGGCAGAGGAGACTTGATGACTGTTCAGCGCTCAGTTGGTTTCAGCGCCGACGTAGGTGGTGAGGGCTGGGCTGAGTACTCGTACTCGCTCTCCTGGGTCTTCAGCGTCGAGGGCGCGCCAGAGTGGAGCGGCAGGATCTCGGACAGCAAGCTCATAGGCCTCTCCGGAGCCTTCGTGCTGGACTGGGGCAAGGACGACCCCCAGCCACGCTGCATCCAAGGGTGCCCCGGAGACAAGTGTATGGGCTACGTCGTCTGGGGCTCAACGCTTAGCGCGTCCGCGGCCACCAGCGGCTCCCTCAAAGTGAAAGTCTCTAAGGGCTACTTCGGCCCGAGCCTAGCACTAGTCGCAGGCGCAGTCCTCTGGACGAAGGAAGGCCCGGGGCAGAACCCGCCACCGCCCAGCGGCTGCCCCTGGACCCTCGTGCTGGAGGCGACTAGCGACATCGACGTCAAAGTCGGAGACAGTGTCTACCACCTAGCCCCAGGAGCCGGAAAGAAGATCACCTACCAGAACCCAGGATGCAAACTAGGCAAAACATGGACAATACCAGTAGAGCCGCTAGCAACGGCAAAGACAGAGATCTCTAAGATACTTGCCTAGGAACAGCAGCATTGAGGTAAAATTATCGTTATAAAGTCTTAAGAGGGATCCTAGGAGTGTCTAGAGCTTGTGATGAGACGTATTCACTCTGAGCGGTGAGGAGGATTCCACGTGCTGACCCGCGCGCAGAGGGAGAGACTATCGTGAGTACATAACGTCTCTACGCCGCGTTCTCGAACTTACTAGTCCTCCTCCCTGAGTATACGCTCGAAGAACAGTGCAAAGAAGGCGCATAGCGCTACTGCTACTGCGAGGTTCGAGGCTATGGGGCCTGCCGCTCTGCTCAGCCCGAAGCCCGTGAATACTACGGAGCCGTGGAGCACTGCGGGTAGGACCACTCCACCCGTCTTCTCCCGCAGAACCCCTGCCGCGAGGCCTAGCACTGTTGCGAAGACTGCTAGCGCTGCTATCTCAGGGTTCAGCCTGTACGTTCCGGCAAATGGGTTAACACCCACTAGTAGGTGCGGTAGGCTGAAGAAGAACACTGCAGTAATCAGAGTGCCTTGCGTCCACTCGTAGTCTACACCGAAGATTCTCTTATACTTCCTAGTGAAGACTTCATTAAGCCTACTCTGCACGTAGCCCCTGAAGAACAGCTCTTCTGAGAAGCCTACGAAGACATAGTACCAGAGCGCTGCTTTGAGAAAGCCGCCCAGCGAGACCTTGCCGAGTCCACTAGTCACAGTTAGTAGAGCCGCGTCGACGACAGCAAAGAGGGTCAGGATAACGAGGCTCCACTTTGCCGTCGTCTTTGGGTTTCTCGGCCAGAGGCCGTAGTCTCTCGGTCTACCGTGTATCGCTATCCCTGCGAGTGCTAGTAGTATCATAATAGCCTTAGAATACCAGCCGCTATACTCAGGCACTATAGCCTGGAGGTACCACGAGACTACTAGGAACACTGTTAGGAAAGCTGTGACCTCAATTAGTGCGACGGTCTTCCTGCTCACGAGCCTGCACCTCGGTCCCAGCAGAGGCAACTCGAGTAACCTTATAGGCTCGCGGTTTAGGCTGATGGGCTAGGTAAGGAAAAGGCTATAAAGATTAATTGGTGTGGGGTTGTGCGGCTACGGGGTGCTGGCGATGGGCGTGTACCACGGTAACGACCTCCGTAAAATTAGCGGGGGCAAGAAAGGCAGACACGTCAAAGTGAAGCGAAAATACTGGATGGGCAGGTTCCCGACCGAGACTAGAATCGGCAACGAGACTGTGATTCAGAGGATCAGAGTTAGAGGCGGGAACTATAAGTTGAGAGTCAAGAAGGCATCCTTCGCCAACGTGGTCGTGCCAGGCGAGGGCACTAAAAAGGTGAAGATCATCAAGCTGCTGTCTAACCCGGCCAATAGGGACTACGAGCGCAGAGGCATAATAACGAAGGGCGCCATCATCCTCACAGAGCTAGGACCCGCACGCGTAGTGTCTAGGCCGGGCCAGGATGGCGTAGTCAACGCTGTCCTAGTTAAGGAGTAACCGGGTAGCCATTCATGTCTCTCCTTAGGGAGGGGCCCCGCAAGGTCGTTATCTGGCCATTCTTCTTCGACTCTACTCTCTCTTGGTCTGAAGGGCGCCGGGTCCCTCGAGCTCTTGCAGTCAAGAAACCTACTCTAGACGAGGTGGCTGAAGCGGCCCGCCGCGCAGGCTACGAGGTCATAGTTGACCGCGAGGCTAAGCACCCGGCTCACTGGTTCGATAGCGTGGGAAGAGTGCTCGTTGTAACCGAGGAAAAGAAGACAGTCGTTATACGTAAAATAGCTAAAGAGCTACCTAAGGTGCGCGCTCTAAGAGGAAAGAAAGGACGCTAGCTCTTCTCTCACTATTCTGTTAACGACTCTACCCTCAGCCTTGCCTCGAAGCTCCTTCATGACCACACCCATTAGGAAGCCTACGGCACGGTTACCAAGGCTTCTAACCCTATCCTCGTGCTGAGTTATCACCTTGCGTACGAACTCCCTGATTTCCTCCTCTGTCATCGTTCTGAGCCCTAGTTTTTCTACGGCCTCCTCGGGTTTAGTTCCAAGATGCTTAGCGAGGTAGGCCAGAACCTCCGGTATTGCCTCTCTGGCTATCACGCCTTCAGCTACAAGCTTTATCACACCTCTAATGTCGTCGTCGGTAAGTGCGTCAACATCAATGCCCTCTCTTCGGAGCTCGACTAGAGTGTTAGTGAGAGTTGCCGCTACTAGTGTGGGCGACACTGAGGGGAACTCCGATACTAGTTGCTCGAATAGTGGTAGGAAGTGCGAGTCTAGCACTTTCTCGGCGAGGTCTCTGCTCAGCCCTAGCTCCTCAACAAACCTCCTGAGCTTGGCGTCGGGTAACTCAGGGAGCTTGGACCTTATTTCCTCGAGCATCTCCTCCGTTATCCTTGATGGCCTTATGTCGGTCTCGGGGTACATTCTGGCCCTGCCAGGCATGGGTCTCATGAACCGCGTCGTACCGTCAGGGTCAGCCGCTCTAGTTTCGTTGGGAACGCCCTCTATTGCCATCTTTGCCCTCTTTAGGACTGCTGCGAGAGCCTCTCTACAGGACTTCTCATCACCAAAGACTAGCACAAAGGCGTCGCCTTCCTCGCACCCTAGGGCTTCTCTTACAGCCTTCACTTCGTCCTCGCTTATCCCGTAGGCTGGCAACTCGTCGCTGTGGAAGATCCCGCCTACACCGCCCCAGAACCTCGCATAGTCCGCGAACTCGGTTCCTAGCCTGCGTCCTGGCTGTATCTCACGCCCGACGAGGCCTGCAAACCCCTTGAGCTTCACTGCCATGCCTACTCCGCCCTTCTTGAGAGCCTTTCGCACGACTTTCGATTTAGTCTTCTCGAAGAGTTTAGTCACGTCGATAGGCTCAACATCTAGGTCCTCCGGCTTGACGCCCCTCTTCCTCAGCTCATCCCGTATGGCCAAGAGATTGAGCTGCCTTATCACCTCGTACTTGACTATTTTGGCGATGTGCTCGAGCCTCTGAACGCCCTTTATCTCGACACGTGCGCCGCCCCGAATAGACACGTTGAGGTCCTGTCTTATCGTACCGAGCCCTCTCTTGACCCTGCCCGTAACGCGTAGCAACCTGCCAATGTACCTCGCGACCTCCTGAGCCTCCTCAGGAGTCCTCATTACGGGGCCAGTTGCTATCTCGACGAGGGGTATGCCCAGCCTGTCAAGCCTGTAGACTATAGTTGCCTCAGCGGGCTTGTCCTCTATCTTCCTGGCAGCGTCCTCCTCGAGAC
>CAZPLI010000114.1:590-4187 GCA_964587325.1 uncultured Thermofilaceae archaeon | reverse complement strand
AGGACATGGACGAGGAGCTGTTCAGAAACAAAGTGCTCTACTTCAAGGGCATAGGCACGATAGTGGTTCCAAAGCCTCTTGTCAGGCTTGCTTACAGTCGTATGGAGGACTATATGGGCGGGGTGGTGGGCTACGAGGGCAAGTTGCCAGAGGAGTGGTTAGCTGGAAGGAGAGTAAAGACTATTGAAAACTACGGAGGGAGGCTCATTGTCTCGAAGAAAAGGCTCGAGAGAGCTAGGGAAGAGGGCTATAGATTGAGGATAGAGAACTACGGGGTGCTGATCATAGGGGAGGACGTTCCGCCCGAGCTCTTCGACGAGGTCGTAGTCTCTATAGAGTCCTATGGCCCAGTATACGCGCTCAGACATTTACACGAACTAATACACGATAAGCTAGAGGTTAAGTACTCTAAGGTCTACGATCTAAGCGCGCTGAGCGAGGAGACTATAAGCACGGAATAATGGCGCAGCGCGCTTGAGACTTAGCATTTCCACTTAAGCCCCGCTGCGGGGCCTAGTGTACTCGATCTTCCTCTACTCGCGGGACGCCGTCTAGAGAAAGGTAACGCGCCGTTTCGGCTCCCACAATTTTTACCAAGTCTTCCCGCCTCCTCAAAGGGCGAGCTGCCAGTAGCGCTGCTACTTTAGCCTCGGAGATTCCAGGCACTAGCCTTAGTGCGTGGCGAGGGGCAGTGTTAACGTTTAGCGGGTAGGGTAGCCCTGTGACGGACCTGTAGCCGTGGTCGATAATGACCACATCGAGTTTGGTCCACATGGGTAGTCTCAGCGGTAGGTAGACTAGTAGGGGGTAAGACGCGGGCTGCCGAGCCAAGCTATGCTTCCCCTCATAGGCCTCAACGTAAAGTCCTCGCATTACCGTGCCCTGAGGCACTATTCTCTTTAGCATCACGTGGTCAAACTCTCTCCTTACGGTGTCCTTGAACTTTCTGAACAGCCTCTTGTGCTTGCGGACAAACCTCACGCCTACGCTCCACATACGCGTTCCGGGCAGTGGCAGGACCTGCCTAATGTTCACTCTTCTGACGAGCAGCCCCTCCTCCAGTATTCTCCTTAAGAACTCCAGGTTACGCTCGAACGTCTTGGCTGTCTCTCCCATTAGGCCGATTACGAAGTTTATTCCTGGGAGCAACTCAGGGAGCCCGTTGTACCCTCTTCGTGAACCCACTTCGTTAACTATTCTTATAGCCTCGAGCGACTCTTCCGGGTACGCTTTGAGGTTATTGGCCTTAACGACGTCAGAATCTGCGCTCTCTACCCCCATAGCAGCGACGTCTCCGGGAGTGTGGTACTCAACTATGACTTTCAGCGCTTCTCTAGCCTTCTGTGGGTGGTGCGCTATAGTCCCAGGATTCACATTATCAATATGCAATGTTTCAAGGTCAGGCGCTACGCGTCTTATCCCTGCAAAGAGCTTTCTTAAGGCCTCAGGATTGGGCTCTGGAAACTCCACCTCGTTAGTCCCTTTCGCCATGTAGGCGAGTATGTCCGGTTGCCTGCCTAGCCTGAAACACCTAACACCCGCGTTATATAATGCTTCGACTTCGCGGAGTATGTCGTCTACGTCTCTAAACACGACAGCGCCGTACTTGGGCTCGATGCAAAATGAGCAGCCTCCTGTGACCCAGCGTGGACACCCTCTAAAGGTCTCTATCTCAGCTATCAGATTCTTCCTGAAATTCGGGTGCTGTGTGACTACGCGTGCGCCTCTGACAGCGTACTCGGCTATCTCACTATAGTCCCTGCGACGCCTGTAAGGGTCTACTCGCTCCACTCTGAGGTTTTCTCGAAGGAGGTCAGCTACTATTACTTCAAGATCGCCGCGCGCCACCACGTCGAAGTATGCCTCGAAGAACTCCGGGGGCTTAGCTAGCATTCCTCCCTCAATACCGAACCCGAACCTCGCTGCCGGTCCTCCCAGAACCTTTATGGGCTTGTCTGACAGCACAGGCCATCTAACGAGTTCTTCAAGCGTAATAGGAACGCCTCCTAGGTACTTACCTGGAACTACGACTCCTGCTATGAACACTACTAGGTCAGCGCGCGATGCAGTTTTGATAAAAGCCTCAAAGTTCTTTCGCACATCGTCTACTGTAAAGTAAATAACCTCTGCCGAGTGCTTAATGGTCCATACCGCTCCGGCCACATACCTAGGATAAACATCAATGTAGGGTGGGACACCTAAGCCTGCAGGTTCATCCGTGTACCCGTCGAGGATTACTACTCTCACAATTAGGCCCCCCTACTGGGCGGTGAATCCACCCACGCTTTTCAACGGGTGTAAGAGACCCTTGAGCCTCCATGTATACGCCCTCACCCTTTTCTACTTGCCCTATGACTATTAGCTCGCTCCCCCTGCTTTTTGCTGCCTTAGCAGCATCCTTGAGTAGCTCTCTGGGTATAGTGGCTATAAGCTCAAACTCTTCTCCCCCGTTGTAGAGAGATTCCTTAACGGGGTCTAGGCCCCACTCTTTAAGGAGTTTCTTCGCGTCGTCATCAATAGGAATACTCCTTATGACTATTGAGACATTACTGGACTCAGCGAGGTAGTGCAGGCTGAGGGCTAGCCCGTCACTTGAGTCAATAGACGCTGTGGCGTATCTCAGAACTTCTGGCCATGCAGCTAGCTCGGGCGTTGGCTTGTAAGTTGCTGCTAGGGCTCGGCTAGCTATACGCTCTAGCCCCTGAGGAACCCTATAGCCCTCTAACAGCATTTTATACGCGACTGCAGTAAGTCCGTACCTCCCCGTAGTTACTACTAGGTCTCCAGGCTTTGCCCCCCCTCGACTTACTACGCGCTGCGCGATTCCTAAAGCTGTTACAGACATGTAGAAGTGATCCGAAAAGCCTGTGTCGCCACCCCATATACTTACGCTGTACTTTGCCGAGGCGTCCCTCAAGCCCTTAGCTAAGGCCTTTAGGTTCTCCCTCGTGACGTTAGAAGGCAGACCTAGCCCCACAAGGCAGGCCCGCGGTCTAGCCCCCTTAGCGACCACGTCAGACAGAGCCATCACCAGAGCCTTCCAGCCCACATCGTAGTAACTCATTCCCGGGAGCATGTCCGTTACTTCGTCGAAGACGTCAACATTCACTACAAGGTATTTGTTTCCCAGTCTAATGGCCGAAGCATCATCTGGGGTTCCAAGGATCTCAGTAGCGTCTCTCTCAAGGACTTCCCAGAGAATCCTTATGGCTTCAACCTCATCAAGTGCCATGGACATCCTCCTAGTAGCCAAGTTATGTCGACAACATAGGCCTTTATCCTTGGTACGGGTCAGCGGTACTTCCGGTCGTCACGCTTCAGTGGGGCAAGTTTTCTTCATCCCCAAGCTTTTGTACGAAGAATACATAAAATGTCATGCTCTACTAGGCGGTAAGCTCGCCTTCAACCTCCTCAATGAGAATAAGAGCCCCTCCTCGACTCGATACCTTGCTTACGCCCGCGGGGTCATCTATTATTACGGTTAAAGGCTTAGACCCAACGTCGAGGCTCTGCAAGTTCTCTAAGGCCTTACGTGCAACCTCGCGCTCTTCGCTGTTGAGAGCAAGTACTTCCAATGACTTCAAGGCATTAGCGATT
>CAZPLI010000114.1:0-580 GCA_964587325.1 uncultured Thermofilaceae archaeon | reverse complement strand
CGTTAGAAACGTGGGCGCGTCGACACCGGGGTCGATGGCCACGCCTAGCTCTACTATTTCTATACTGGCCGTTCCGACCCGTACTACTTTGGTGCGCAGGGCTCTCTCCGAGTCTACCCTCACGTACACTCTGCGTCGGGGCCTAACCACGAGCGGGACTATCTCTGAACGCCTATAGCCGCATCGAGAGCAAAGACGGCTGACTAAGAGCGCCCTACCCAGTTCCGGTAGGTTGTACTCTACCTCTTTTATGGTCATGCTGTTTGAGCCGCAAACGGGACACTGAGTGATTAACGTAGACTCTCTCTCGGCGTACACCGACACCGACCGTTTCATGCCCTCGCCTCCCCCTACTGAGTTGACGCCATGCTTTAACTATCGCTCGTTAAGGCCTGGCGCCTAGTTGGTCATTCCTTCCCTGGGGGCTGGGGTTGGGGCCTTTGTGGCCCCTCCGGCGGTGCCTCATCGTCACGGATCGGCGGCCCGCCGGTTTGCGGCCCCAGGGGAGGTCTTCGGGGCTTCTAGCCCCTGCCCCGCCAGGCTCGGGGCTGCCCCTGCGGCTCTTGGGCCTGGGGGTAGG
>CAZPLI010000113.1:1458-4252 GCA_964587325.1 uncultured Thermofilaceae archaeon | reverse complement strand
CTCGGCTGGCAATGTTAGGTCCCTCTGGAACGGTAGTATCTCTCAACGGCCGCGTGGATACCTGCTAGGTCACTGACTACTCTGTCCAGGCCTGTCTCGTCTAATCCCTCTTCTGCTGCCTCGACTTCGGAGACTATGCCGCTGGTGTCAACATGGTACACGCCTAGGTCTTCGGGGCTTAGTCCTTCCCATTCTTCGTATCCTAGCTTGAGCTTTTCTTCGGGGCTCAGAGAGCTGAGTCTTAAGAGGTTGCTGAGCTCGTCTATGACATGTAGGCTGTGGGTAGTAGTGATCACTGTTACGCCGTGATTGGCGAGTCCCGCGAGTACTCTGGTGATTAGAGCCTGTGCGTCGGGGTGTAGGTGGGCCTCGGGCTCCTCTACTATTAAGAAGCTACCTCGCCTGAGGGCGTGCTTTAGGATACAAATTAGTGGCGCTATCTCTCTAAGCCCTGAGGGCGCTCGCTCAATGGGCAGTTCGATTCCTCGAACTGCTACTCTAAACCTGGGAGGCTCCCGGCTGACGCTGAACACTACGCCTATCTTTTCTTCGAAGAACTCTGCGAGGTTGGCTATCTCCCTATTGGCTATACGCGGTGAGAGTGCTTGGAAGCTACGTATAAACGCGGCGTCTACTGCATTCACAAAGACACGTTCACGCGTTGTTAGGAGAACGTGGGATAAGGCCTGTACTGTCCTTAGTAACCCAGCGCGTCCGTCAGGCAATACCACGCAGTCCGCATACATATAGAACCCGTCGAAGATTCTCACCATGATGCTAGGTATTGTGGCTGCTACTTGCCCCACTAGGTCATCTTTAGCAGTCTTGAACTTTCTTAGAAGCTCACCATCGAGGTATACCTCTACCAACAGGTTCTCGTCTATGATCGATACTTCAATAGAGAGCTTGTCACTTAAAGCCTCAGCAAGCTCTTCGCAGCCCACTATCTCTAGCCCCTCGCCGCTAAGCTTAAACAACAGCTGAGTACTACAGTCGTCATTACACACCTTTATCGAGGCGCTGCTAGAGCCTTTCCTAACTAGCTCTCCTACGTTGTCGACTTGGAATGTGTCTTGAAGCAATCCCTCTAAATTGTCTTTAAAGACACTGCTAATAGCGCGGATAGAGCTTAGGAGAGAATCCTTAATGGCCAGCGCTATGGCATCGCTAGTGCCTGTCTCAAGACCTCTGTTCAGCTCGGACTCGATGATTTCTCTTAACATCCACCAGTTAGGCTCGACGCTCAGTAGGCACCAGAGTGCATAAGCCACGTACGACTTGCCCGCCGCGTTGGGACCTGTGAGTACTGTAAGCGGTCTGATTAGTAAGTCTGCCTCGACTATGGGTCCAAAGTCTTTGAGCCTTAGTCTCATGCTCCCCTGCTAATCACGACGAACTGTAGATAAGAATATTGAGTGAGTTTTGCCTAACTGGCCCTTATTTTGCAGTAACTAAGCGCAGACCTCTATGAGAAAGAAAAGTGCGCATAAGCTACCTAATTCGCCATAATACACGTCGAAAATCTTATTTACCCTAAGCTCCCTATAAACTTGGGGGCGAAAGCTATGACACGTAGGCTCACCTTAACGGCTCTGGCAGAACCTACCCCGAAGCTTAAAGTTGATGATCTATCGCAGTCTCAGTTAAAAGTACTAAAGATAGTCGAGGAGAACCGGCGGTTAATAGCAGAAGTTGGTGTTACTTTGAAGCATGGAGTTATTTTTGTCGGTCCATGGGGAGGGGGTAAGAGCCAGACGCTACGGACCCTTGCGAGTGTAGGGCTCCTGAAAGACGATGCTATTCTTGAGCGTGGACAGATCTATGAGTGGGTTACTCGAGACTTAAAGCTAGAGCGTGAGACTACCCGTTCGCGCTTGCTACAATCTATAGCTGAGCGCGCTGAGCAGATCGGAGACGCTTTTGTGGCTCTAGATAACCCTGACATACCAGTGGGATCAATGGTAAGCGAAGAAGGGGCGTACAGCTTCACATGGTATCTCCTAGAACAGGCCACTTTCGGAAAACTGCCATATCTGATTGTTACGCTCAACGAGTTTACCTTTAAAAGATTCGAGGATGAGAGACCGCAGTCGCTTGCCAAACTTTCACAACACTTTGATATCGTCAGGCTAAAATGGAGCGCCGAAGAGCTGGCAAGAGCTGTTGAGAGGAGGCTTAGTGCCGAAGGAATACGTGTAGACCCAACGTTGGCTAAATTGGTTGCTCGATTTGCTCGAACACCGCGAAGCGCCATATATCTCTATATAAAGGCGATGGCCCAGGGAAAACGAGGGCCCGACGTACTCTGGGACCTGATAGCTGAGGGTCTAGCGCAGGCATATAATAAGTACGTAGAAATGCTCTCTCAACCAGGTTATAAGCTCTCTAAGGCTAGTAGTAGGAGGTGGGTTGATGCCTGGCGTATGTTCTTAGAAGATCCTGAGACGAGAGAACTCGTGAAAAAACTCGTTGACAAAAATGGCGTAAGTTCTAGAGAACTAAATAGAGTGCTCGGAAGAGGCTATAAGGTGGAGCACTGGCCTATAACCGCAGCAATGCGGTGTCACATAATCGAAAGACCAAGTCCAATGGTATATCGCTTTACTGACGAATTCATGGCAGCCGCGGTAGAGTACGCGGTTGGCGCTGCACCGACTGCTGAGGAAGTTTTAAGGAACATGGCTGAGCTGTACGGCAGACTGCCACGAAGAAAGTAATGCCGATGATTGGTTTTATCGTCAAACATTAGCGTGAGGTGTGACGGCTGTGATAGAAGACTTATGGCGTGTATTAG
>CAZPLI010000113.1:0-1448 GCA_964587325.1 uncultured Thermofilaceae archaeon | reverse complement strand
TTGTAGAGAGATTTGCGCGTCTTATTAGGGACTTAGAAAAGAGACTTAAGGAAAATGCCAAGGAGACCTTATGTGCTCTACTTAGAGAGCCCGTAGTGAACGAGGTAAGAGGCAGGAAAGTGAGGAGACTTAGAATGGGTAAGTATAGAGTTTTCTTTTACGTGGACTTTGAGGAGAAGGCTGTTGTGTTGTTTTGGATTGAGCATAGGGAGAAGGCGTATGATTAGGCTTAGTCTTCTTCTCTGAGCTTCTTAATGGCTTCTTCTGCCGTGTAGAGTTTTTCTCTGCCTTCTAGGACGTCTATTAAGGCCTTAAGAGCCTCTGGACTAAGCCCCTCGGGTTCACGTGTCTCGGGTCTTAGGGTTACTCTCTCGCGGACTCTCATGTTAAGCTACCACACGAGCTACGTCGCTACTCTATAAAAGGTTAATGTAAGCTATAGCGAGATATAGTTCTTGCGAGTTCTGACTGTATCTGGTGTCTGTATCCTGGGCAGGGAGGACGTCTTTGGTGTGAAGGAAGACGCGTACTAGTAGATTTGAGTCTAGGAGTACTTTTCTGGCAAGTTAGCCACTCTCCATGGCTTCGAGTAGGCCCCATGCGGCTAGGAGTTCTCCTCTGACTTTTGCTCCTACTTCGTATGTGTGGGAGAGTTTTAGGAGTGCTGCCCACTTGCTTGGTGCTTCCCAGGGGGGTTCTGGAGGGCGTGTGGGTATGGGGAGTACTTCTTTTAGTCCGTAGGCGGCTAGGGCTAGGGCTTCTGTGGCTTTCTCTGGGTTTCGGGCTATTATTATGGCTGAGGTAGTGACAAAGAGTGAGGCGTGGTGTGGGGCTTGGGGGTTTAGTGCGAGCTTGGCTGCGTACATTAGTATGCTGAAGTGGTATGCCTCTTTGCGCCCTGTGGAGAGGTAGACGATGTAGGAGGACTTGGCTGCGGTGTCGAGGAGTGCTTCTAGGTCTTTGGGGGCGTGCCTGAGGAGGACGCTTAGTCTTCGGCGCAGCTCGGCTGGGAGGTCTTCGAGCACTGCTCTGGCTCTTCGGCGAGCCTCGCTCCCTGAGTGCTCTAGGGCTTGTACTATGGTCTTTAGGTCCCACTCTTCTAGCCCGGCCTCTACGGCGTCTAGTAGGGCTAGCAGGACCTCCTCTAGTGGGTCGTCGAGGCTTCTCAGGAACTCGGCGATCTCGTCGCCTATTTCGTTGAAGTGTTGGGCTTCCTCGTTTACGAACCTGACGGCGGTGAAAGTCTTGCTCATGGAGCGACCCCTAGACCTACCGTTAGTATATCTACTAAGGCTATTAAACTATGATAACTGCTCTGCGTCGCGCGATGCGTAGATCGGTCCTCGGCTGGGTTTTGCGGGCTGTGCTGACTACTTGGAGAGGTACGACCCTAGGGCTTTCCCTGAGGGGTTTCCGGAGAGGGGCTATGTGGTTGAGACTTACGTGTG
>CAZPLI010000112.1:237-4689 GCA_964587325.1 uncultured Thermofilaceae archaeon | reverse complement strand
GGTAATGTCTACGTACTGAGACGCGAGGGAGGGACGTGGAGCGTAGCCATCGTGATCCCCCACGGGAGGTACGGTGTCAGGCGTGTTGAGGGCTGGAGACTAGACGTTATGCCGAGAGGCACTCTCGTCCTCTTACTAAGCGTGGGCGAAGGGCAGGATCTTGATTGGCTGGTTACCGCAGTCGGCCCTGAGACGGGCGCAGTTCTCTGGGAGCACAAGCTTAGTGAGTACGGGTGGCAGCCTCCTGAAGAGGGGCCCTTCCTCCTGAGGAAACTCGTGGCCATCGCTGTCTACCGTGACACAGTGCTTGCCGCCTTCGTCGGGAATGAAAACGTTACTGTGATTACCTTCTCGGCGAACGGGACTCTTCTAGGCAAGAAGGAATATAGAGTCTCGGGGACCGCTGACCTCTTCGTGCTTAGAGACGGGCTAGGATACGACAGCACCATTGGACTAGTGACGGCCAGTGAGAGGCTAGTCAATGTAAGCATTTACATGCCGGAGATTGAAGGGTTCGAGCTAGTTTCTACAGCCAAGCTACCTGAGGGCTGTATTTACGAGTGGACAAACTCAGTTAACACTGTAGTCAGAACTGGTAAGGGCTTCGTAGTAGCTCTGGCCTGCAGAACCGAGGAGGGAGAAGAGGCCTACTTAATGGGTGAGAACGGGAGCCTGATTAGGCTAAGCACTGGCTACTCCGTGGACGCGGCTGGCTTGACATCGGTGCTAAATGACTTGCTCGTTGTAGGACTACGTATCGGCGTTACCGCGCCTGTGTACGTGCTGAAGTCTCCTATTGCTACCATCGAGCCCGTGCAGGAGGGCCTGCTCTCAGTTGAGTGCATACCTAGCTGCACCGTGTACTTGGAGGGTAAGGTGCTGGGATCCTCGCCGCTCACGAAGCCGCTTAAGCCGGGCAACTACACTCTCGAGCTAAAGTACGGCTGCTACACGCACAGGCTCCAAGTCTCCTTAGCCCCCGGTGAGCACAAGAAAATCGAGTTCGCCTGGCCGGTGCTTGTCATCAAGTGCTCGCCAACTTGCGACGTGAGAATAGACGGAAGGAACGTGGGTAAGGCTCCGATCAATGTCACTCTCTCGCCTGGATCACACACAGTGGAGGTGATGCTGGACGAAGAAATACAGTTCAGGCCAGTAAGCCTTAAGCCGGGCGAGAAGAAGGAGTTGAGCTTTATCTGGTACCCTCTAAGCGTGTCGTGTAGCCCGGGCTGTAGCGTCAACATCGACGGGCGTGACATGGGACAAGCGCCTGTACGTACCTATTTAGCTCCTGGCCCTCACTACGTGAGGGCCTGCCTAGCCTTCCTCTGTGAGATACGCGAGGTAACTATTAGGGACTCGGGGCTGGACCTTGAGATCGGCCTCTGGTGGGCCATTACTGTCCTAGCGGCTCCGCTGACCGCGTTTGCCGTAGCAGTCGTGTCAATAATCCGAAAAATACTGCTGAAGAGAGAGTAGTGCTAATACACTTAGAGTAATGGCTTTTTAGTCCTCTAGCCCTCTTTCGCACGGTGCCTAGCTTGAAGGAAGTGTGTGGCGCTATTCTGTGCGGCGGCCGGGGCAAGGCCCTGAAACCGCTTACCAACTATTTCCAGAAGTCAATGATACCCGTTGGCTCCCTGGAGAAGCCTGTTCTCGAGTACATCGTCAGGCACCTCGCGTACCACGGCATTAGGGACATAGTGCTCCTCGTTGGCTACAAGGCGAACCAGATAGCGAACTACTTCGACGACGGATCTAGGTTCGGAGTCCACATAAAGTACGTGGTCGACAGGGAAGAGTTCACGGGCACAGGAGGAGCCCTGCTCGGGGCACTAGAGCGCGGAGTCTTCGACGGCGTCAGGACTGTGCTGGTCCACTACGGCGACATTCTCGCTAACATAGACATCTCTGGTATGCTCAAGTTCCACCGAGAGCGAGAAGCGTCGGCAACGCTGGCCGTTGCTGAAGGCTATATGGTGCCTGTAGGGGTTGCTGAGGTCTATCAAGGAAGAGTTATCAGGATGGTAGAGAAACCGGTAATGAAGAGCCCGGCCGCCGTCGGCGTACTAGCCCTCGAGGTCAGCGCTCTAGAGTCAGTGCGCGGGTTGAGGGGCGAAGTGGACCTGATGAGAGACATAATCCCCACGCTTATTAGACGCGGCATGCGAGTCCTGGCCTACAGGTTCTATGGGCCTTGGTACGACGTGGGGGCGTCTGAGAAGTACGAGAAGCTTAAGCCCGAGGACGTAGACGCGCTTTACGCACACCTAGACCTTAAGTCCCCCTTAGAAGACGCCTAGTGAAGATGCCTAGGAGACCTCGTAAGTGATCTCGTAATTGAGTCTACGTGGTAGTGGCTCCTCATGTGCCGTCTAGGCTTAGTCGGGTGAGAGCGATGGCTGAGGCCGTAAGGGGCTTTCTCAGAGAGAATGCTAGGCTGATAGCGTCCTTCATACTGCTCTTCATGCTCTTCATCCCGATAGGCGTAGTGTGCTATCACGCGTATCCCAGCATATCCTCGCTAGTAATACAATACACGAAGATGAAAGCGTCAAAGACAGCCGCGCTCGCCGCCAATAAACCAGTCCTGCGGGCACTCCTAATATTCCGCAACAATGCTAAGGTGGTAGCTACCATGGTCTCCCTCGGCATAACTGGCATCGTCCCAGTCGCTATAATTGCTGGAAACGGGCTAGTGCTAGGCATGATAGTAGAGTACGTCCGGGCCTCGGGTCTGGGAATCACCGCAGTAATCTTGTCTATAGTACCACACGGCATTATCGAAGTACCAGGGATCTGCATAGCTGCCGCCGGAGGCTTTAGGTGGTTTCTGGAAATTGTGAAGGGAAAAGGGAGCTTCTCAGAGAGACTGGTTAGGGGGCTAAGAAGCGCTGTAGTGGGTTTCTTAATATCCCTACTACTGCTGGCTATAGCCGCGCTAGTAGAGGCCTATATTACCCCTCCTGCACACGCCAACGTTGTACACGCCTAGGCTTTCAACATGGTCCAGTTTGCCTACTTGTCTTGCGCAGGCACTAGAGAAAAAGCATGTAAAGAGAACCTGCTTTTAGCCTTACCGCAGCGTCTACGCCATGTGCCTCGAAATATTTATGGAGCGCACAAGCACGTAGGGCGCTCTCGTGGGTCTATCGACCTCCCACCACCACACGTCGAAGGTCTCCTTACCTAGCGCCTCGATGTTGGACAGCAGTCTCGGGAAGGTGTCGGCTATTCTGAACTTCTCTACTGAGCGCTTGATCTCGCCGTCTTCTATCAGGAAGGCGGCGTCCCGGGCTATGGTCGAGAACACTCCCTCTACATAGCTCTGTAGCCTAGTGTACCAGTTGTTAGTCACCAGCACGCCGCGCTTAACGTCAGCCACTAGCTCCTCTAAGCTCCGGTCGCCGGGTCTCACCCTAAGGTTCCACGGATGGGGTGATATCCACCCTGCATTACCAGTCGTCCTAGTACCCATCTTGGCTGCAGTCTTGGTGTTGTGCAGCAGGGTCCTTAGCACGCCCCTCTCGATTATCGGCTTACTCATTGTCGGTACGCCCTCGTCGTCGAAGGCCGTAGCGCCCGCGAGCTCGCGGTTCCTCGGGTCATCGTATAGGGTGAGGCTCTCCGAAGCCACCTTCTCGCCGACTTTATCCTTCGAGAGGAAGGAGAAGCCGATCATTACGTAGTAGGCGCTCGACATGGACGCTACGTAGTTCAGGAGGTTCCCAAATACCATTGGCGACAGCACGACGTCGTAGGTGCCGGGCTCTAGGAGACCCGGTTCTCGCGCGTCAGCAGCGTACTTGGCGGCTATTCGGGCTGCTCTCTCTATACCTCTCTCGTCGAGCCTCAGCGATCCGTAGGACCACTGGCCCGAGCCCCGGCCCGCGAACGCTCTCACGTAAGACTGCATGCTAGTGCCTTCCTCGTAGAGCTCGGCACCCTTGGAGGTCACTAGGACCTTCTCCCTGTAGCTGAGGGTTATAGTTCCAGCAACTTTCTCCGCGCCCTCCTCTAGAGCTGCCGAAATAGCCCTTTCAGCCACGTCTGCGGGGTCCTTCAGAGCTTCCAGTATACCTCGGTCGACGAGTCCTCCCAGGGCCTTGACATTAGCAGGGCTAGGCAGGGGAGCATAGAGGAAGGACTCCTTAACCTTAGCTGCCATCCCGCTGAGGCGAGAGACCATTGAGGCCACGTCCTCGATTTTAGTCGGAGTGGCCGAGACTACGAACACTCGCTTGTCGCGGGCTAAGTACAGGCTTACAGACAGGACGTCCCAGGACTGCGTCACTGACAGTGTGTTCTCGAAGAACTTCACCATCGTGGTCTTGCTTTTAACGATCTTCGCAGCGGCCTCCTCAAAGCCCTTCTCTAACGCGGACTCAACAGCCTTGGTAGCCACGCCTAAAAGCTCCTCCTGCGACCTCACGTCCTCACCACCCCCAACTT
>CAZPLI010000112.1:0-207 GCA_964587325.1 uncultured Thermofilaceae archaeon | reverse complement strand
CCCCGAACCACACAGGGACTCCCTGGGCAGGCTCGCCCTTACCGCACGTGCCCGAGTAGAACCTCAGGTCCTTTCCTACTGCATCGATCTTCGAGTAGAACGACCTAGTCGTGACCTCTAGTACGGGGTTCCTCACAGGGCGCCCAAGCTCTCCGTTGACTATCTCGTAGGCCTCGAGCCCCACGTAGCGCTGGCTCCACCTAGTGT
>CAZPLI010000111.1:877-4691 GCA_964587325.1 uncultured Thermofilaceae archaeon | reverse complement strand
AGCCCTTACTGGCCTCAGCCTTGACGTTAGCCGTCGTCAAGTTGCCTAGGTCTTCGTAGAGCTTAGTCCACGAGAAGTTCGCTGGGAGGTAGTTGGTCTCGAAGTAGTCTTTCAGGATCTCGCCCTCAGGCGAGAGCGGGTCGTACTGTGCGAATGTGACCGTGCCTAGGAGGAGTATTCTCCTGAACCAGCTGTTGTCTGGGCTATAGTTCTTGATCTTGGCTACTATGGCGTTGGCCTCAGTCAGCGTGCTAGCGGGTAGCCTGCCAACCAACACGTCCGGGTAGCCATCTACCTGGTCTTGGTCGGGCTCGCCGTAATATGTGTCGTTGTCAGCGTTCCAAGTTCCGTCTAGGTCGGCGTAATAGAGGTCACATTCAATATACGGGTTATAATAGGCTAGATCGGTAGTGTTGTCCCAGTACACTCTTCTCGTAGGGATTAAGTCGGTGTCGCCGAAGAGAATAACGTATTTAGCACTGTAGTTTACAGCCATGTCCTTAATGAAGTTCCTGATTTTCTCAGGAGCGTCAGCACCGGTGTAATTAGCGAGTATCCAGCTCAAATTGTAGACTTTCGCCACGTAGCCCGTGGCGTTCTTCCAGAGGGCAAGCTCCTGGGCGGCGGCGAATATCGTTTCGTTGGTTATTATGACTATGTCTACCGTGGGTAGGGGTGCCAGCTCTAGTGAGCCTCCGCTGTAGGTTATCGATACGTCTGCTGCGTAGACGTAGGTCACGCTCCCTGTGGCAGGGACGTACTGGATCGGGAATATCCTGACGACGACGAACGTCGCGCGCTCGAGGGTCACGGGGTCTATGCCCCTGTGGACCTCGTACTCGTAGAGCTTGCCAGGGTAGGGCTTGGAGGAGCCGTAGATCTTAGGGTCTTCAATGTAGGCTATGGTGCGGTTTCTTGGTCCGAGCGGCTGAGGCCGAGGACAGGGGAGTAGCCTGAACTTTCCACCGAGCTTAGCGGTTCTAACTTTTACCTCTACCCTCTCCACTACGGCGCCGTAGGGTAGCTTGAACGTGAGGACCTTAACAGGAACCATGGGGGCTCCGGGCACCATGTAGGGCCTAGTGCCCTTCATAATGAGCAGGTCGTAGTTAGCTACCGGCGCCTTCACGCGGATAGGCGGCTTTAACGCTACATGCTTGAGAACTTGGCTAGGAGGTGGAGGCTCAGCACTTCCAAGTGGGTAAGGCGCAGTTAGGAGAGCTGCAGCGAGGAGGAGTATGACTAGTGCGAATACCCCACTCCTCTTCATACGTTTTCTATTCACTTTGGAGCATGATTTATAGCTCTATCCTTCTCGAGGACAAGTAGATAGACTAGCTATCGCGTTAAAGTAACCTCCCTAATAAGAAACCTCGGAGGATAGGGGCTCGACGCGGGTCACCTAGCTAATGTAGACCACAGGTATACGTGCTCTCTTCAAGTAGGCGATCAGAGCTTCGTACCTTTTCCTTGCGCGCTGCACGTTAGCTGCGTCAAGCCAGGGACGCGAAGGAATTAATAACACAAGCCTCGACCCTACAGCCTCAGCAGCCTGCTTAGTCTCAACGATCTCCTGCACGTCTCCCGTAAGCGACGATATTAGTGCTATCTCTGAGTCGGGAGGTGGTACGAGTAGCTTGTGAGCCTCTAGCGCAGCAGCCTTGAGCTTGAGGAACTCCTTCTCGGCCTCACTCACGGCTAGCCTCAGAAGGGCCTTTACGGCTCTTGAGGGCTCCGGCACCACAAGCTCATCGAGCTCCCTAGGCTCTACGTGCACGGTCTTCAGGGCGATCCCTATGGCTTTCAGAAGGGCGTGACGAGGATCCCTCGCGGACACCTTGTGTGCGCGGTTGCCGTCTACAAGAATTATATCCACCAGCTCGCCTTCCCGCGCTCTTGCCGTCACAAGTGTCACTAGGGCTGATGCCACCTTAGCGGCGGCCAGAGGGCCTGGGACTCTGACGTCGTAAGCCACTACGACCCTCCCTCCGCTCTCCAGGAACCTCTTCACATACAGTTCTCCAGTTCTCGCAGTCGCTTTCCAGTCTATTCGGCGAGGGCTGTCGCCAGCCTCGTACCTCTTGGAGCCGAAGTACTCACCTTCTCTGCCCAGTCGTGTAGGCCTACCACCCCCTCCACCGAGCCCCGCACCGCCTAGGAACTCTAAGGCGCGGGCTATTGCTAGGAGCGTCCGCGGGATTACGTCTACGTGTAGAGGAAGCTCGGCCTCGCAGTACATAGAGAAGAGCCCTAGCCTGCTCTCGTAGTTCAGCCTCAAGCGGGGGCGCACGCCACCTTGAGCGACCTCAGGTGTAAGGACTAGAGAGACTCTATGGCTACCTCCTCTTTCTAGGACTCTGGGCTCAGGCCTAACCCACTCAGGAAAAGCCTCTAATGAGACCGGTACTTTAGACCTAATGACTACCGGCAGACTCCTTCTACCCCCAGCCCTTATCCTTACTCTCCCGCCGCGCCCATCAAAGCTGATGCTAACCGCGCCTCGCGATATAGTGTAATCCACAGGGTACAGCGCGAGACAGCAGAGGCCCGCAGCAGCCGTTAGAATATCACCAACAGCTAGGGAGAGAGCAGCTAGCGAGAGGGAGAACGCCAGTAGCGAGACTCCTCTCCTGGCAAGCGAGACTACTTTGGCACGGGGACTTCCCTCAAGGCTCTCTCTACGAGGCCCAGCGGCGTCAGGCCCTCCGCCTCCGCGTCCGGAGACAGCAGCACTCTGTGCGCGAGCGCGTACTTCGCTACCGTCTTTACGTCGTCTGGGATGACGTAATTCCTCCCTTCTAGGAGTGCCTGTGCCCTGCTCAGCTTCAGTAGCCATATAGACGCCCTCGGGCTCGGAGGCACCCTCAGGACCTGGAGCCCCCTCAGCCAGTTAACAATTCCAACAATGTATGCATATATGCTATCGCTCACGTAGACGCTCCGAGCCGCCTCGATGAGGCTCTTTACTGCCTGCGGCGTGAGCACTTGGCGGACAGCTCCCTCCTCTATGTAGTCTATGCGCCTCAGTATCTCGACCTCGTCCTGCTCGCTCGGCAGTCTTAGTTCAACCTTCACGGCAAACCTGTCCACAAGCGTCTCAGTTAGCGGGTAAGAACCCTCGGCACCAGGAACCTGCGTCGCTATTACTAGGAAGGGCGAGGGCAAGGGGTACGTAGTGCCTTCAATCGTCACCTGCCTCTCCTGCATAGCCTCGAGGAGGGCTGCCTGAGTCTTCGGCGACGCCCTGTTCAGCTCGTCTACCAAGACTACGTTTGCGAATATTGGTCCCAGCTTGACCTCAAACCTACCGCGCCCTATGTTGTAGTAGGCCGTGCCGATAATGTCCGAGGGCAGAAGGTCTGGAGTCATCTGAACTCTCGAGAAGCTTCCTCCAATCGCCTTCGCGAAGACCTTGGCGAGAGTCGTCTTCCCGAGGCCGGGAAGCCCCTCAAGTAGCATATGCCCCTCTGCAAGTAAGGCCAGTACCAAAGCATGCTTCACGTCGTCGAGCCCCACTACGAACTTGGATAGTTCCTCGACGAGGGCGCTGACGTCCTCCAGGCTCACAATTTCACCCCTGCCTCTGCGCCTTAGAGCCGTATAAGTAAACCGCCACACACGCTATGGCTAGAGCTGTCACTAGCCTAGCCTCGAAAGACCCCATGAGAGAGAACGCGTTCCTCAGCATGCGACGCAGCTCAAACTTATAGCCTCGCTCCCAGAGACCAGCATAGACGACTGGTGTTCTCTCCCCAATTAGTAGGCGAGCAAACTCCATGTTATCACACGAGTTTATCATAGCGTTTATTAGCGG
>CAZPLI010000111.1:0-867 GCA_964587325.1 uncultured Thermofilaceae archaeon | reverse complement strand
GACTAACACCACCTTACCCCGACCTAGCCTAACAGACGCGACCACCGGGAACGGTCCCCACTTCTCGTTCTCGTCACGCTTTCCGTCCCCGTTCAGGTCTAGAAAGCTGAACTCGGACGACCACGCCAATACACACCTCTTGGGAGCGGTCAGGGTGGACGCGTAGTTTAAGCAGAGCGTGAGCCTCCTGCCCTCTAGGGTAGCAGTCGCCTTAGGCATCCTCGAGTTCTTAGTGTTGAAGAGAGGGTCTACTAGCAGGCCCCCCGATATGGTCTCAGAGAGACCTAGCTGCTTCAGCACCTCGTTACCGGCGCCGAAGTCGTCCATTAGCACGAGCACTCCCCCCTCCTTCACGAAGCTCGACACCACCGCGAGCTCGCTAGTGCTCAGCGCCCGCTCGGGGCCTATAATGAAGAGGATGGTGCGCTTAGGGTCGAGTACTCTCGCGAGCTCTAAGGGGCTTCGAGCGGTAGTGGCTCCGAACGTCCCAGCGAACGTGCTCATGCCGTTCCAGAACGGGTTCTCAGGGTCTAAGTCGTCAGTCGGCGGGGATAACGCCACCATGGCTGCGACGACGCACGCGGCGAGCAGACTACCGAGCAGGAGGTACCTAGCCTTACCCACTCTCCCCACCTCTAATATACCTCTGTACGACTCTTCTCAGCCTCTCGAGGACGTCCATGCTAGGTTTCCTCGCGCTATAGAGCTGCCTCTCAGCAAGGATACATACTGTCCAGAACACTTCACCGAGAACGCCTAGCCTCCCCGCTACGGCCCTAGTGTACTCTCTAAGAGTGTGCCAGTGCCTCACTTTGATGCCCGTCACTCTCTCGGCGTACATCGCTATTCTCCACCAGAGCGCTTGAA
>CAZPLI010000110.1:0-4753 GCA_964587325.1 uncultured Thermofilaceae archaeon | reverse complement strand
AAGTGCTAGCTACACTCCTACCTCCCACCTCGGGCACGGCCGAGGTTATGGGGTACAACGTTGTAAAGGAGAGAAAGGAAGTTATAAAGAGGGTAAACTACATTACGTCCGTACTCGCAGCAGGAGCTTGGGCCCAAGCAAAGCTCTCAGTAAGGAAGAACTTAGAGTTCATGGCTAAACTACTCTCTCTGTCTCCAGCGAAAGTACTCGAAACGGCATCCAGACTGGGCTTGAGAGAAGTGCTTGATATGCCGTTTGGAGCACTCTCTACGGGACAGCAGGCTAGAGCTGGTCTAGCGCTGGGCCTCTCAAAAGAAGTCCCCGTTTATCTCCTTGACGAGCCGACCTTGGGCTTAAGCCCTGAAGCTAGTAGAGCTGTTAGAGAAATCCTCAAGGGACTAAACAGGGAGAAGAACATTACGATACTGTACGCCACTCAGCACCCCTTATATGCTCAGGAGATGGCTAGCAGAATAGTGATCCTTAACAAAGGACGGGTTGTAGCGGAAGGCGATCCTCAGACTCTCATTAAGAATTCTAGGGTCAGGGAATCGGTAGAAGCAGTAGTGTATAGTTTAAACTCTAACATTAGAAGCGTCCTAGAGGGATTTAACCCCGACTATTTGAGCATTAAGCCGCTTAATGAAAGAACAGGTGAATACTTGATCAAGATGGGTGTTAAAGATAGCGACGAAGTACTGCCCAAGCTTGTGTGGAAGCTTGTGTCATGCAATGTTAAAATAAAGAGACTAAGGGTGAAGAGGGCGAACCTTGAGGACGCCTATTTATACTACGTAGGTGGTAGCCGTGAGCAGGCTCAAAGTTGACTTTGAGCTTATTAAGTCACACTTAAAATGCATTAAGCTAATTTACTCGTCTGAAATAGCGGCAATGTCTGTCTGGTGGATGTGGAACCTCCCATTCCAAGCTATACAAATAGCCTTCAGCCTTCTCCTCTTCAAGTTTCTCGCATCAGCCTTGGGAGGCTCGAGCCCGCTTTACGGTGGCAACTTCATGGCATTCATAATCTCGGGGCTCATGGTGAACACCTACTTAGACACCGCGCTAAGCGGTTGGTACGACGCCCTCTCATCTCTTTACCGCGGTAGGTTTGCAACAGGAGGTGTTACACTCTCTATGAGAGACTATCTCTATTTGGCTGGCATACCGCCCTCTCTTTACCTCTTCGCGAAAGTGAGCTGGAGTTTCATCATGTCAACATCGCTGTTCATATCCTACCTGTGCTTGGGGCTGCTCCTCTTCAACTTCAAAATACCACCGTACGCGGACTACGCATCACTAACCCTCTTGATAGTACTTGGAATAACGTCATGTAGCGGCTTAGGCCTAATCTCCGCCTCCATGTACTGGATTGCTGGCGCATACAGGGGAGTGGAGCCCATAAGATTCTTCGTAAGACTACTTGTGCCCTTAGTCTCCGGGATCTACATTCCAACCGAAGTCCTACCTTCAGAACTCAGAACAGTGGGACTTTTCCTCCCTCACACATATGTCGTGAGAGGAATTAGGAAGATACTCTTCAGAGGTTTAGGATTGCAAGAAGTCGCATTAGAGATGTTTATATTGGCCCTGCAAACTTTGGTGCTAATACCGGTGGGGATTTTACTCCTTAGATTCTCTTTAGAGCTTGAACGAAAGAGAGGAACCATATACTAATCCTTATGACTTAACGTCTAAACAGAGACCTATAGGAAACTCTTTGAGGCAACGATAATAGAAGCATCAGCAACCTACCCTGTCATCACCGCTCAGCATCGGGTGTGGGTCATCAACGCCACTCATAGCCGTCTACCGCTTCCTCATTAGCTTTCCTCGCCGCCTACATAGCTCCTCCTGGAGAAAGCCCGTGCCCTCGCTCTGAGTACTCCCGCGAGCCTCTTTACCTCGCCGCGCGAGGCACGCCTGTACACGAGGCTCCCGTCTCTCTTCACGGCGACTTTGACGAAGAGGTGCCCGTCCCTTTCCGCAAATAGAGTGCAGTAGTGGACAAGGCAGACTATAGGCTTGCGGTCCTCAATTCTGCACAAGTTCTTCTCCTCGTCGTAGAAGTAGCACCGGCCGGCGGGCCCCGTGTCCAGCCAGTACACTAGTAGGTCGCCTACTCGAGGCACCCTTATGACCTCGAAGGGTAGCGACGCTCTCTCCTCCGCGGTCAGCTCGTGCGCGAAGGCGAAGGCTCCGCTATTGCGCACACAACAGGCCCCGCACTTGACGCAGACCATCTTGTAGGCCCTGTTAAGCTGCGACACTCTGACCTCCTCGAAGGCCCACTCGTGCGCAGGAGGCAGCTCGTCTATCTCGAAGACTGGCGCGTAAAGCCGCGAGGACGGGACATAGTAGACCCCTTTAAGCCTGTCCTTGTACAGGCTGGCTATGTAGAGCGCCGCGTAGTTTCCCCTCCAAGTACGCCCCGGTCTTAGAGCGTACAGCGGCATCCTTCAGCTCTAAGGAGGCGCCTCTTTTTAAAGGATTGTAGGAGGGAAGACCTGTATGAGTGGAGTGGCAATACCTCTCGCGTCCCCTGTCCACAAGAGAGAGTACTACCTCGAGTCACTCTCCGCCCTAGCCCCTGAGCTAGAGAAACGGGGATTTAGCGTCTGCGAGGTTGTCGACTCGCTCTCAGCGGCCCGCGAAGCCGCTACGAAGTACAAGCACGACATTGTGCTCCTCGTGTTCCTCACAGGAGGCACTAGCAGGCTAGCCAGAGCTATCGTTAGCGAGCACAGTCTTCACGGAGTCCTAGGACTGTGCCAGGGACTCCATAACAGTCTGCCCTCAGCGATCTCGGCAGCTTCAAGGTCCAAGCTCCTAGGGAAGGAGATAGTCCTGTACTACTGCGACGACTTCACAAAGCCCGACACTTGCGAGCTGGACAGGCTGGGAAGAGTTGCACGCGCCGTAAACTCGCTTTACCGCTCCCGCGTCGTGGTGGTGTCGGAGGGAGAAGTGAGCGAAGCGAAGAGCTTTGCGAAGGCCTTCAGCGCTGAAGCTGTTACAGCCGACTACGAGACTCTTGGTAGGTATATGGAGAAAGCCCCACCTAGCTACTCTAGAGAGGCCATAGAGAGACTGGAGAGCGCACTGGCGCTCAAAGGGATTGACAGGGAGAAGCTAGAGCGCGCCTTAAAGATATACTCTGGCCTGAGAGTACTGGTAGAGGAAGGGAACTTCGACGCTCTAGCCATAGACTGCTTCCCATACCTAGTAAAGACCGGCGTTACTCCCTGCCTAGCACTTGCACTCCTGAACTCCGAGGGAATAGTAGCGGCCTGCGAGGCCGACCTCACAAGCACCGCGCTGCTGATGCTTGCCCGCGCGCTTACTGGGCGTAGCGGGTGGATGGCGAACCCGAGCGCCCTCGGAGACCGGCAGCTAGTGCTCGCCCACTGCACTATAGCCCTCGACCTTGTAGAGGAAGGACAGGTAGTGTCCCACTTCGAGTCGGGCCTCCCATACAGCGTAGCCGCGACCCTCTCTAAAGGCCCCTACACACTGGCGTCAATAGACTACGCCTTCAGAAAGCTCGCCATCGCGACTGTCCGGCTTGAGGAAAGCGGCATGCTATCACCCAAGAGGTGCAGAACCCAGACCGTGCTAAAGATGAACACCAGCGCTAAGGTACTACTCGACGCAGCCCCCGCCAACCACCACGTACTAATGAAAGGGGACGTACACAGAGAACTAGTCGAAGTCGCAAGAATATTCGGCATAAACACCTACATGTACTAGACCGCTGCACCGTGCGAAGCTCAAGGCCCAGACTCACACTCAACGTTTTAGCGCGTATAGCGAAAATGTCCTAAGGCAAGTAGCTTATCCGAGGAGCGAGTAGCGCAATGAGCTCTGAAAGGCTGTTCAGGCTGCGTAGCTGACTCGCCCCCAACCACGCAGTCGTCGGATACCTAGAGCCGAACTTCCTGAGCTAAGCACTAAGCTCAGAGGCTTGCCAGAACGAGAAACTCCCGCAAGGCCTATATCCTCCGGTGACACTAGCCAATAGGGCCAACACCGCAGTGAGGAACCCTAGAGTGCTCTGACCAGTGATGAAGTAGCCCCCTTCTCTGAGCTCCACCTACAGCCCTGCCGAATTGAAGGAATTTCCGTGGAAAGCCACGTGAACAAAGTAAAACAATGAGGCAAGCGCGTATCCCCTACGATGGGTACTCTAGAGTACCTCTCGGCGCTGAGAGAAGTCGTCGAGAAGTACAGAGAACTTCTGAGGCCCAAAGAGGTGAGACTGCCCCGCCTCGTCCCCCTCGTCACGCCCGACAGAGAGGCCATAAGCGTCGTAGAGGACCTGGGACTCAAGGCCTGCATAGTCGAGTACCACCAGCTCCCCCAGCTCGAGGGCGACCCCCACTCCGAGCTCGGCTTTGACGGCTACCTGATCCTCTCCGCCGTCATGCCTGACGATATGTTAGAGGACCCCTCGACCTTCGAGGCCTTCGTCGAGACGGCGGCGAAGGGCTTCGACGCCGTGATAGGCTGGGACATGCCCGTAGAGGTCGACATACCCGAGGAGGAGAGCTGGAGGAACCTCGTCGCCTGCCTAGAGCGCACAGCCGAGCTCGCCCTAGAGCTAGACGTCCCCGTCATACCCCTCTCGAAGGGGGCCAGCGAGGAGCAGGCTGAGGCCTACGTCAAGGCTCTGAGCGAGCTAGGCTTCAAGACGGTGGCGCTGCACGCCTCCGAGTACGCGCAGGCCTTGTTCAGGGAGGGGCTCGCCAGGAGG
>CAZPLI010000109.1:0-4978 GCA_964587325.1 uncultured Thermofilaceae archaeon | reverse complement strand
AGCCTGGAAAGAGCGGCGGCCTCCGGAGCCGCAGGTCCCGGGTTCGAGTCCCGGCGGGCCCGCCACCTAAGCTAAAGAAATATATTCCTAGCATGTTCGCTAGCGACTGAGTTTCTTGGAGCGGTGGTGGTGATGTTTAAGCTCGTAGAACTGGAGGACATGGTCAGAATACCGCCAGCGCTGTTTAAGCTCTCACCACACGAGGCTGCTGTAGAGGTGCTTAGGGAAAAGTACGAGGGCAGGATACTCAGGGACATAGGGCTGGCCATAACAATACTTGACGTAAACATTGACCCTGTGGGCGTACTTGTTCCCGGAGATGGTGCCACGTATCACAGAGTTCGGGCTAAGGTCTTGGTATTTGCTCCAGAGCCTCAGGAAGTCGTTGAGGGTGAGGTCACGGTGGTTGCTGAGTACGGCATAGAGGTGAGGCTTGGACCTATTGACGGCTTTATCCATAGAAGCCAGTTGCACGAAAAGGAAACCTTTAGCTACAATCGGGAGCAAGCCATGTGGCTTGGTGATAAAACGGGCCGTATATTACGTAGGGGCGACCGAGTAAGAGCGCGGGTTGTTCAGGTAAGTTATGGGACTCGTGGTTTAAAACTGCGTGTGGGACTAACGATGAGGCAGCCATACTTAGGCAAGCTTGAGTGGATAGACGAGGAGCTGCGAAAGAAGGAGGGGGTAGAAGGTGCCGAGAAGAAGAGGTCTTCCTCTTAAAGCCTGCGTAAAGTGTAAGCGCTTGGTTGAACCCAAAGTAGAGGTCTGCCCTAATTGCGGGTCTCGAGTGTTTTCTGACGACTGGGAAGGCCTCGTTGTCATACTAGACCCGGAGTCATCGATAGTATCCGAGAGACTGGGGATAGAGAAACCGGGAATGTACGCACTAAAGGTAAGGTAAACAATTGGGTAGTGGTCTACATGGAGACCGCCACACTAGTCTTAAAGCTCTCAGAGAGGGGAAGGACCGTTCTTAAAGTGCCCTGCGGCTATGCGGTAAGGAAGCCTCCTAGAGAGGCTATTGAGCTGCTACTTGCCATTAAGGAATACGTTCGCGCACCCATGCTCATCACTGTGGGTGACATAGTCTCCTACAACGTATCTGCACAAGCGTGTACTCCCGACGTCGCCATTGTCGACGAGAGGACACAGCGTGCACCCGCTCAAATGCCGCCCGACTTTACTTCGCAATTCGATATAGCGCTCTCGTGTGACAACCCTCCAGGGACCCTTACGCCAGTCTCTTGGGGGACAGTATACTTAGCTGTACTTATGGCTCTCAGTGGTAAGAAGGTCTTAGTGCTAGTAAGAGGGGAAGAGGACCTTCTAGCAATACCGGCGGCTTTAGCCGCCCCTCCTAGGTCTCTCTTGATATATGGGCTTCGAGACGAAGCACTGGTTGTACTGCCTATCACGGAGTATCTCCGTAAACCCCTAAAAGAGTTCGTTGCGAAATACTTCGAGATAGTAGCGCCTGTTGGGAAGGGATAGGTATGGAGGCATACTCCCTCCTCGATGCTATGAAGCGGTTGCTAGTAACTCCCCTGTCACCCTTTAATGTGCTCGAAAGAGCGAGCAAGGAGGCCGAGTCGCTTCTTCCTGTAGTGGCCGTTGTGATGTTAGCGATAGTACTAGCCGTTCAGGCTTCAGTGCTCATCAGTCCCGTAAGAATAAAACCCTGCGAGGGTAGAATGTTGCCCACCTTGAAGGTGAGGTCCGAGAGTGGTGTCATCGAGATAGTACTCATTGAGCCTGTCAAGACGTATCCCCTTAGACCTCCCTTAGATGCCGTATCGACTGCTGTGCTAACCTTGTCTCTCTCGCTTGCACTGGCAAAGTGGCTCTCCCTAGCTATAGGGATTTATGTGTCCAAGAGGCTATGGGGGCCTCGCGGTGGAGCTTCTCCCTTCATATTAGCCGGATACGCCCTTTCAACTGACGTGTACTCTGAGGCTGTCAGAACGGCTCTTATAGCGGTAAGTCTTTCGGAGGTAAACAGAGTAGTGGTAGTTGCACCACGTGGGATTACTTATAATCTTTTAGAGAGCTGCGTTAGAGCAGTAGTTTCTTCGCTTGAGCCTCTAAGGACTCTAACACCTTTACACGCGGCTTTCTTCGCGGTCTGGGGCTTGGTAGTGCTCTTTGCAGTGTTCAGCTCAGGCCTGGGAATGGACACTAAGCACTCCGTGTTAGCAGCCATAGTGTCCGCCCTAGTTCACATAGCAGTCTTCAACCCTGCCTCCCTAGTGCTTAGAGCGGCACTTAGGGTGGTGGTATAGTCTTGATGCTGTACGAGTACGAGGCCCGAGAAATATTGTCTCGTTACGGAGTGCCTGTGGAACCCGCATTGCTCGCAAAGAGTCCCGACGAGGCGGAGGAGGCTGCTAGGAGGATACCCCCTCCTTACGTGGTAAAGGCTCAGATTCTAGCTACAGGACGTGGTAGAGCAGGTGGCGTGGTAGCGGTCGATACCCCTGAGGAGGTTCGTCGTATCGCCGCCCGGCTACTTAACACTAAGATAAGAGACTTACCCGTAAAGGCGGTACTAGTAGCGCACAGGGTCGAGATAGTCAGAGAGCTGTACCTCTCTATTATGCTTGACAGAGGCAGCGGCTTACCTTTAATCATTGCATCAAGACTCGGTGGAATGAGCGTTGAGGAGGCAGCCCGTCAGCATCCTGAGAGCGTCCTAAGGGTACCCGTAGACCCATTCGTGGGCTTAAGGTCGTACATCGTTATGAGGATCGCTAAGCATCTTGGCTTAAGTCCTACGGAGCTTGGACGCGTACTAAGACCAATGTTCAGAGTCTTCGAAGAGTATCACTGCTTATTGGTAGAGGTTAATCCCCTCGCGGAGACTCCTGAGGGTCTCGTCGCAGTAGACCGGCGAATAATAGTCGATGAGTCAGCAGCGCCAGTCAGCAGCAACGTCAGGGAAGTAGTGGAGAAGAGGGCTTCTGAATTGGAAGGGCCAGAACTAGAGGCAAAGAGATGGGGGTTTAGCTACGTCCCTCTAGATGGCGAAGTGGGAGTAATCGGAAATGGGGCAGGTCTCACGATGGCCACTATGGACCTAGTTAGGGCCTATGGAGGAAGGCCTGCATGCTTCCTAGACATAGGTGGCGGAGCTTCGAGGGACAGAGTTAAGGCTGCGATCAAAGTACTACTCAGCGATCCTAGAGTTAAAGTCATACTGGTCAATGTATTGGGCGGTATAACAAGATGCGATGAGGTGGCTCTAGGCATAGTTGAGGCCCTGAGGGAGGCGGGACAAGTAAAGCCTCTTGTGGTAAGACTTGCAGGTACTCTAGAGGAGGAGGGCAGAACCATACTGTCGAAGGCCGGTATTGAGGCTCTCGCATCAATGAGTGAGGCTGCAAAGAGGGCTGTGGAGGTGAGCCTACGTGGGGGTACTTGTAGGTAGGCACACTAGGCTTTTAGTCCAAGGAATAACGGGTCGGCAGGGTAGGTTTCATACAGAGCGCATGATAGCCTATGGTACGCGGGTCGTGGCGGGTGTAGTACCTGGCAAGGGAGGAATGGAGGTTCATGGAGTACCAGTATACGATACTGTTGCTGAGGCCATTGAAGAGCATCCGGATATCAACGCGAGCATAGTCTTCGTCCCAGCTCCCTACGCCTCAGACGCGGTGTTTGAGGCTCTTGAAGCAGGAATATCGCTAATTGTAGTAATAACAGAGCACATACCGGTACATCATACAGCCCGTTTCGTAAGATACGCGCGGCTACTAGGCAAGACCATAATAGGGCCTAACACGCCCGGAGTGATAACACCAGGTGAGGCTAAAGTAGGCATTATGCCCGAACAGTACTTCGTGCCAGGAAGAGTGGGTATAGTATCGAGGAGTGGGACGCTCACATACGAAGTAGCGTGGAGCCTAGCTAAGGCGGGACTCGGAATATCGACAGCGATAGGAGTGGGTGGCGATCCTATAGTAGGCCTAAGGCTGAAAGAGGCGGTCATGCTCCTCGAGGAGGACCCCAGTACTGACGCGATAGTAGTTGTGGGCGAGATAGGAGGCACGGACGAGGAGGAGCTTGCACAAGCAGTAATAGACGGCGAGGTCCGAAAGCCTGTAGTAGCATACATTGCAGGGCGCACGGCTCCTAAGGGGAGGAGGATGGGTCACGCGGGCGCCATAGTCTACGGGGAAGCTGGCACTGCTGAGAGCAAGCTGAGGGCTTTCAGAGAGGCTGGAGTGCCTGTTGCCAAAGACCCTACTGAGATAGGTCAGGTAGTGGCTAGTTTTCTCAAGGAACGTGGGTTATGAACGCTTATCCGCGACTACTGCTCAAGGGATTTAAGCCGTTTGACCCTATCGAGCTAGCTCGACGTACTGAGGAGATAGTCTGTAGAGGCAACGAGAGAAAATACACAGCTTTCTACGCTACTGGGGTTTACGCGGGAATAGCTACGGGCTATGTCGTCGGCTGCTGCTTAAGATGCTTCTTCTGCTGGTCAGAGTTCAGTAGGGACTTTCCCGAGATCTATGGGAGGTTCTATAGCCCTGAAGAGGCAATAAAGAGAATAGTCAAGGCAGCCAAAGAGAGCGGGGTGAGTAAGGCTAGAATTTCAGGCGGCGAGCCGACACTCTGCCGCAGACACTTACTGGAGCTCCTAGGGCTCGCGTGCGATGTGCTAATAGAGGTACCGGGAGACAAAGTAGTCGTAAATATTAAGGCAAGTAAGACAAACGAGTAGGACAAAGAGAATATTTGATGACTAAAAGCTATCGCACGCCTAAGACCTCTCTCGCCTAAGCTTCGCGGCTTACAGGGCTTTTCTGTATCCTAGTACTGCTTTTTCTGTGTAGGAATGGTGCGCCTGCTTTGGCGCTGTTATCCTAGTTTTCTTACTGCTTCTAGTAGTGCTTTTGCTAGCTTGGTTGGTTTGCCTCCTTTTACTAGTCCTGGTCCTCTAAGGCCTCTGTAGTCTCCTCTAGCCAGCCTCTCA
>CAZPLI010000108.1:0-5107 GCA_964587325.1 uncultured Thermofilaceae archaeon | reverse complement strand
GCCTGCAGTGCCTAGCGACTCCTCAACACCTGTCTCGTGGGCCTACGCTGTATACGAGGTATTCCGCAACGAGTTCTTGCTTAGAGGCACTGCTTGGGCCGGGACGCCCATGGTATCTGGCTTTGGCTACGCTTTCAGTAAGGAGTCACTCCTACGTATCGGGGGATGGAGAGAGGACGTGCTTGCCGAAGACGCTGAGCTTAGCGTGCGAGCAGCAAGACGGGGTTTGCGCGGCGCGCTAACCAGCGGCAAGGTTAGAGACCTGCCGCCGGCGTCGCTCAGCGACCTTCGTAAGCAGCAGCAGAGGTGGATACTAGGCTCTTTCCAAGCTCTACGAGAGGCTATGAGGGGCGTGCTAAGGAGGGAGAAAGGGTCTCTCTTTTACTCTCTAGTCCTAGCCTTCTATGCAGGCCTTCTCTCCAACTTACTCATAGGGCTATCAGCACTATCAGCTTTGTTCGTGGGAGTAGGTCCTAGCATGCTAGACGTGGCGGTGGGCACTATTCCTCTTAACTTACTACTAATTGCCTTCGCTTTCCTACTAGTAAGGCGTGCAGCAGAGGAAATAGGTCTCTTTAAGGCTCTCGTGGGAGCAGCGCTTGGCGCAGCATTGTACAACTCTTTATCGCTTTATGCCCTTTACGCGCTAGCACGTGCCATAGCCTGTCTCGGCGGTGAGTGGATTGTTACGGGGAGAGTACGTAGGAGAGAGAAAGTAGACCACCTACTTTACGCGCTTACAGCCCTGTTCTTTGCAGCAGCACTAATTGCGGCTCTTAAGTCTGCTCTCTTACTGGCTGGCTGGATAGGTGGCATATTAGCTAGCGTATTAGGTTGCTGGGCACTAGAGGTATGGGGGAGGGCCGATAAGGTCTGGACGAGAAAGAGCGGGGGCTAACGATAGGTGCCCCCCTTCCATATAGCGCGGAGCTCACGCATCACTCTCCTTCTTACTCTTTCGTCTATATACTCCAGCCCGCCCTTCATCTCTAGTATTGCCATTACAGCCACTACGTGCGAGCATATGTTCTTCTCCTTATATCCGGGACACGTGCAGACCAGCTTATCGCCCTCTATTTTGACTATATGGCGGTTCTTGCGGCCCATGACATAAAACATGTAATCACTGATCTTCACGACTCGACCGGTCTCTATCAGCCACGCGGCTTTGTCAACTATCTTTCTGAGAGCTTCAGGACTTAGCTCCTCAAGCGCCAATGGGGGCACCCGCTACCTATTCGCGTAGGCGCTATAAAACAGTCCCGTTGGACGCCACCTTGGACACCACCTTGATTAGGTCGGAGACCTTTCTTCAACCGTATGAGGCTCGTGGGTATAGTATCGGACAGCCACGACAACTTACCGGCGATAGACAGAGCTGTAGAGAAGCTCCGTAAAGCGGGAGTGAACGAGGTAGTTCACGCCGGCGACATAATTGCACCTTTCTCCTTGAAGAAGTTCAAGAGTTTCAAACTCTTCGCGGTGTTTGGGAACAATGACGGTGAGCGGCTACTTCTATCGAAAGTTGCCGCCGACCTAGGGTTTACGCTTTCTGACCAGCCCTTAGTCGTGGAGATAGACGGGTATAGAATAGCTGTGATACATGGCGTGCAAGGGGCAGGACCCACAAGGGCCTTCGCGTACTCGCTTGCCAGGAGCGGCGACTACGACTTCGTAGTCTATGGGCACCTTCACGAGGCAGAGGTACGCAAGGTCGGCGACGTGCTTGTAGTAAATCCGGGCGAGGTATGCGGCTACTTAACGGGCAGGTCCACGATAGCTATTTTGGACTTGGAGGAGAGGAGTGCGAGAATAGTCGACATTTAGAATAACCTTAGAATAACCAAGGTTTCAGAGAGGGTTCCGGGAAAAGTTCCTCAGCATCCCTTTTTCAACTCCTCGCAGAGTAGCCTCACAGTATGAAGGGTGTGAAGGTACTAGCCCTGGCAATAGTGGCCATAATGCTATCGGCCTGCGTAGCAACAGCAGGCTTGCCCGTAGACGGGCAGGCAATATCAGCTTCAAGGCTAATAGAAATTGCTGAGACGGCTCGCCAGCGCGCGCTCTGGGCCTTAGATGTCGTCCTCCAGGCATTCTCCCTCTACAACGCTACAGCATATAACGTCACTCTGCCTATCAGCGTGACGCTACCAGTTAACTTAACGGGTATAGTATCATTCAACCTCACACAGGTTACTCCCGAAGACGTGATAGAGTACGTAAGGACTCTAATCGAGAAGGGCGACGAGTACTTAGAGCTCGCGAAGTCGGCGTACGAAGCGGGTAACTACACGGCCGCTAAGTACTATGCAGTCACAGCCATTAGGCTATATGGCTCCGCAACTAGAATCTCGATCTCGGTCCTGAAAGTCTTTGAGGGAGTCGGACTAGTCAAGATAACACTAGGAGTCAATATCACTCTAGTTCTCAACAGAACAAGGCTACACAATAGGACTAGGCTACACAACGTAACGAGGGTAATGAACAGGACCGGTCTGATCAACATGACACGCTGCGCCAACGCATCTGCAGCTTACGGGATCCTGGTAGCCGCTGAAAGGGCAATTATAATGGCTGAGAGGCTTAACACCACGCTACTAGCCTCCAAGGCCGTGAACTACACTGAGGCTGAAGAGGAGTACAGAGAGCTTCTATCCAAGCTTGACGAATTAGCTGCAGAAATAGAGGTGCTAGTGAACCAGTGCAGAGTCGAGGAGGCAGCGAAGCTACTAGGCGAGATGCACAGGCTAATAACGACGTTCATCCGCGAGACTCTGACTCGTGAAGTAGCTCCACGCTGCTTAGCGCACAAGGTGGCAAAGATGTTCAACAAGACCAATGTACCAGACTTCGTTAAGGAGATAATAAAGCACGGAGGCAACTGGAGTAAGGTCAAAGACGCTCTAAAGCAGGCTAAAGAACACATCAAGAGGGGTCGCGGGCACATCCCGCCAGGAGTGCCTGGTCACGTACCAGGCCCGCCACACGGGACCCCGCCTGGAATGCCGCCAGCCCCGCCTCACAGCGAGGAATAAAAACAAGTAGTTTTATTTCTTTACTAATCTTTTTCCAATTAGGAGGTGACAGTGTGGTGCGTAGGGTAGGCTCGCTAGTAGTCATCGCGCTGGTCTTACTCGCTAGCTTAGCTTACTTGAAGGCTTATGGACAGCCTTTAACTAGCTCGAGAGTCGTAGTGGAAGTCTATAGAGACGGCGCGGCTCTCGTGACTGAGACTTACGTGCTTCGCAATGTTACTCTAGGCGAGGTTCTTCTCAAGTTACTGTATGAGCCCTCGCCTGAAGTACCTATAATGGTCGTTGACCAAGATGGTGCGCCCCTACCCTACGTACAGGAGGATTCCATGCTGGTTAAGGTACTAGTAGCCAACACGAGCTTCCTTAATGTCACCTACGTGACGCAGGCTCTCACCTCTAAGAATGGTGGAGTGTGGGTGTTCAAAGCTAAGGCTCCTGACGAGCTCACAGTGCTTCTTCCTCAGGGTTCCACAGTGCTTTACGTGTCGGCAGTGCCTGACGTGGTAGACGTAATCGGAGATAAGCTACTGTTCACGTTCAAGGGCGTCGACGAGGTGGAGATCCAGTATATTCTCGAGATCGCCGTTAAGGTCGTAACCCCCAAGCCAGTAAATGAAACTCAAGAGCAGCCAGCACAGAAGGAACAGCCTAAGCCAAGTCCTACTCCGCCAGAGACCGAGGAGAAGAAAGAGATGTTGCCCCTACCGCTACCGATACTAGTGATAGTTATCGTACTGATCGCGCTGGTTGTGGCCGTAGTGCTATCAATACTAGTGCTAAGACCTCGGCGTAGCGAGTACATTTCGCTTAGACCGGAAGAGGAGGAAGTTCTCAGGAGGCTAAGGAGCAGGGGCGGAGAGGCCTTCCAGCACGAGATAGCTAAGGAAATGGGGCTACCCAAGACTACCATGTGGCGTCTCGTCAGGAGGCTTGAAAGCAAGGGACTTATCGAGATCGAGAAGAGGTACGGCATGAACTACCTTAGGCTCAAAAGGAGGGGTCGGTGGGCCTAGCGCCTGTCACCGCTCCATTGCGTAGGGGCGCAGGCCCCTCATCCCCCTCTACTGTCTCGATTTAGCTCTTAAGAAATATTCTTTCGCGCACTTCAACCTAAATTGGTTCTCATGGTCCAAGTAACCTATAATTCCCACGATTCTGCGTGTGGGCTGAGATGAAGCACCTAGATCTCGCACGATTAGTAATTAACGCAGCTCAAAGAGGAGCTGAGGCTGCGCGTGAAGTCTTAAGGAGAGGTGAAGCTGCGAGGCCTATTGGGCGAGGGGCTGCGGGCGATACTACACTAGCTATAGATAAGGCCGTAGAGGACACTATACTTTCATTTCTAGAATCTGAAGTCGATAACTTCACGTTCTTGGGCGAGGAGACAGGTCTCGTATGTCACGGTAGCGAGTACCCGCTTTTCGTCGTAGACCCCGTAGATGGGAGCTTTAATGCTAGCCGAGGTCTTTCGCTTTGCAGTGTCTCAGTGGCGGCAGCATTAGGCTGTACTCTAGGGGACGTCGTGGCTGGTGCTGTGGCGCCAATAAGTCCTCCGGGGCCGGTGATATGGGCTATTAAAGGTGGAGGGGCCTACAGGGGACACGACAGGAGCTCGAGAAACGTAAAGGGGCCTGGGTTTGGTCTATGTGTACCCTTCAGTAGAAGAGGGGCTATGCCCGCAGCACTTGTTGCTGCAGAGGCCGCACGAAGAGGATGGAAGGTGAGAGCGCTTGGATGCGCTAGCATGGAAGTGTGCCTGGTAGCCGAGGGCAGGCTTGACGCCTACGTAAACGCCTGGAAAGCCGCTCGGCCTGTAGACCTGGCAGCCGCTCTTCTCATAGCACGGGAGGCTGGATGTATTGTCGAGACCGAGTGGGATGTCGACTTGACGAGCCTAGACACTAGGATAAACGTAGTAGTTGCTGCTGACAGTGAAGCGTACATGAGAGTCGAGTCTCTTCTCAAGACTGCCCTGAAGGGCACAAGCAGCGATCAGCCGGGTAAGTTGCGGTCATAGGTCGCCGCCGGGAGTTCTCATCACTCAACAGGTGGAAAAAGCCGTCGCCGGCGGC
>CAZPLI010000107.1:0-5253 GCA_964587325.1 uncultured Thermofilaceae archaeon | reverse complement strand
CGCCACCACCGACAACGCCCTCTAAGAAGAGCACGTCGATAGAGCTGAGCGCGGAGAAAGGGGAGTACGCGGTAGGCGACACGGTGGTCGTGAGGGGCCGGATCAAGCCTGCGATGAGCGTCACGGTAACGGTGGTGGTTGTGAGGCCTAGCGGCGCGGCTTTCAGCGACTCTGTCAAGACGGACGAGGACGGCACATTTGTCTATAGCTTCGTCGCTGACGAGCCTGGAGTCTGGAAGGTCTACGCTAAGTACGCTGGCAGCAAAGAGTACGCGGGCTCGAGCAGCCCCACGGTCGAGATTTTAGTCAAGGAGAAGGCGCAGATTACTATGAGTGTCAAGGCTCCAGGGCCTAGGAAGGTAGTCATAGAAGGCGTAGTGGAGCCACCGGTCGCCGGGGCCACCGTCATGATATACGTGAGCCTAGACGGCGGCAAGACCTGGGTCTACCTCTGCAACGCCACTACGGACGAGACCGGTCACTATAGAGTCGAGCTCGAGCTTGCCGTCGGCGGCAACCTACTCTTCAAGGCAGTGTTCCCAGGGACGGAGATCCTAGCCCAGTGTGAGACAGAGAAGCCGCCAGCCGCCAAGTTGCCTGCGCCTGAGGAGGAGAAGCTCAAGAAGCAGATCGAGGAGCTGAGAAAGAGAGAGGCGGAGCTGAAAGAGAGAGTAGCGGAGCTCGAGAGCGAGAACGCGCAGCTACGCCAGCGAGTGAAAGAGCTAGAGGAGAAACTAGCCGAGGCCCAAGAGGCCCTGAAGAAGCTCAACGTCACGCTCACCAAGCTGAGTACTGAGGCCGAGACTTACAAGGGTGAGGCTGCACAGCTGAAAACGACCGCTCTTATAGGCGTTCCTCTAGCCATTATAGCAGGTGTAGCCGTAGGGCTAGTGCTCAGCAAGAAGATATTCTAGAGACCGTTCCCTCCAATTTGCTACTTTTATTGCAAGTGAACGTGACTTAGCTGAGAGCACAGAGTCAGAAGCTGTTTTGTAGCGACAAAACGGCCCAAAACTACTACGGGAGCGGGACTTTCAGTTCGTTGAGGAAGACTACGCCAAGGCTCCTTAGGTCGCGCTCTACGGGCCTCATTTCTTCTTCTAGTGTCTTGAAAAGCGGGGTTCCATCGATTGCTAGCGCTGTGGCTATGACGTAGCAGTCTGGTAGCGCTATGCGTAGTTGCTTCTTGAGCTCGCCAGCTTTCTCAGCTATCTCGCAGTCCGCATCGACTATCTTTAGCCGCGCTTTCAGCCAGGTGACGTAGTTCGCGGCCTCGAGATTAGGGTCGTCTACTCCAGCGGCACTATAGATTCTTGACGCGATGTATAGCACCTCGCTTAGTGTGACTGCTGAAGCATAGAGTTTCACGCCGATGCGTGGCGCTTCCTCGAGGACATACCTCGCTTCGGCCCTGAAAGGTGCACGCCTGACTATGTACTCAACTAGTACTCCAGTGTCCAGTACCAACCGCATTTCTTACCAGCCTCACGTACCTTTCCTCCTCGCGTATTCTCTCTTCTCTAAGTAATCTCTCGACGGCCTCGGGGTCTACGTCTGCTATCTTTGGGCGGAGGGGCTTTATCACGAGCTTGCCGTCCTTAACTTCGGCTAGTAGCTCGTCTCCCTCTTTGACGCTCAGGGCCTCCCTGAGGGACTTTGGCAGAATTATGACACCCTTCTTTCTGACTCTTAGCACTACCCTCAATGGTTACACCTAAGGATGTAGTTAAACCCTAGCAGTTAAGTTTAACTCATGAATTGATTGCTTCCAAAGTATACAGTTCAACTATCTTGATTTGTGTAACTAGCAAAATAATGGTGAACCTAGTTGTCGGCGTACGGCTGATAGTCCCCGGGCTCTTGTCAGAAAAAGCCCTTTGGGTGCGATGCTAGGCTGAAGTACGTCGCAGAGCTTGTAGAGAATGCTCGAAGAGCTGTGGCGGGTGCCGGTGCTGGCTAGCGGCGCGGGGCTACACTATTTAAGGTGTTTCGCGCTGTGGCTGCGGGGACTGGGTGATAAGCGTAGAGTACCTCAGGGAGCGGGCGGAGGAGTTTCTTGAGAACGCCGAGTACAACTTCTCTAGGGGATACTACAACTTAGCCGCGTTCTGCTTAGAGCAGTATATGCAGCTTTATCTGAAGTACTTCCTGGCGAGGACCGTGGGCTACTACCCTAGAACGCACTCGCTCAGTGAGCTGATCCGGGAGGCTGGCAGGCTGTGCCCGGCGCTACTCGAGTTTTACAGGGAGCGGGCGCTTGAGCTGAGCTCGGTGGAGGACGCCTACATCTCGTCCCGCTACTTGCCCCGAAGGTTCGACAGGGAGACTGTGGAGGCTATGCTGAGGCTGGCCGGGGAGTTTGGAGAGGTGATGAGGAGGTGTCTAGAGCGGTAGAGTACTTTCTCGAGAGGGCCAGGAGGAGAGCCGAGTACTTCGAGAGGTACCTGGAGTACTGCAGGCTGATCAAGAGGAAGGTCGAGGAGCGCTGGGGGCCCGTGAGGGTGGTAGTGTTTGGGTCCGTTGTACGAGGAGACTATAACCCGGCGCTCAGCGACATCGACGTATTAGTGGTTACTCCCTGGGAGCCCAGCCCGAGGGAGCGCGCTGCCATAATATGCTACGTTAAGAATAAGGTGCTTAAGGACCCAGCGGCCCCCTTCGAAGTACACGTGGCGTCAGAGCGCGAGTACAGGGAGTGGTATAGCCGTTTTATAGACGTCATGAAGGAGGTAGAGTAGTCCAGCAGTAGTGCTTGCAAAGGAGTGCCTGGTGAGCGCGTGCTAAAGGCTTCATGTGAAACTCCTTACACGCGAAGAGCATGTAACTGAGCAGTACGTAAGCTCAAGGACTCTTCTACGGGATAAAAACATGAATGTGAGATCCCGATCCAGCTAAGAGCAGGAGGGTCCTATCACTTGCTGCTGTCACTTAACTGCGATAATTCAAGGCCATATCACGCACGCGATAGCTTACTATGCCCCAAGGGCGACTCACAGTATGAGGACTCTACGTTGTATAAAGAGGGGGGCAAGTGTGTTATAGGGGTGAACTAGTGGAGCAAGCAAAGATCGTGTATACTGTTGGCCATTCTAATAGACAATTGAAGGAGTTCTTAGCGATTCTTGAGCGCTACTCCATAGACTTAGTGGTCGATGTGCGCCGCTTTCCGACGTCGAGAAAGTTTCCGCACTTTTCTCGGGATAGCTTGGCAGCGGCCCTCCAGGCTATGGGTGTGAGCTATGTTTGGCTTGGAGACCTCCTTGGGGGCTTCAGGTCTGGTGGCTACGAGAAGTACACGGAGACTGATGACTTCGCACGAGGCATGGCTAGGCTTGTGGAGCTCGTAGAGAGCGGGAGGACCGTAGCCGTGATGTGTAGAGAGCGGCTATGGTTTAAGTGCCATAGGAGGTTCATAGCAGACAAGCTCGTCGAGATGGGCTACGTAGTGATCCACATAATCGACCTAGATAGGACCTACAGGCACAAGAGGCGCGCCCGCGAACACTCAGCCCGGGAGAAGTGAGAAGGAAAGTCTAGTAATGGGATTCTAGCTTAGGCCTGTTAGACTAGGAGGACTCAGCTACGAGCGCTAGTTTTAGGGTTTTACGGTTAAGCCTAGTTTCGCCGCGACCTCTCTTTGCTTAGCGTCTAGAGTGAGTAGCGACAAGCCTTTCTCGGAGGCTAGCGCCAGGTAAAGGGCGTCGTATAAGGTTATTCCCCAGGACATAGAGATCTCGAGAGCAGGTTCTACGTAGTCTAACTCGGGCTCGAGTAAAATGTTCTTTCCAATCATTTTCCTGAGCAGGGCGTAAGCTCTGCGTGCTTCTTCCTCGCTTAGAAATCCTCTTAGGTACGCTGCCTTCCATATGGCGTTCGCTACTTCCTTAACCACGTGGTCCAGAGACAAGGCGTAAACTAGGTACTTGGCTAGGGTTCTCCAGCCTTCTTCTCTCAGTATAAACGCGGCCAGTGCGGAAGCGTCAACCACTATCACGGTCCTCCCTCACCGACTTAGCCGAGAAACCTTTAGGGACGCTCCAGGTGGCGCTGCTAAGCTCTCTCATGATGTTCTCAAAGTTCTCTCTGGCCTCTAGCTCCCTTAACTTTTCTTCAACGAACTTTCTGAGCTCTTCGCTCCAGTTAATGACTCCCTTGTACTTCAGCATCTTTTCCTTGATTTCTTTCCTAACCTTGAAGCTCACGACCTCGCTCATGGTATACAAATGGTATACCCTAAGGTAATATATACGGTTTACCACGCACGGTCTCAGCAGCCCCTAACTGAGCAGAAGTGCTCGCCACCTAGTTTCATTGACAGGGAGGATTGACTACTGTCACGACTCCCACGGAAACACCACGCACTCCTCGGTTTCAAGCCCGTAGAAGTCGACGGAGGCTCCCGGCTTCCTGACGACTACGCACGTGTAGACTCTGCCCGCGCCCCGCGTCTTCACGTACTCACCTACCACTCTCAGAGTCTCGCCTGTGACTGCGATGTCGTCCACTACTAGGACCGAGGCGCCCCCTAGGTCCCCAGAGAACCCCCAGGTGATTACGGGCTTCTCGTAGAGCCTGCGAGGAGGCTTGCCTTCTCCGTACTTCTTAGCGAACACTGAGAGTAGTGCTCTGCAGCCAGCGTAGTTGCAGAGCAGAGCTGCGGGGACGAGGCCTGACCTCCCCACGCCTACTACGACGTCTGCAAGGCCCTGTACGTCGCCAGCTATGCGGCGCAGTAGCGTGGTGACGTCGCTCCACGAGAGCTTGAGGACCACGTCTTGACCCCCAAGAGCTCATTGGCAAGCTCAGTATTAGTTGTGAGCTACTGGCTACCCTCGCCTGCTTCGACTAGTTACTCGAGCAGCCTCGCGCTCCGCCTTTATCATTCTCTCCGCGATCTCTTCGAAGCAGAATATTTTGACCGGCACTGCGAACCTCATGCCGCTGGGGGGCGAGACTATGAGAGCCTCGCCCTTGTCAAGCGTCTTTATCTCCTGCTCTGCCTCGTCGAGGTAGGGGCTGTACTGTATGACCTTCATGTAGTCGGGCCGAGTGGGGAGGGGCAGGATTATCTTGGTCAAAGTCTGCCTGATGACTGCCTCTATGAGCTCGCCCGGCATCTGAGTGATGTATATCGCGCCGACCTTGTACTTCCTGCCGCGCTTGCTTATCACCGAGAAGATGTTCTCTCTGAGCTCGCCGCCGGACGTGAGGTTCTGCCTAGCCAGGTAGCGGTGGGCCTCCTCCACCATTATT
>CAZPLI010000106.1:0-5391 GCA_964587325.1 uncultured Thermofilaceae archaeon | reverse complement strand
GCGCTGAAGGTCTACATCTGTACTAATTGTGGCATAATGCTGAACCGCGACGAGCTGGAGCTTAAAAAAGCTGCAAAGCAAAAGTTCGAGGAGGAGAAGAGCGAGATAGAGGAGTACTACGAGTGGTGGATTAAGAGGAAGGAGTAAGAGGGTAGCTGGTCGTGGAGCCGTTCATAGTGTTCGTTATAGGTCCTGCAGGGACGGGGAAGACTACGTTTGTCTCCAGTTTTGGTGACTTTGTGGAGGCTCAAGGAGTAGCGGTTACCCGGGTTAACCTAGACCCTGCCGCTGAGCACCTTCCTTACGTGCCAGATGTCGACATCCGGGAGCACGTCTTTGCGAGGCGGGTCATGGAGGAGAAGGGGCTGGGCCCTAACGGCGCTATCATAGCGTCGGTCGACATGATTCTGGAACACCTTCGTGAGATTGAAGAGAGCATCAGCAAGGAGGGCTACATCCTTGTCGACACTCCAGGGCAGATGGAAGTCTTTGTTTTCAGGCGTAGCGGTGTTGAAATAGCCAGGAGACTTACGAGGGACAGGAGGGCTGCTGTGGTCTTTATACACGATGTGTTGCTGGCTCTTTCTCCTAGCTCTTTTATTTCTCAGGCTTTTCTTGCGGCGGCGTCTTATTACAGGCTCAAAATGCCTTTTCTTAACGTGTTTAACAAGATAGACCTTGTAGAGCCGGAGCAATTGGACATGGTAAAGGCGTGGATAGAGAGCATTGAGGCGCTTAAGGTATCACTTGAAGAGGAAGTGGCGGGCGAGATAAGGCTGTTGAACATGAACCTGCTTAGGGCGCTGAGTGATTTCATATTCTCGTTCTCTGCGTTCTATGTGTCCTCGGCGAGAATGCTGGGCCTTGACGCCGTGTTTGCGGCTCTACAGAGGCTCTACACTGGCGGCGACATGCCAGCCTAGCTGTCTTTATTTTCCTTGTTCTTGTTCTTTCTACGTTTCAGTACTGCGAGTACCTCTAGTGCAAACTTCCCGTCTATGACATCTGCTTGCTCCTGAAGACTCCTAGGGCCTCTTTCCTCGGTCTCTGCTAGGAACTTGGGAAGCGACTTGCCGTAGCGTTCCTCGATCTCGTCGACTAATCGCTCGAAGGTCTCTTCGTCGAATCCTCCAAAGTCCTCGACGCAGGGGGGCTCTATGCCGAGTATCCTACCTAATTCTACCATAATTACGCACGTTTCTGCGTCCCTAATAGCGGGACACAGCTCTTTGCAGTGATCGAGCGCGTACAAGTAGAGCTTTCGAAGATCGTCGAGTGACAGCGTCACACCCTCGCGGGTCATTCTCTCACCTCTATTGTCTTCAGAATGCGTCTAGCGGCAGCTAAAGGGTCTTGCGACTTAGTTATATAACCTCCCACAATAACGATATCAACTCCTGCGCGAGCGAGTACTTCGGCTGTCTGGGGTGTTATGCCTCCTGCTGTCGCAAGCCTGATTCCTAGCCCAGCGTTTTTAATCTCCCTTATTTCGCCTAGTAGGGTCTCTACAGTGATGCCTCTGCGTCTCTGGACGTCTATCCCGACGTGAAAGCACACGACGTCGGCACCTAGCTGTGCGGCTTTCTTTGCTGCAGCTACAGGCTGCTGGACGTTAATTAAGTCGACTATCACTTGTCCTCCGAGTTCGCGGGCAGTGTCAATTACCTCCGATATTGTTTCATCACCCGCGAGAGCAAGTACAGTGACATAGTTAGCGCCGGCCTCGAACGCTAAGCGTGCCTCGATAGCGCCCGCGTCAACGGTCTTAGTGTCTGCGACTACTTCATTGATGCTGCATGCTTCTCTCAGGGCCTTTACAGCTTTCATGCCCACTGACTTAATTAGAGGAGTGCCTGCTTCCACTATTACGCTGGGACTCAGTTCGCAGACCTTAGTGGCAATGTCTAACGCGGCTTTCAGGTCGATGAGGTCTAAAGCTACTTGCAGTCTTGCCATGGTGCGTCACCCTAGCAGCTCAGGGGCGCGCTGCCTAAGTAGCCTAATAAGCACCTCCTCCAGTGTTGGATTACCTACGTCTCTTAACTCGTACCTTACGTGAATTACGGGCTTATTCACGTTGAGGTAGCGGCTTAGATCGGATGGGGTACCTAGAACTACTACGTCAGCAGGAACCTTGTTAATAACTTCCTCGAGTTCTCTCATTTGCTCACGGCCGTAGCCGAGGGCCGGGAGTACCGGGCCTAGGTGTGGGTACTTCTTGTAGGCGGTCTTTATGGAGCCTATGGCGTAAGGTCTCGGGTCAATTATCTCCTTAGCCCCATAGGTCATTGCCGCCACATAGCCAGCGCCGAAACTCAGGTTACCATGGGTGACTGTGGGCCCGTCCTCGACTACGAGGACGCGCCGTCCCCGGATGGCTTTAGGCTTATCGACGCTTACTTCGGAGGTTGCCCTGACGATTATGGCCTTCTTGTTCACTCTTCGAACATTTTCTTCCACTAATTTGACCTGCTCGGGACTGGCCACGTTTACCTTGTTTATTACAATAATGTCGGCCAGCATCGTGTTGACTCGTCCCGGGAACGAGGTGAGCTCGTCGCCAGGGCGCAAGGGGTCTACTACGGTTATCATCACGGTGGGCTTGAAGAACGGCCAGTCGTTGTTGCCACCGTCCCATAGTATGACGTCGGCCTCAGTAGCGGCCCTCTTCAGCACTTGCTCGTAGTCTATCCCCGCGTACACGACGTTGCCCTCCTTTATGTGCCACTCATACTCCTCCCTCTCTTCTATTGTGCACTCGTATTTATCGAGGTCTTCGAAGCTCTCAAAGCGCTGCCACGCGTGTTCGAACGAGCCGTAGGCCATGGGGTGCCTGACTACTACGAGCTTCACGCCGAGTCTCTTAAGCACTCTGGCTATATAGCGTGATACAGTGCTCTTCCCCGCGCCCGTTCGAGAGGCGCAGACCGCTACTACCGGCTTCGGAGAGTCTAGCATTGTCTCCTTAGGAGAGAGCACTCTGAAGCTCGCACCACTGACTAAGACTTTAGAGACCTTCTCCATAAACTCGGCACAGGTCAGGTCACTGTAGGAAAGTACGACTTCGTCTACTCCGAGTTTTTGGACAAGCTCTTCTAGTTTCTCCTCAGGGTATATTGGTATTCCGTTCGGGTACCTCGGCCCCGCCAGTTTAGGGGGGTATACTCGTCCGGAGATGTTTGGTATCTGACCGGCTGTAAACGCTACTACCTCGTACTCCTCCTTGTCTCTGAAGTAGACGTTGAAGTTGTGGAAGTCGCGCCCCCCCGCACCCATTATGATTACACGTTTGGGTTTCATATCAAGGCCCCAGCAATGTAGTGGTCGCTTAAAGAACTAGCTCATTGGTTTTAACTTCTGCCTAGTAGAACCCTAGCATATTGTCAGTATCGGGTTACAGTTAATGTAACATTACGTGGTGGTCTACTTAAAGAATCTTTAGAGAGTGCGGCCTGGCGGGAGACAGCTAGGAACGTGGGCACGTTTTAATACCCTCTAGTAGTCCCCTTAATGTAGGGACGGTGAGAGCTCGGTTGAAGGTACTTGAGGCTCTTCAAGAGGCGTGGGAGGAGCTGGAGAGTTATATAGAGGTAACAGGTGCTGGGGAGATCTTAAGGCGCTACTTCGCTATGAACGCATTTGATGGAGCGCTTACAATGCTAGGGTTCATCATGGGTGCTTATGTATCCGGACTAAAGAATGCACATATCGTGTTAGCCGCAGGGCTCAGCATGAGTCTGGCTATGGGAGTATCGGGTTTTGTTGGTGCTTTCATAACTGAGAAGGCGGAGCGTGAGAAGAAAGTTAAGGAGCTTGAAAGGGTTCTTTTCGCAAGCCTTTCAGGTACTGTGATCGATAGGGCTGCGAAGTTCGCAGTAATTACGGCCGCGCTCGTAGATGCTACGGCACCAGCCTTTGCAGCGCTAATCTCAGCTTCTCCTTTTGTTCTTACTCTCCTGGGGTTAGTTTCTTTTGATCTCGCGGTATTGCTTTCTGTCGTCGTAACACTAGCTTTCTTATTCCTCCTTGGTGCCTACTTAGGCAGGATAGCTCAAAGCAACCCGTTTACATACGGGCTTTACATGTTACTTGCTGGTGCCATCACGTCCGCGTTAATAGGTATAATAGGTGGGTGGTGATGGCACAAGAAGGTGAAGAGGTAGGAATAACTAGAGTCACGTTGGATGTCCTAAAGCCGCGTGAGGTTAGGATAGAGGACTTGGCGTTGGCTCTCGGCGAAGTTGAGGGTGTGGACTCGGTAGACATAACAGTCACTGAGGTTGACGCGAGGACTGAGACTCTGAAAGTCACTATAAGTGGTCGCGGCGTGTCGCTCGAGGAAGTTGAGAATGTAATGAACAAGTATAGCACAATTATTAGAAGTATAGACGCTGTGACCGTGGGACGAATTAAGCAGGCCTGAGGAGAGTAAAATTGAGGCTCGCGCTCAGAGAGTTTCTCGAGTTTATCACTCATAGGCCTTACTCCTGTTCGGTATCAACGACGAGCCTCGAGAACGCCCTGTATGTCTTAGCTGGTGTGCCTTTAGACGTCACGTCTATTGGGCGCCGTGGGGCCGGTGAAGCTCCCGTAACAGTGAGAAAGGCAATTCATGAGATGGAGACTTACGAATTGAGCATGGATATCGATTTGGAGGACGTCCCTCTCTACGACGCGGGGGATATTGACGTAGGAACTGACGTGAGACGGGCGATAGCACGAGTAGCCGAGTTCGTCAAGTATGTAGTTTTAGAGCGGAAGCATCCGGTGCTTGTAGGTGGCGAGCATACAATTACCCTAGGCGCTATAGAGGGTCTCGTCGATAGATTCGGCAGAGTGGCTGTAGTAATATTTGATGCACACCTCGATCTGAGAGACGAGTATCCAGTCGACTGTAAGTACACACATGCCACCGTCACACGTAGGATATGCGAGATTGTGGGGCCAGAGAATGTAATAGTGGTAGGCGCGCATGCGTTCTCACGAGAGGAAGTAGTATGGGCACGAAGAGAGGGAGTCGCTATCGTAAGTAACCCTTCTTCGCCTAAGCTGGAAGAACAGCTAGCTAGGTTGAAAGGTCTCGTCACGCATTTATCCATAGACATCGACGTGTTAGATCCTGCGCTTGTTCCTGGAGTATCCTACCCAGAACCTGGGGGTCTAACTCTTAATCAGCTAGTAACGGGGATAAGGCGTGTAGTCTCACTAGCTAATGTTGTCTCGATAGATCTGGTCGAGCTCTTACCTCCCTGTGATCCAACGGGTATTTCACCATTCTATGCTGCTAAAGTGTTGCTGGCAGCGATCTATGCTCATTACATCGCTAAGTATAGTAAGCGTGACAGCGTCACGCTTATCAACTCTTAATGCGATAACCTCAAGGGGCCGGGG
>CAZPLI010000105.1:0-5395 GCA_964587325.1 uncultured Thermofilaceae archaeon | reverse complement strand
ACCCTGCCGCTGCTCACTCCTCTAGCCACTACTTTGACTCGCGCACCAGAGGGCAGACCTTCGACCTTAACGCTAACGACTACGAAGCCTGTCACCGTAAACTCGTCGACGTCCTTAGCGTCTACTCCCTCCCAGCTGGCCATACTCGCCTGGACGTTAGTGGCGGGTGGGGACACTGAGTAGACTCCTCCACTGCAGTACACCCTGAATAAGGTGAGCACTCTATCGCTCTTTCCCGCTATTGGGTTCCTAAACTTGTAGACTGCCTCCCTCGCGGAGGAGTAGGGCGAGTGCTTAAGGTCGACTAGAACCTTAGTGTAGAAGCCCTCGAGGTAGGTACCCTTTTCTACGACTGTCAAGTCGGCGGGAGAGACTCCCGTCATCTCTCTCACTAGGTCTGCTTGCTCTGAGTGGAAGCTACTAGCGTACTCGTTGTAGCACAGACTACAGAAAGTCGTCCAGCTGGTGTAGACTGGCGTATAGAAGACGGTAAACTGTGCAGTGCCGTCCTCTGACACTTTCACGGTGACCTCGACCTTGAAGACTAGCTTAACGTCGAAGTAGGTAGTGTCGCTAGCATACTCCCCGTCGGCCGAGGCCTCTACGTGAACCTCTCTCATCCCTGGGGGGCAGCCAGCTACACCACTGAAGTAATACACAAGCCCCCCTCTGGCGAGCCCACTACCCAGGTACACAATTTCGCCGTTTGGCTTCCTAATCCACAGCCTAACGTAGGCGTCCTTATTGACAGTGAAGTATATCCTCACGGTCTCGCCGACGTAGTACTCCGCCTTGTCAGTCCACACGCTGACTGACAGTGGGGGCTGGGAAGCGGCCTTAGCAGCACTAAGAGTCGTGAGAGCAACTGCCAGTGCGATAGTCGATACCGCAATGAGCACGAACCTCCTATTCACCTCCATACCACCCCCTACATGAGGAGTAAGAGCGCGTGCTTTAGGGCTCGTGAAGCCTCGCTTGGCTTTAACACGGTTCCTGCCTTTCTCTCAACCTTCTCTAGCTCCTTACGCATGTTGCGGAAGAGCTTCCTCAGAGTCTCTTTGAGAGAAGGCGCCAAGTACCCTCTTGTGACCTCGTTCAGGCTGTCTAGAGCCCCCCTCGCTAGGGCGGCCCTCTGAGTTGCCTCCTGGGGCAGTAGCTCCCACGCGAAGGTCCTGAACAGAGTACTGTACTTTATCTCCTTTCGCTCTAGCTTGTCCCTTAGGGTCGCCAGCATATCCAGTATGTCGCCGTAGTACTTCATGTAGTGGAGGCAGGTGTACATTCTGATCTTGGCCGGATAGACTGGCGGTGGAGGCTCGAGCGTTATACATAGGTAGAGATCGCGCCCATAGACCTTGGAGTAATAGAAGTACACGCCTATTGGCACCTTAAGGGCCTCATGAATCGACACGTTCTTCTCCCCGTAGCTCTCCCTAAGCGCCTCTGCTATGCTCTCGAGCTCTACATGCCCGATGTCAGGAGGCTCCGCCTGAGGTAGCTCGCTCCACTCGACTCTGGCAAGCCCTCTTTCGGCCTCGCCTAGCCACTCCTCTACTCTCCTGCGCACCTTGTCTATGCCGTCGGGCTTCATGCGCAGCGGCACGGGAGTGAACTTCTTGATTATCTCGAAGAGCTTAGCCTGCCTAGTGGCGTGCTTTACGAGCAGAGCTGTGGCCTCCGTCTCGTAGAAGACGTGCTCGTACCTCTCGACCCACTCCCTCAGCTCAGAGACCACGTCCCTGCCTATCCTAGCCTTCAGCTCCTTGAAGAGCCTCATCAGAGAAGAGGGCATCCAGTCCCTCCTAGCGTCGTCTATCTCATCCTTGACCATGAAGTCACCGCACGTGATGTACTTGAGTCGCCAAGCACCGAAAAGGAACACTATATCGCCAAGCATTGACTTCCGCCTATAGACGTACTTCACGATGCCTTCAGCTAGCTCCAAATCAAGCGTCGGTGGGGGGAGCACGAGCCTGACATCCACGCCTCCCTCTCCGAAAGCCCTAGACACTATCCTGAACAGCTCGTCAAGGGCCTTGGTCCGCTCGTAGTAAGCATAGGACACTACGGGAATCACGGGGTCAAACACTCCGCCCAAGCTCCCGACCCCCAGAGCGTGCTACAGAGTCTACGCGGGCATTACGTTAAGGCCTCACACTGCCTACTGCTCTTCCAATATATAATGCTACTTTCATCAAAAAGACCCTTAACTACTGCTAGCTTGCTCTCTAACGTTGAGTACGCAGCAGTTAACGTGCTACCAGTCTTCTGGGGGCTAATGCTTAACTAGATTTATGGTAAATCCTTGAAAGATCTTTGTCAAAGTTACTGCCCCTAACTTCGAGTTTTGGTGCGTTATTCGCGCTCAAGCATGAGAAGTGATACATATAGCCGTCAGTAAATTTAGCAGAATGAGGTGCGGTCGTTGGCTAGATTCGGCCCAGACGTGATCGCATTGTTCAGAAAACTACTCCTCGGCTACGCTCTCTACTTCTCCAACGACCTGCTTAACTCGGAGGGAAGGAAGGTTTTTGAGGAAGCAGCCCGCATGCTCGTCTACGAGCACCCTGAAATGAAGCCAGCCGTAGTCCGAGTTAGGAGAAAGCCCACTCTCGACAACGTCCTCAGGCTTGCGTCGCGAATTCTCGGAGAAGACGAAGCTTACGCTCTACTTAGGGCTGGCATTGAGGGACCATATGAGACCAAAATCCCCCTACACAGGGTTAATGAAGACTAGGCCTAGCTGAGCATAAGTTAAGCGTCCCCCACGAAGCTAAACATACGCTTAACAGGCTGTGCGGACAGTGTCACATGAACTGCCCTGTTTTAGGGTATCTCCTGCTTAAGTACCCCCTCCCTTTCTCCGGAAGACATATGGTGTATGATAACCGAGTTAGACTCTATGCGCTCGACTACAGCTCCCTGCCTGCGCAGCAACTCCGCGACGGTACTAGACGCGTAAGCGAGTGAGCCTCCCAGATCTACGCGGTAGAGGTCATAGTATCGCTCCTTCTCGCTACTGTAGTGCGCGCGCACTACTGCTAGGGCTATTGAGTCGTTGGGGGAGAGCATGAGCACTAACGTGTTGGCGCACCGCTTTGAGAGCTCTTTATCGCGTATTTCCTCGTGAAGCCTGACTAGGGACTTTAGCAGTCTCTCGGGAGGACTACCGCGAGACTCAGCGTAGTACTGGGCGAGCAGCATAGCGTAGAGCAGAGTATCCGACACTTCGCTCAGGCAAGGGCGCCAGTGGGATCCCAACAGAACCGCTGCTCCCTCCTTACTAATACCGCCATTTTGGGCCACAAAGGCCGCACTACCATCGGAGAGCATTAGCGGAAAGGGGTGAGCCGAGAAGCAGTCCTTGGGTGTACCTCGCGAAGCCTTACGCGTGTGCATGATACCGTAGATACGACCTTGCGAAGGTAGGAGGAACTCGTCTTCCCACATGGGTCTTCTCGATCTGTACATAGCTAGGGACCACGAGCCCGCCTTTCTTATTGCTAGAGCGTAGCCCCAGCCGTCATTATGCTCTCGGAAATTCGCGAGCTCCCCAGCGATAAAGTCACGCCTAGACGCTTCGCAGAGTGTGTCCGCAAGTTTGCCAATGTGCTCGGCATAGACTCCCCACAAGGCTAGGAGACGACAGTGCAAGCATCTCGCCTCCCGAGTCTCGCAGGGCTCGCTATCCTCCTACTAATGTCCTTAATACCGTTTCTCGCCGCGGAGCTGCACATCTCTAGAAGCGGGCAGAGCTAGTACTCTCATTAAGCGTGCGTAGTCTCGTGGTCTCTCCCGCTCTAACCACTTAAGGTAGGCTTCGTCGAGGTCCCGGCTGACCACTAGGTATTCTGACACGAACTTGGCGTGCTCCCTTACTAGCCTCTCAACATCTTCAGGACTTGGCTTCTCCATAGCGAGTAAGGCCTCGAGCGGTAGGGGCACATAGGGCGCGACCCTAAGCACAGAGACCTCTAGGCCCAATTGCTTAAGGTAGCGGTGAGCATTGCTGCCCCAGCTACAGACGAGTAGTGTGAGCCCTCGAGCTCTATTAGCGACGAAAGCATAGTCGCCGCTGACGCTTTTCGCTAGGGATAGTAGCCTTAGCCATCTCTCCACCGGTACTCGGCCAGTGGTCAAGGTGATGGCCAGTAGGGATACTGCCTCAACCGAGGCTCTGAAGTCCTCGTAGAGGTTCTCGAGCGACCTGTAAAACAGAAGCTCCGCCTCCAGCCTAGACTCTCTCACTAAGAGGAACAGGATATGAGTCGCATAGGAGAAAATCAAGGAGGGGAGCCCCGTTCGCTCGCTAATGACACCTGAGGGATCCCTACCCGAGAGAGCCTCTTCTACAGCCTCCTTCTCTAGACCTCGCGGTAAAGGTAGGAGCACAGTATCCGGTCTTAGCGACGCCATCGCCTTAACGAGGAGCGGAGCATAAGTCTTAAGCCGTGGTACTTCGGCCACGACTATCCTTTGCATTAATTCACGCCACCCTTCCTAGCTAAGGGTTACTTAGGCAGCTTTTAACTCTTTTTCTTTACATGCATATCACTCTTTTCTGAAGAGACCTGCCTCCCTTTATTAGGCCACTGTTCTCCCTGGAGCCCGGTGATTGTAATGAAAGCTGTAGTGTACGAAGACGTTTGGAAGAGCTTTGATGGAGTACAGGCCCTCAGAGGAGTGACGCACGAGGTGCCGAGAGGCGAGGTCCACGTGCTACTGGGCCCCAACGGCTCGGGTAAGAGCACGCTGATGAGGATAACTGCTGGCACTCTGATGCCTGACAGAGGCAAGGTCCTAGTCTTAGGGACCGAGCCATATGGGGACAGCAGCGTCAAGAGCAGGATAGGGTACGCGCCCCAAGATGATCTGCTCTACGACAAGCTGACAGGCCTCGAGAACTACCTGTTCTTTGCCGGGCTCGAGGGCGTGCCTAAGAAAGTGGCACTAGAGAGGTACAGGGAGCTCAAGGACGTACTAGAGCTCGGCGAGTGGTTCGAGAAGAGGCGCGTGGGCACCTACTCGGGCGGCATGAGAAAAAGGGCAAGCATAGCGGCCGCCCTCGCCAGTGACCCCGACCTGTTGATACTGGACGAACCGGCCTCCGGGCTCGACCCGGAGGGCAGAAGGAAGCTGTGGGACATTCTGCTCGCCCTCAAGAGCAGGGGCAAGACGATGATAGTCGCGACTCACCTTTTCGAGGACGCAGAGGTCCTAGCAGACAAGGTAGTGATCATGTGCAAGGGCGAGATCAGGAGCGTGGGCTCAGTAGAGGAACTAAAGGCGAAGTGTGGATATGCGTACTCTGTCGAAGTAGAGTTCGCCTCTACGCCCGGCGGAGAAATCGAGGAGCTACTGGAGGGGTTCAGCGATAGCGTGCTTAGAATGGGTT
>CAZPLI010000104.1:0-5403 GCA_964587325.1 uncultured Thermofilaceae archaeon | reverse complement strand
CTATGTTGGTGGGCATCGACTCGTACCTGCTGTGCCACACGAAGACCGGGACACCCACACCGTCGCAGCTTATGTCCTCAATATGTTCGTCCTTCATCAGGACGTCTATCTTGCCGTAGCCGAGCATGTCTCGCTTGACGTAGTACAGGATCTTGTCCCAAGCCTCCCGCTTCACTTTCACGCGGTACTTCTTGACAACTCTCTTTACCTCCTCCTCTAGTACCTGTTCGGGGCTCTTCTCTCTCAACGTCTTCAAATCAACTCTTACAGTCCTTGAGACGAGGCTTTTGATCTCCTCTATCGCTCTTTTGTCCTCAGCTGTGAGTGGGGGCTCTAGAACCTTGTACTCGTATCTACCACGAGGACCACGCCTAACGATAGCAGCATAAGCAAAAGGGGGCGATACGGGGTAAAAGTCTATGAGAACTTCTCCCTTACTAACTCTTGGAACAGTTACTAGAGTTTGTACACTAGGATTGGGATTCTCCTCTTTCTTCCTCCGCCGCCACTTCGGAAACATATAGTCCTCTATATTCACAAGCGCTCGAACCGTAATTATTTTATGGTTGATGTTAAGCCTCCCAGTTAAACGGTAGCTTTTTCATGGTGGCAATTAATTAAACAGTAGAGCACTCAGTAAACGAGGCAGGGAGCAACATGGCGCTGACTACAGAGCGAGTCGAACAACGCTTAGAAGATGCTATAACTGAAGCAATTATCTACATCATAGATGAGGGGCTCGCAGAGATTACTCCCGAATACGATCCCGAGCGCGGTTTCATATACCCAGGACTCGAGGAAGTAGTCAGAAAGTACGGATACAGCGATATAGACATTCTCGAAGAGCTCACACGACGAGGAGTTCTCAGACAGAAATTGTATAAGAGAGTCGTTGAGTGCCCTGTTTGTGGCAGCTCTAGGCTCGTGGCATCATTTAAGTGCCCCAACTGCGGCAGCCCGAACTTAACTAGAAACACACTTGTAACTCATATTCCCTGTGGCTACATAGGCGTTTTCGAAGAAATGGACATAAGAGAAGGTAAGCGTGTGTGCCCTAAGTGTAGCCTCCTTCTTGAAAAACCAGGTGAGGACTATGAGCGAATAGGCACAGTATACGCCTGTAAAGAGTGCGGTTATAGGACGGAAATGCCTGTTCCAGCTTACGAGTGCGTTGCTTGCGGAAAAAGCTTCGATCATAGGGAAGCCGTGTACAGGCCTTACTATGCCTACGAAGTAGAGATAGAGGAGCTGTTAAAGGTAGAGAAAGACCTCCTGAAGAGGCTCATATCTAGGAAGCTGAAAGAAGCGGGGCTCTCAGTGGACGTTGACGTGACAGTAACTGGTAGGAGCGGCCTCCCCCACATGGCGGACATCAGGGTTGTAGAGAACGGGAAGGTAGTCTTTGTAGACATAATTTCGAGCAAACAGGACTTCCTCAGAGTAATGGGTAAGTGGATGGACATGCCCGACGCGATGCAGGTTATTCTGCTTAGGAGCGCTCTACCTCCCGACACTATACCGAAGTTCCTTGTAGAGAGCGATGCCAAGATTATAAGGTTCGACAAAGTAGGTAAAACTATTGATCATACAGTGAGAGAGGTCCTTAGTATACTAGGCAGGCAGGAGTCAAGCTAGCCTAGCCCCCAGGTACTTTTACTATCTCGTCGTACGTGCGTCCACGCTCGGTGACTACTCTCACGAGATAGCTGGATCCCTTCTCCAGTCTTATACCATCTAGTGTCAGCGTAGCTTCCTCGCCTGGCTTAAGCACTGTGTCTACATCGCGCCACATGACATCCGTAGAATTTACCACCCACACTCTAACTATTCTGACTACGTGACCGCAAGTATTGACAACTGTAACGTTAACGTTATTAGATATCACGCTAAAATTGACGAAGTTTTCGTTTAGCGTCAAGTTAAACGCCCTCTGTGCCTCTACAACTAGCCTAGCCTTAACAACGCCTCCCGTTACGTAGCCCTCTAGAGGGTCTAAGGCTGACTCTAGCCTAAAGCTGGAATCTCTTTCAACAGAAAATAATGATAGCTCTTTCCAGGCCCCTAAGCCTACATCATAAGCCAGCAGTCTCGCGAACACCGTGAGATCAGTATTAGTAGACTCAAGCGTCCCATTAATTACGAGCACTCCGCTCACAGCATCAGGCGAGACAGGATACTCACTATCAACTATGACCCGGCAACTGTCTGGACCTAGAGGAATCTCAGACAATGCGATAATGAGAATTCTACTGAGAAGCGCGTAGCCAGTATAAGTACACCTAACTAGGAACCACCCTGGCCTAAACCTTAATGTGTAAAACGCTGTGATGCTTATTTTGTATATGCCTTCTTCGGCGAACAAATCGGTTAAATTGAGCTGATACCACTCGTTAGAGCAAACAATAGCATCACCTGGATCCAAAGTACCACTACAAGTGGAAATAAGGACAGATTTACTTACACCACTAGGAGTCGTTATCTTTAGGAACAGGTCCACTGTAAAATTAGCTCTACATTGGAAAGCAGGCCAAGCATAATTTGCAATAGTGTAGTTAACATATGCGTATACTTTGGTGGGCTGGTAGCCTCTCACAGAAATTGTGTTACTCCACTCGCCAGACCAGTACTTAACTTGAGTGGGCGCAGAGGGTGAGCACCGTATGTCTAAGAAAGTCCCCATGTAATCTCCATCTGCGTAGCTGCAGAGACAGGGAGCTGAGTCTCCAGCACACAGTGACCCACACCCACTTATGGGACAGCTCTCCAGGAGAGTCCTATAACTCCATCCTGTTGCAGCAGGGTCGCTAAAATCGTCTTGAAGCATTACGACCTCTAATTCTTTCTCCGGGTAATAACACTTCGACGCTATAGTAAGAGGGGTTTGAGAGATTACCGTGCCTTCCACTACGGTCACGGAACTTGGAGTCTGCGGCTCCCAGACGGTGTAACTTACCCCCTCTATGCTAATTCGCTCGCTCTCAACCGTAGCTCTCGCAGTCCTCCGAGATAGATATTCGTGCTCTAGCTCCCTCATCACCTCCATCGTCCAGATAAAGTATGCCAGCGACACTGTAACCAGCATAATGAAGAAAACAGCCCCTATGGCAGTGGCCTGCCCCCTAACCCTCAATCCTATACACCTCTACCACGATCTCCGTAAATCTAGACGTAAGAACCCTAACCCTAGCGTAGCTGTCGCCCGGCGCGAACGAATAAGAAACCACTAGTAGCCCACCTGCTCCAGGGTTAAGGCACCAGTCCAAGTCGCGCGCCACCAGCGAGTCGTTAACAAACACGTCCATCACGCACATCCTAATGTCGCCCGTGTTGTACACATACAGATAGAGGCCGCTACTGTTAAACCATGCGAACTCTACGACTACATCCTCCATTGACGAGAACCTAGCCTCCCACAACTCCCTCTCAAGCGCAAACCTATAAGCCTCAAGCCTTCCCAAAGCCCATATGTACACAGCGGAAAACGCTATAACAACTATTACAACGAGTAACACCGCAGCAATTATCGGTGATATTCCCTTAATAGTCGTCCTTACCATCAATATAGTCATTAATGCATCACTTTCATAATAACCTGTTGCATGGGTAGCAAAAATAATTAGAGTAAAGAATATTTCCAATAATATATTAAACAATTTTACTCTCTATAGGTGAATGTATAGGTTGCTTCAGCACCCGTTCTCGTTACTACTTTCACAATATACGTTACACCTACTGATAAGTCAAAGGTACCCTGATCAGCTACTAAATCTATCCGTGTTAGGTTGCCTGGAGGTATAGTCTCCCCTATATCCCAGTCCACACCTATTACACCTGTGGCGTTTAGTAGGTAAATAGCGTCTATCTCCGACTGGACGTCACCTATGTTTCTCACATAAACCGCGTTTAAAGTACCTCCTGCAGCATCGACTCCCTCAATCTTTAGTCTCTCCTGTAGTGCTTCGGTGCCGCCTTGCTGCTGTACGGTGCCTATGTAGCCTAGGACCCATAGGTATGTTAGTATAGCGGCGGCTACTGCTATGATCACTAGCAGTAGCACGGCTATAATGGGAGAGATACCTTTCCTATTCATCTTCGGCTCCCCGCCTCTTTTCTCTTTAGGGGTGTATATATCTTGTCTTTATGATAGCTTGCCTAGCTGTCTAGCAGTGGGTGGTCGGGAGTCGCTTTAATGAGTGTACCATTAATTCGACAGGACTATTCGATTGTAGCCACCGCTCTAGAGGTAAGCGAGTTTAGCCGAGGTAGCGCTACGTAATTCCTATTCTTCGAGCGTAGCTATGGTCTCGTGCGATAGGAAGATGAAGGGAAGCAGCGTAGGCGATAAGGTGGTGCCGAAGAATGGCGATTACTGACGACGTTGAGAAGGTGATTAGAGCTCTTGAGAGCGAAGGCTATAGAGTTGACATAGAGCAGTACGCGGACAGTGTAGCCCTAATAGCGTCCAAGGGAGACCTTAGAGTGAACATTCTGTTCCAAATGGAGGCTCACACACTTGAGCGCTTGCTTTTGAGTTTTAGTGATAGACCCGAGCTGACTATACTCGACTGTGAGGAGCCGGATAAGGTGAGTGACTGTATAAGGAAGCTAGTTAGTGTGCTGAAGGACGTTTCCCAGCAGTGTGAAACTTAGCTGGCGGCGAACGGGGGCGGCGCTAATCTGGTTTGGCCACGGGGCAATATGGAGGTTGGTTGCGGGGATCCCTCTGGAGGGCTTGAGCTGATAGCTTTTATTGGAGGTTTCTACTAAGCCTTGTTGTGCGAACCTAATCGACAATCTAATCGACCTAGACTTTGGCTTCACACTGGTAGCAGTCTACGCGTAAAGGATATAGGGCCAGCTAGGTTGAGGGAGACGAAACAACTCAGCGAACTTCAGTACTAGCGCTACATGTGAGGTGCACTAAATGGATGGCTCTCTGTCCAAAGAGCTAGGACTAGTTGAGGCGATAGGTCTCTGCGTGGGGACCATAATAGGGGGCACTATCTACGCCGCGTTAGGCGTTGTCACAGTTGTGACGGGCGGACAGCCGGAGCTCGCGTTCCTACTGGCAGCATTAGTGGCAGCCCTAGTTGGCTACAGCTACGCGGAGATTAGCGCCGAGACTCCCGACTGCGGCGGTAGCTACTCGATAGTCACAAGCATCCTCGGTAAGAGAGCGGGTCTCATAGCTGCACCCCTTCAGCTATTAGCGTATACTGTAGCAGCGGCCTTCTACGCGTGGGTGTTTGCAGAGCACTTAGGAGTGATACTCGACGTTGACTTGAGAGCGGTGGCGATCGTGGTTCTAGCGCTGTTGACTCTCGTAGTGGTTCTGGGCGCTAGCGAGACGGGGCGCGTGGCGACGATTATGGCAGCCAGTAAGGTCGCCATACTGCTCGGCAT
>CAZPLI010000103.1:0-5451 GCA_964587325.1 uncultured Thermofilaceae archaeon | reverse complement strand
CCTCAGAGACAGTAGTCCTTTCGCCTAGCGGGAAGGCTGCAGTCTCGTGGTACTTGATCTTCTCTACGACCTTCAGCGGGTCCTCCATTATTCCAGGCCACTTGCCCTTCTTCCACTGCTCGCTTATCACCTTCATCTGGCTCTTGAAGATCGGCAGCGCGTAGAGGTAGGAGGACTCACAGAAGCCCTTCCTGTAGTCCTCCTTGTCGGCGAACAGGTAGTAGACTAGGTCCTTAGCGAGGTCTGGGTACTTGGTCGTCTTGAATATAAACACGCTCTCGTCTCCGCAGTCGACCGAAACAGGAAGCACGTACAGCCTAGTCTTAGCGGCGAGCTCGGGCTTCTGAGTCATTAGCGCGTAGTAGATGCTCAGCGGGTTAATAGTCATAGCAATCCTGCCCTGTATGTAGTTAATGTTGTTCGAGGCGTCGACCCACTCAGTGCTGTCCGGCGGAGTGAGGCCCTCCTCCCAGATCTTCTTGACGAAGAGTAAGGCCTTCTTCAGCCCGCTCCTGTAGGGCTCCTTGCCTATGACGACACCGTCGGGCGACCTGCTAGTCATCATGCCGCCTCCGAAGCCAGCCCAGAAGTGCTCGAAGGTCCACCAGGCGTCGTAGCCGTTTAGGCCTAGCGGGAGGCCTATGCCGTAGACGCCTTCCTCGACCATGTGCAGCTTCTTAGCTATGACGTAGATGTCCTCGAGAGTCTCGGGCGGGAAGAGGTCCTCGGCTCCAGCCTTCTGTACGATGTCCCACCTCACATGGAGCCAAGTGACCTCGAACATCGTGGGGATACAATAGACGTGCCCGTCCCAAGTACAGGTCTTCAGCTTAATCTCGTAAATGTCATCCCTGCCTAGCTTGTCGACTACGTCGTCGAGCGGCAGCAGTAGGCCTGCCTCGGCGAACCTAGCCACCGGGTGTCCGTTAATGACTATGTCCGGTGGGTTGCCCGCCTCGACTGCCGCAATTAGCTTCTTGCCTATCTCCGCCACTGGGAACCAAGTGATCTCGACCTCTACGCCATGGGCGTCAGCCCACTCTCTCACTTTCTTCTCTACCCAGTACATCTGCGGCGGTGTGAACGTAGCCCTGCCCCAGATGACGAGCTTAGGTTTAGGCTTAGGAGCCAGCGCCGTTAGAGCGTAGTACCCTACAATTATCGCAATTACCGCTATGACAATGACCGCAATAATGACAGTTTTCCTCTGGGGCATATACTTGTGCACCCGGAAGCGTCGGTTCTAACGAGTATAAATACTTTCTCCCAACCGTTTAAGGAGACGTAGCCAACCGTTGAATTAAATCTATTATTTTTTAAGGAGGTATCGCCTAAAGAGAGACCCCCGGAAAAAATCAGTGAAAAAAGACCTCTATACCGAACTTGAAATCAAGATATTTGTAGCCGAAAAACAGACTTCTACTGCTTCACCAGTATTATTTAGTAAAGAACTCCTCCAAACCATACTCTGCAAGCTTCCTCTTGAACTCGGTCATTTTCTCGTCAGAGGGTATCTTGAAGGGCTTACGCGGACATCCGATATCGATGCCGCGAAGCCTCAGTATGGCGTAAGTGGCCGCTATTGGAGAACCTAGGCCATGCACGAGCTCTCTCAGCTTAAATACGCGGTACTGCGCGCTCGCCGCCTTGGAGTAGTCGCCCTGCTCTAGGTACTGGAACAGCTCGTAGACGAGCTCAGGGCAGTAGTTCGACATTCCGGGTATGAAAGCCCTAGCACCGAGGACGTACGTAGGCAGCATGAGAGCTTCCGTACCGACGACTATGTCGAAGTCTTCCCCGCAGACCTCCCTAAACCTCATGAACGTTAGCACGTCGAAGCTGCTGTCCTTGACGCCCTGCACGCCTAGCTCCCTTAGTTTACACATTAGGTCGGGCGTCACGGGGTATCCCACTGTCCTAGGATTGTTGTAGACGTAGACGGGTATTGACACAGAAGACACAAGCACCTTGAAGTGCTCTAAGACGCTGCTAGGCGAGTGTTTGTAGTAGTAGGGCGGGACGCTCGCGACTGCGTGCGCGCCTATGTCCTCTGCGTGCTTCGCCAAATCTGCCGAGTCCTCGGTAGACGTCGAGCCGACGTGTACTACTACTTTGACGTGCGAGGGCACGTGTTCCAACACTTCCTCCGCCACTAGCTTGCGCTCTTCAACGTCCATTAGCGGGCCTAGGCCGTAGGACCCACACACAAACAAGCCGTGGATGTACGATCGCAGAAAGTCCAGAAGCCGGGCAATCGCCTCGCAGTCGATAGCGCCGTCAGCAGCAAAAGGAGTCACCATTGGAGGAATGATGCCGTAGAGTCTGCTCAAGAGCTTCACCCTTGCCCAGAGTCCGCCAACTAGCACCAATATGAAAGTTATATCAAACTATGTTTGGTTAGATTGAGCACAATACACGCTAACACCTTGGTAAACAGCATACTTTATAGGTTTGGAGGAGAGTAGGTTTCGGGGTAAGAATGTCCCCTAGTAAAGTGCGCCCTCTAGTTCTCAGGATAACTATGAGACCCCATAATAGTGTACTGTCTGCCGCTACGCGTACCGCGGGAGGTAGAGCTATAGTCTACGGGGTCTACAGGAAGGACTCTACGGTCCTCACTCTTGTGAGGTGTGAGCCGCGCTCGCTTAAAGGGTATAAGAAGTTCGTGGAGGTCCTAGACGCCTCACCTAAGGTCAGAAACCTCCAGATACTCCAGAAGAGTAAGAGGAGTTGCCTTATGGTAGTTGAGAAAGACTCGTGCGAGTTTTACGACTACACTCTGGGCTTAGGGAGGCCAATCCTGTTCCCGTACGTACTGAAGAAAGGCTACAGGCTCTTCACGCTAATAGTCCCGCCCGATGTCGGGCTTGACGACGTGAAAAGGAACCTCGAGAGATACGGCAAGATAGTTGACCTCAAGAGGATATCTGCATCTGAGGCTATGGACTGGATAAGGAACATTATGATAGCCGACGAGCTCAGGTCCGTGCTCACACCTGCGCAGAGGAGAGTCGTTGAGGTCGCGCTTAAGCGAGGCTACTACGACTGGCCGAGGAGAATACAGCTCGACGAGCTCTCGCGCATCCTGGGGGTCTCTAAGGCTACAGTCAGCGAGCACCTAAGGAAGTCAGAGTACAGGGTACTCTCGCTGCTCTTGTCGTAGCGGCAGCCAAGGCTTAGAGGTGAAGTAATGACGTATGTCCTAGCCATTGACGTAGGTACTACTAACCTTAAAGCCGCAGTAGTAGACTCCTCAGGCTCAGTCAAGCGCATCTCGAGCTACGAGCTACCGCTCGAGCGCCCCGAGCCTGGGGCAGCTGTACACGACCCAAATAGGCTATTCGAGGTACTAGTCAAAGCGTCGAGAGAGGCGGTAAGAGGCTTCGAGAGAGAGGTAGAGGCAGTAGTGCTATCGGCATACCTCTTCGGCCTGCTACCCGTCGACAGCAAATGCAGACCTCTGGACTACATAATGACTTGGGTGGACACGAGGCCGGCGCCTGTGGCCGAGAAGCTGAAGGCCGAGGTGGACATGCGGGAGGTATACGAGCGTACTGGGTGCCCTCCCCTCTTCATCTACCAGCTATCCAAGCTCATATGGCTGAGGCAGAGCAGGCCCGAGGTGTTTAGGGCAGCCCGCTACTTCTTGAACTCTAAGGACTACGTCATAGCTAGGCTACTAGGGTCGCCCTACACGGAGCGCAGCACTGCATCGGCCACGCAGCTCCTCAACATTAAGACCCTCAAGTGGGACAGCGAGTGCCTCTCTATAGCTGGCGTGAGCGAGGAGAAGCTTCCTCCTCTAGTCGATGGAGACATAGTCTTAGACCACATACCCCGTGACGCCGCCCGCATACTAGGCCTAGAGAGAAGCGTGCCCCTAGTCCCTGGCGTCTACGACGGGGCGGCAGTGGTAGTGGGCGTGGGCGGTACTGAGGAGGGCGTCTGCGCGTCGAACATAGGCAGTAGTGCCATGCTGAGAGTCGCCTGGCCAGCCCCCGTTGTGGACCGCAGCCCTAAGATGAGGTTCCAGACGTACTACATGTGCTCTGGGCTCTGGGTGCCGGGCGGCGCCGTTAACAACGCAGGGCTCGTGATGAGATGGTTTAGAGACAACTTCGGGCTGGCCGAAAGGAGGTATGCCGAGCTCGTGGGAGAGAGCCCCTACAAGCTACTCGACATGGAGGCCGAGAGAGCTCCTCCTGGGGCGGGAGGCCTCGTGTTCCTTCCCTTCATCTCGGGAGAGAGGTTCCCTCACATAGGTAACTACGCTAAGGGAGTTCTCGTAGGCCTAACGACTGGGCACGGCTGGAACCACTTAGTGAGGGCTCTAATGGAGGGTGTTGTGTTCAACCTCTCGCTGATAATGGACGCTCTCAAGGAGAACGGGCTAAGCGTGAGGGAGATACGGCTGGGCGGGGGAGGATCCAAGTCCAAGCTATGGCCTCAGATACTTGCGGACGTTACGGGAGTCCCGGTGAAGCGCGTGGCAGTAGAGGAGGCAGCCCTAGTGGGCTCAGCAGCTATAGCCTTCAAGGTGCTCGGTGTGTACTCGTCGCTCTCTGAGGCTACTAAGGAGATAGTGAGAATCCGCGACGTGATGCGCCCCATAGAGGAACACGTTGAGATCTACTCGGAGCTCTTCGAGTACTTCAAGTGGCTAGTCGACCACATGGTCGAGGCCTTTGCTAGGCACAGCATGCTCAGGGCGTGCCAGCACTAGGCAGATATTCGTGCTCTAGTCCCCTTCTTGAGCACCTGGGGGTTCACGAGGCCTTCAGGTACCTTGCCCTCTATCACGCTTATTATCGCGTTGACTACGCTCTCGTCCATTCCCCACAGGCCCTCGACAGTGTTGGCCGCTATGTGAGGCGTGATAATTACATTATCATACCTTAATAGTGGGTGATCAGCCCCTATAGGCTCGCCTTCTACTACGTCGAGAGCAGCGGCGGCCACTTTGCCTTCCTCGATTGCCTTGATCAGGGCATTAGTGTCTATTAGCTCACCCCGCGCAGTGTTGACGAGTATTACTCCCTTCTTCATTAGCGCGAACTCTTTCTCGCCTAACATGTGGTAAGTCTCGCGAGTCAGGGGCGCATGGAGCGTTATTAGATCGCTCTCCCGCAGTAGCGTCTCGAGATCAGTGAGCGTGGCCCCGTACTGCTCAGCCCTCTCCTCGCTTATGTACGGGTCGTAAGCCAGGACTCTCGCGCCAAACCCTTTCGAGTATATCTCGGCAACCCTACTGCCTATGTTTCCGAGCCCCACTACGCCTACTGTCTTGCCCTTGAGCTCAAACCCGACGAACTTTCCACGATCGCTCCACCTGCCCTCTCTAACTGCTCTCGAGGCCCTACACACGCACCTTAGCGTGGCGAGAGCTAAGGCGATTGCGTGCTCTGCCACGGCCTCCCTCTCCTTGTAGCCAGGCACTCTAGTGACTAACAC
>CAZPLI010000102.1:0-5452 GCA_964587325.1 uncultured Thermofilaceae archaeon | reverse complement strand
GGCCATGTGGCAGTACTCGAAGACCTTTAAGGTGCCAAGGCCGTTGACTAGTAGATCAGTCTCGGGGTGGTCTATGCTGTTCTGGTTGGCGAAGTGTGCGGCGAGGTGGAAGACGTAGTCGGGCCTCTCGGAGAACGCTCTCCTTAAGACCTCGTCGCTGAGCACACTGCCCTTGTAGAACTTGATCCTATCCGACCTAGGAAGGAGCCAGGCCGAGCCCGAGGATAGATCGTCCACTACGATGACCCTCTCCACGCCTAGCTCCAGGAGCTTTCTCACGAGGTTGCTGCCGATGAAGCCAGCGCCGCCTGTGACGAGGGCTCTGCTCCCCCTGAGCGCTTCCTCCACGTCCGAGAACTCTATTGGCAAGTCCTACACCTAAGGTTACTTGCTCGGGCTTCGAGTTATTAGGCTTTGCAATATCCGCTCGTACCTAGATGCGGCCACTTCCAGCGAAAAGTGTTTTTCGGCAAACTTGCGCCCGTTCTCGCCCATTCTCCTCGCGAGCTCTCTGTCGTTGTAGAGAGTGAGGACGGCGTCAGCGAGGGCTTTAGCGTCTCCGGCAGGGACCCATATGCCGCACCGGGCTTCGCGGACTATCCTGACGGCGTCACTCGTCTCGGGGACGCAGAGTATGACGGGGCACCCCGCAGCCATTATCTCTATGAGCTTGGACGGCACCACGGGCTGCGAGTACCCCTTCCTGAGCGTGACGAGACTAACGTCAGAGGATTGTAGCAATTCAACGTACTCGGACTTCGGAAGAAGAGGGAGAAAGACAATGTTCTTAATATCGTATTTTGCGGCTCTCCTTATCAACTGAGGCTTTGCTGCTCCTTCGCCAGCTACTAGGAATAATATGTCGTTGAATCTCTTCAAATGTCTGGCGGCTTCAATGATGACTTCCAGCCCCTGGACAGGCTGCATCATGCCAGCAAACGAGACGATAAACTTTCCTTCGAATTCTCGCCTGATCTTAGGAGCGTGTGCTGCTGGCTTCACTAGGTTTAAGTCGGCCCATAAGTACACAACGTCGACTTTGCTGGGACTGGCACCACGCTGTGCCAGCAACTTCTTATTGCCCGGTGAGTGGACAATTATTCGATCCGTCTTGGCGTAGAAGAACTTCTCAAGCAGTTCTAGTGCACTTATCAAGAGGGCGTTCTTTAATAATCCCGCGTCTACGAGGGCTTTAGGATGCACGTCATGTAGTATCGTAGCCATTCGCTTACCTTTGAGACTCTTGTACACGATCCCCGGTATTGATGCTAAGAACTCGATGTCGCCAGCCGTTAGCACGAGGTCGCAGTCATTATTCAGTATAAGCGAGGCTACTGTCAATGAGGTTATTGATGATACCAGATCTAGCACTCTCCATCCTAATTCTTCTCTTGCAGGTGTAAAGCTTTTCACCCTAATTACCTTCAAAGCGTTCCTCTCTATCTCTACGTGAAAGAATTTCTGCGTCCTATATTTGGCTAGAATGTGCCCATCGGGAACTCTGTGGCTTCGAGGGAAGGTTGTGAGTACAGTGATTTCATATCCTCGTCTCGCGAGTTCTCTCACCAGCTCGTACTCGGTCCTTACAGCACCTATTTCTGGGTGAAAATGATTAGCTATGACTAGGAGTTTCATCTAGCACTTTTTAGTAACGATACGAGTGTCCACAGTATTATTGACGTAGTTAAGAGCACAAGGCCTGCTATTGAAGCACCTATGGCCATAAGCGCGAGGTTTGTGGCTATCTGTCTCGTGACTTGGAACACTAAGAGCGTCCAGGCCCAGAAGATGAGCGCAAATGAAAGGAGTATGGCACCTGGCACGCCGTAGAAAAGTAGTGGGCGCTTAGTTGACACATACCTTAGCATACTTAAAATGACGTTTATTCCATGGACAAAAGGATTATGGGTAGAGGTTTTACCACCGTACTTTACTACTATGGGTACCTCGGTTACTCTTAATCCGTTCTCCCACGCCTGCATGAGTATCTCCACGCTAGCGCCCATACCTAGCTCGCTCGGCCTTACTACCTGTAGCGCTTTCCTGCTGTATGCTCTGTAGCCTGACTGAGCGTCGGTTAAGTCCTTGTAAGCCATACGCTTGCTTAACTTAGTGATTATCTCGATCCCTATACGCCTGTACATTGGCACTTCTTCGATGCCTTCGCCTAAGAAGCGAGAGCCGATCACAATGTCAGCTTCACCTCTGAGTAAGGGCTCTATGAGCTTGGGTAGGTCATTAGGGTCATGCTGCCCGTCAGCGTCCAGTGTCACTGCTATGTCGGCTTTCAGCTCTCTGGCCTTCTCGAAGAGCGTGGCAAGGGCCGCGCCATACCCCATATTCTCCTCGTGTCTTACTACTATGGCCCCTAGAGCCTCGGCTATCTCGGCTGTCATGTCCGTGGAGCCGTCATCGCAGACCACGACGAGATCCACGTGCTTTTTAGCCTTTAAGATAACCTTAGCGATGTTCTTCTCTTCGTTATAGGCGGGTATAAGCGCTACCGTTAATGGTTTCTTGCTATTTTTCTCTTCTGACGTATTAATCTTCATATTCTCGTAACAATCTTATTATTTTGCTCAAGGGAGCTCTCACGACTACAAACTTAGCCCTACTAAGCTCGTGAACCGCTAAGCCATCGGCTCTGTAGAGGGCTGTTATAGCGGTCATCGGGTTACTTAAAGCTAACTTATCTACGTATGCGTACGTTACATAGGGATCTTGGCGGCTATCCGTTCTTGGGATTTCTATTCCACGCTCAGCGGTCTCCTTGAGTATCCTGGCTATTCTCTCGCCTGCCTTGCCGTCACCCAGGGGGTTAGGCCTAGAGCGGGCCCTAGAGGCTATCTCGTCCCTGTGCTCGGCAGCACTTAGCGCGGCGCTCACTATGCTTGTAGGGTCCGTGCCGACTACCTTGTTGACGGCCGCGGCGACGGTCTCAGGCCTCTCAGTGTTGTACCTAAGGGTCACGCAGGGGATTGCGAGGATGCACGCCTCCTCCTGAACGCCGCCGCTGTCCGTGAGGACGACGAGTGAGTGTGCGAGGAGCCCTAGGAACTGGAAGTAGCCAAGAGGAGCGGTAATCAATACGTCCGAGTCTCCGAGTGCGTCGTTTAAGCCTAGCATCTTTAGCCTCTTAAGCGTGCGGGGGTGAGCCGGGAACACGACCGGAGAGTGCCTCGAGAGCTCCTTTAAGGCGTTCACTATGTTAGCGAGCTTACGGGGATCGTCGGTGTTCTCCTGCCTGTGGACCGTGGTGAGGAAGTACCCGTGAGGCTCGAGGCCGAGCTTCTCCATCAGCTTTCTTCCTTCAGCTAAGGCCCTCTCCTTGTGTTTCAGCACGACGTCGACTATAGTGTTGCCGGTGACGTGTATCTTGCTGAGGGGAATGCCCTCGTGCATGAGGTTTATAGCGGCGAGCTCAGTGGGAGCGAAAAGGATCTCTGCGACGGCGTCGGCAACCACCCTGTTCACTTCCTCAGGCATCGTCCTATCCCAGCTCCTGAGGCCAGCCTCGACGTGGGCGAAAGGAATTCCCATTTTGATCGCAGTGAGGGCGGTCGCCGCCACGGTGTTAGTATCGCCCTCGGCAACGACCACGGACGGCTCGTACTTAGCTATGACCTTTTCGATTTCGACCATTGCCCTTGCGGTCTGCTCGGCGTGGCTACCGCTACCGACGTCTAGTGTCATGTCGGGCTCGGGGACTCCGAGTTGCTCGAAGAAGACCTTGCTCATCTCGTAGTCGTAATGCTGGCCGCTCCACACGAGGACATAATCCGCCCCGAGCCTCTCTAGCCACTCAACTACGGGTGCCAGCTTTATGATCTCGGGCCTCGTGCCAGCAACTACTATGATTGGACCGTTACTCAAGGTATTGCCAAATTTACTCATGGAGCTGTGGTCTATGGTTTAGGACAACTCATACCAGTTGACGAAGACAGAGGTCAGTAGTCCCATTAGCGATGCGGAGGCTGCCAGTAGGGCAGAGCTTAGGGTGGCGTTCTTAGAAACAAGGCGTCCGAGCAGCCAGTAAATCGATATTATAAGTAAAGAGTACCTAGGAAATCCCCGTATGTTCGCATAGACTGCGTATATAGCTAGCAGCGCGGCTGAGTAAGCGTAGTACTCAATTCCTCTTTTACAGATGATGAAGTACATTATTGAAAGTATAGCTACTATAAACAGTGGGATAAACAGTATTTTGAGTGCAAAGTTGAACTGAGGCATATACAGGCACGAGAATATAGGTACAAGTCTTTTAGCGTTTATTCTTGTCAGTCCTCGGATAGCGGCGGCTATGCGAGAGCGACCTGTTATTATGCGCCAGTAGTAGTCGAAGATCGCTAGGGGAAGTATCGGCATCAGTGCCGCAGCTATGTAGGCTATGGACCGGCCTCTTAGGCCTTTTGCTAGGAAAGATACCGACACCACAAAACCCACGGGCCTTGAGAGACTGACTAAAGATGCTAATGCGAGTGCTCTACTAACCCTGTTTTCTTCGAGTGCTACAAAGGTCCAGAGTGTAAGGGCTAGGGATAGGGACTCAACGTATAGCGACGAGAGGAAGACAGAAGCCGGGTGGAGGGAGAGGAAGGCACACGCGTAGTAAGCGGTCTTCTCATCGCCGAACACTAGCCGCGTGAGCCTGTAGAGCGCTACTACGGCGGCGAAGAACGAGGCGTTGCTTATCGCGAAGCCCGCTATGCAGAGGGCCCATAAAGGGGGCATGAAAGCGCGTAGGGGTGTAGAGAGGGCCTTCATGAGGAAGGGATACAAGGGGTAGAAGTACTTTGGGTACTTCTCGTAGCCGTACTCAGCTATCTTGAGGTACCACCCCCCGTCCCACCGCGTGAACAGGTCGATTATCGGTATGTCTGTAAACCAGGCGTTGGGATTGATCACGGGGAAGAAGTACCAGCTAAGCACCGCGACGAATACCACTATTGCCCTAGAGGCGAGGGCGAGCAGGAGCGCTGCCGCGAGGCTGTAGGGCGCCAGCGTTATCGTGATCCTGGGCGGGCGAGACCTTATGTAGTTACTAAGGGCGCGGACCTTCTCGAAGAGCATCATTATGCTCTCGGAGCGCCAGCGCTTCCTAAGGCCTCGTTGAGCATCCTCTCCGCGCGCTCTAGATCCCTCTGAGCGTTTACTGGTACCCAGATGCCCCCGGGTTATATGACGTATAGCCTGGGCATCTCGGCGGGTCTAGGCACTACCTCCTTAGATTCGGCGGGAGACGGAGTCTCATCGACAGCCCCGTGCAATCCTAGACTTCACCCCTATAAAAGATCGGCGTGTTCAGCACGGCGTACCCTAAGTGGAGTACGTACTCGGGATCCCGGAGTCTGGAGAGCACCTCCTTCAGCCTCCTGTAGCCTATCTTGATAGCTAGCTCGGCCCTCCTCCGCAGGGCCCTCAGCCCCACGTGGAGGGCTAGGAAGTGCTTGGC
>CAZPLI010000101.1:4074-5482 GCA_964587325.1 uncultured Thermofilaceae archaeon | reverse complement strand
GGTGGTGGGGGTATGGTAAGTAGGACCGAGCTCTGTGGGGTCGGAATAGCGTTAATCATACTGGGTATCGCCCTAATGGTATCGCCATGGATCTGTGCCAGAATAGAGGCTCTGCCATTCGTTAAGTCCAGCCTTATCTCCATAATGTCAGGAACAGTAATCTTCCTATCACTGTTCGTAGTCATTGCAGGTATCGTAGTCACCTACGCTAGCATAGCGCCAGAGAAGAAGGAGGCGAAGTAGTAAGCGTCAGCCTCACCCTCAAAAACAAAATGTTTTTCTCTTTTTCCCTTACTTTACAGCGAGGTGAGAGGGCATGGTAGAATTTAAGCGATATTTAGGTGTATGGTTCGCTTCCCTGTTCATTCTGGTAGTAGTATTCTTCAACGTCTTCAACCTGTGGTACGGCTTTACGTACAAGGTTTTGCCTAAGACTGAGGAGTACCTCTGGATGTTTGCAGTGTCTCTAGCACTATCGATTGCTATATCGACACTGATAGTACTAATTGCGGCAAAGAGATCAAAGAAATAACAACAAAATTTTAGGTATTTTTATACTTTCATTACTTCTATACCATGTATTTTAGCGTAAGTCTCCAAGAGCGGGCTTATGTCTCCTACCACCATGGCAAGGTGATTACCCAGTGCGAGGTCGAGCAAGCGTCTTACATCGCCGTCCAGTCTTACTCTCACTTGAGTTCTGCAGTGCATGGCGTGCTCCATTCCGCTTTCAACTACAGAGCCTGTCGCCAGTAGCATCGTGCTTAGGTCTCCACTTACTCGAGCTAGTGTGACTCTAGACCCCTGCTCGTAGACTACGTCGACGCCGACGCCAATACCAGTCTCGAAGTGAGTCTTTAGCCTGTATCCGACGCCAGCGTTAAGTGGCGCGGTACAGTGCGCAAGCATGACCTCGTTGCGTTCAAAGTCTACTCGTACAGGGTTAGCCATCCAGGCAGGCTTCTCAGCTAGTCTCGATAGTATAAGCATCGACAGAACGCTCTGTTCGTCTCCCTCGCACCCTGCTACAATATTCTCCCCGTTTAGTAGCGATAGTGCTAGGCACGCCGTCGTACCAAGCATGTCGATTAAGTCAAAGCACCGTATTGTTACGGCGCTTAGCCTGTACTGTTCAACTATGTCCTTAATCGCGAGGTACAGTCTGTAGGCATTACCTAGTGCGCCTTCCCCCACTTCGACCCGGGCTGCGTTCTCAGCGATTTTACTAGCTCTACTGAGGTCGGTATCGCTTAGCTTCATGTTCTCGTAACGCCTAACTACCTCTTCTAGCGGTATATCTACAAACTCCACGCCCAGCTTCTTTAGAGCGGCGGTGTGGTTCACCGAGCTGGCCACCAACCACGGGGAAGGCTTTCCCAGAACCCCAATGCGCGTGCCCCGTATCGCG
>CAZPLI010000101.1:1211-4064 GCA_964587325.1 uncultured Thermofilaceae archaeon | reverse complement strand
GTATCGCGTATAAGCGCTTTAGCTCGATAGCCCTTGCCAAGACTCTCTCAACGTCTACTTGTCTCCAGTCATCGAAGTACTCTAAGTGTACGGCAGCCCCCTTGCTTCGCAGAGCCGCCACTGCCTCAAGCGCAGCTGCTAGAGAGTTTGCAAGCCCCGTGGCTATGAGAACTAAAGGCTTGTCACCTACCTCATACAGTCTCAAAGTTGTGCTCTCAGTACCGCCTGTCGCGATAGCTACTATCGAGAATCCTTCTCGTCTGGGCACCCTGTCGGGCTTAAGGATAAGCCCGCCGTCCTCAATGCCGCGTGCTGTAAACGCCTTAGAAAGTCTCGTGTGAACCTCCCTTGCGTACTTTTCTATCTCGGGCCTTAGGGCTGAGGCTGCTGTATAGAAGCGCAGCATAGTCAAAGTAGGCACCAATCTGTCTTAGCTTAGGCTAGGAATTAACGTTGCTCTAATGTGAGAGCTCGGCCTTAGTTTCTTAATAGGAAACAAAGGAGGAGATATTATAGGTAGCGTGCGAGAGGCTCTAGTACTTCGTCCACGTTTAGCGCCGTCTCAGGCACCCCTTCAAGGCGCACTTCCTCACTCAGTTTCTGCGTAAACTCCGAGATCTGTGGGGGCCTTAGGTTAGTGACGGACATTAGCTCGTGATCAGAGAACACCTCCCGCGGGCTTTTATCGGCTAGTATGCGCCCTCCGCCCATTACGATTACTCTCTCGACAGTTTCTGCGACTAGTCTCATGTCGTGCGTGACCGTGACTATCGTGTAGCCTTCCTTCTTTAGCTTCAGAATCATGTCTTCGATCATACGTAGCCCTACGTGGTCCTGACCCGTAGTAGGCTCGTCAAGTACGAAGACGCGGGGGCGCATGGCGTACACCGAAGCGACGGCGACAAGCTTCTTGTAGGGGAAGGGCAGGCTTAGCGGGCTAACGTTCCTATACTCCTTTAAGTTGAAGAACTCAAGAGCTTCCTCTACTCTCCGCTTTACCTCGCTCTCTGGCAGGCCTAGGTTCCTAGGCCCGAACGCGAGTTCTTCCTCTACGGTTCTCGCGAAGAGCTGGTGAACGGGGTTTTGGAACACGTAGCCCACGTAGCGTGCGAGTTCGTATACTGCGGCTTTTCTAGTGTCTATCCCCATTACCGTGACCTTTCCCTTAGTCGGCTTAAGCAATCCATTAAAGTGCTTCACGAGCGTGGTCTTGCCTGAGCCATTCTGCCCTATAATGGCCACTACGTCGCCGTCGTAGATCTCTAGGTTAACGTCGCGTAGGGCTACTACACCGCCGGGGTAAATGTGCCACAGATTCTCGCACTTGATCAAAACTTCTCGGCTCATACTCTCACCCTTTTAACTACAGCCTCTACAGCCTCCTCGGTTAATATAGGGTAACTATCATCCCATTTATTGTATTTCTTTCTCAGTTTATGTGCCAGTTCAGTCACTTGGGGGACTCGCAAACCTATGCTCTGCAAAACATCTACGTGCTTGAAGACCTCGTGAGGAGTACCCTCAAGAATGATTTCGCCCTTATTCATTACTATTATCCTATCAGCGCATGCGGCCATGAACTCTACTTCATGATCGGCCATGATGATAGTCATGCCTTCTTCTTTGTTGAGCTTACGCACTGTGTAGTAAACCTCTTGCTTACCTATGGGGTCTAGGTTAGAAGTAGGCTCATCCAATACTAGGATGCTAGGTCGCATGGCGAGAGCAGCCGCAATTGCAAGCCGCTGCTGTTGTCCACCTGAGAGCTCGAACGGTGAGCGCCCTTCGAGACCTTCAAGGCCTACCATCTTGAGGGCTTCTTTAACTCTCTTGATCATCTCATTGCGAGGCACTCCCAAGTTTCCGAGACCCAGCGCCACTTCCTCCTCCACGGTCATCTGGCTTAGCTGGTACTCGGGATTATCGAACACCATACCTACGTACTTAGCTAGTTCCCTAGTGGGAGTAGTTTTGGTGTTGATACCCATGACTTTAACTTCTCCCTCCATAAAGCCTTGTATCATGTTTGGGATTATCCCGTTAAACGTTAGACAAAGCGTTGTCTTACCGGCGCCACAGGGTCCAAGTATTCCTACAAATTCTCCACGTCTGATCTTCAAGTTTATGTTTTTTAACGCAGGTTCCTTAGTGAATGGATAGCGAAATGTTAAATTTTTGACTTCGATGACTATATCCTCGCCCAACTCACTCCCCCCACTCTACCTAGCTCGGAGGAGCGTGCGCCGTCTCACTCGGAAAGCTAGGCTTGTTTCCTTATCTCCTTAACTATCTCCATGAACTTCTTGACTCTTTCTATGTCTACAGGGTTCTGAGCTATTCCGCCTTTTTTGAAGTATGTTCCCACGATAGCGCCGTCTGCATACTTGAGGAAGTTCCTGATGTTCCCCGGGTTGCAGCCACTACCGACAAGCACAGGCCTGTGAGGTGCCAGCCTCTTCACTTCAGCGACAGTCTCTACTGAAGGCGGCGCGCCAGTCATTCTGCCCGTTACTATTAGGGCATCGGCCATGTAGAACTCGGTCCACTCTACGTGCGTCTTTAGGTCTATGCCGGGGAACATCACTGCATGCTTCTTGAGTATGTCTGCAAAGAGTTTGACGTCCTCTGCATAAAGGGCCTTCCTCAGCCTCAGGAGCTTAGCCGCACATCCATGGTCTATCTCGCCCGTGTCCCATACCATAGCTCCCGTCAGCAGACATACGCGGATGAATTTGGCTCCCGCAGCTTTCGCTATGGCTATCTCGCCCCTCCAGCCGTTATGAATTATGTTGACACCTACAGGAACGTTCACGCTTTTGACGACCTCTCTGGTAATTACTGCCTGCGCCGCTA
>CAZPLI010000101.1:0-1201 GCA_964587325.1 uncultured Thermofilaceae archaeon | reverse complement strand
TTTCCTCCGGAGGCACGGACTCGCCGACAAAGTAAGGCAAGTCCCACATGTTCTCTACTATTAGTCCATCGACTCCACCTTCTACGAGGTTAAGAGCGTCTCTCAGCGCGAATTCAATGATTTCCTCCATGGGCTCTCCGCGGTAGGCAGGCGAGCCGGGAAGGGGAGGTAAGTGAACCATCCCTATGATGGGTTTCTTGACTCCGAAGAGCTCTTCTAATGACGAGAGTCTCTTGCCATAGAATTCTCTTGCCCATTCGACTTCAAACTCTTGGGCCGACATTCTCAGGAACCCCCTTAGCATTTAGACTTATGCTTGCCGAGTCGATAAGCGTTTTCCTGCAGCAAAGAGGCATGTAGAGATTATTTCGGCAACCCTCTTCTCGCCTCTTTTCTGCAGGAATGAGAATAGAGCGGGCGGATCAGGCAGGTGTCTGGCACCCTTGCCTTCGCATTTAAACCCTGCTACAGCATTGGCTACGACTAGAGACTGGCCTAAAGGGAGCCCGCACAAGTAGGCAAATATGAAGCCTGCATTGAAAGCATCGCCTGCACCAGTCGTATCAACTACTTGGACTTCAAAGGCGCTTCTGGAGACTTCACAGCCTTCACTGTAAGCTACAGCCCCCTCAGCCCCTTTCTTGACCACTACTACGTCAGCAAGCTTGCCTACTAACTCGTCACCGCAGCCCCCTCCAGTTAGTAGTTCGATTTCTCTCTCGTTAGCCAAGAGCACGTCTATCTTACCAACGTAGTCCCGGACTCTTTCCCAGCCTAGCCGCGCTAAGGCCTCGGAAGCGTCCATAACGACTTTGAGACCTCGCTCTTTAGCTATCTCCACAGCCTTAATCGCGGCGCTTTTCTGAGTCTCTTCGAGTAAAGCATAGCCGGAGACGAAAAGTAGCTGTGCGCCTTCAAAATAGCCCGGGCGCACGTCGCTGGGTTTCAGGCGCCTGTTAGCTCCTCTATAACCTAGCATTGTGCGTTCTCCTCCCTTAGTGACTACGACCACAACGAATCCTGTCGAGTCTTCCGGACTAGACGCCAACAGACTGATGTCTACGCCTTCTCTCCTGAAGTCCTCGCGCAGCGCCCACCCGAGAGGGTCCTCGCCTATACAGCCGATGAAGCCTGTGCTAACGCCTAAGCGAGCGAGTGCAACAGCAGTGTTAGCAGCCGCCCCACCTGGCGAGACTGTCGA
>CAZPLI010000100.1:813-5552 GCA_964587325.1 uncultured Thermofilaceae archaeon | reverse complement strand
CCCTGGCCTATGGCTATCATGAGGTAGACCGCGAACACGTAGGCGTTGAAGGCTTTGGCGACCTTCTCGCCCCAGACTGCGACGGCGGCTATCAGGGCTAGTGCAAGCACGTGTAGAGAGACGGAAGGCCAGACAAGGTCTACTAGCCTATATATATGATCGCGTTGTACACCACTACCTCCTTGATCACGTCCCACATCTCGTGCCAGGAGTAACCCTTCAAGGCGTAGGGCAACAGAACTAGGAAGCCTAGCACGTAGAGGAGCGCATAGAACCCCCTCTTGCCCGTGAGGTAGTCCATAGCCCGCGAGATACGCTCTACGTCCATGTCTATTCCCTTACTTGTCTTGGAGCGGGGTTGTAATTCTGTTATACTCTTCCCCGCAACGAGAGCCCGTCTTGAATATATTCTCAAGCAGTGGTCTCGGCGTCCTCGTTATATCAGAGGGTCAGCTGTTCCAGGGCTCTTCACTGGCTTCTGGCCTCAGCGAAGGACCTTTTCATCCTCCTATACAACTTGTCTCTCAGGCTTCTAGATTTAACCTTGATAAATAAGACATTGCCAGCTCGCTCGACCTCTGCCCCAGCCTCGGCGGCGAGCTGCTCTACAACGCCTAGCTCGTGGTCTGAGCCCTCTACTACTATCAGGTAGTAGCCGTCTGGGGTCTTCCGGGGGCCTGTCTCGATTCTCACAGCACTACCCCCGGCCTGCCGCGCCGTTAGGTTATTTAGATGTCTAAATAATTTTAGTCTCTTGCCGAGGTGTCCGAATGGTCTCGGAGGCCCTGGCTAAGGAGGCCCTTAAGCGCCTCATCGAAACCGGAAAGAAGGTAGACCCCGTGATGGAGAAATACCTTCTCCGCCACGTTAGTGAGGCCTTCAAGGAGCCAGTCCTCTACCCGATAAGAGTGGGCGGTAAGAGGATTAGGCCTGCACTAACTTTGCTGTCGGCTGAGGCTGCCGGAGGGCCCCAAGACAAGGCGTTGCCAGCTGCCGCTGCTGTGGAGCTGACACACAACTACTCACTAATACTCGACGACATCATAGACCACAGCGAGAAAAGAAGGGGGCAGCCCACTGTTTGGAAGAAGTACGGTCTGAGCATTGCGATCTTGGTCGCAGTTCACTACAGAGAGTCGATATCTGAGGCTCTCAACGACACTCCCGACCCCCCGAGGTTCACAGAGATTCTCACTGAGACCATAAAAGTGCTAGTGGAGGGCGAGAGGCTTGACATACTGTTCGAGCAAGCTGGTCGCCTTGACGAGCCATATGTGGTCGAGCACCGCTACAAGGTAGTCACGCTCGACGACTACATGGACATGGTTAGGAAGAAGACATCAGTACTGATCCGCACGGCCTGCATGTTCGGCGCAATGTCCGTGGGTGCGCCCGAGGACTTAGTCAACGCCTTGGGTGAGTACGGTGAGGCCTTGGGAATAGCGTTCCAGGTAGGCGACGACATTCTCGACCTCTTCGGCAAGGAGGAGCTGACCGGAAAGAAGGTCGGGCAGGACATCGTCGAGCACAAGCTAGGCAACGTCGTAGTCGCCCTAGCCCTAGACGAGCTGAGTGGAAGCGACAGAGACGAGCTACTCTCCATCCTACGCAAGGACGTAGTAACCTACGACGACGCCAAGTGCGCAATCAAGCTAATAGAGGAGAAGACCTCCGCGCGCGAGAGAGCCGAGAAGCTGAGAGACGAGTGGGTGAAGAAGGCTATTGAGAGTCTCGCACCTCTACCTGACACTGAGGCAAAGAGGCTCCTAGAGGGGCTGGCCTACTTCGTATCGATCAGAGAATACTAAGAGCTGTAGGAGAGAAGGCTCTTGACAGCAGAGGTTGAAGCGACACCACTTTTTGCCTCCCCTCTTTTTGTAAAGGCGATAGTATGCCATTAGTAGTCGTTAAGCTCGGCGGCTCATTAATCACGGACAAGAAGAGACCTTTCACCATTAGGAGAGACGTCCTCCTCAGAGTCGCTGAGGAAATTGCCGAAGCCTGCGCCTCATTACGCCTAATAGTGGTTCATGGCGGCGGTAGCTATGGACACCCTATGGCTAAGAAGTACAGAGTACGTGAAGGGCTTCCTGCGTCCTCCCTCAAGGGCCTAGCGGAGACACGATACTGGATGACCGTGCTCAATGCCGAGGTGACACGCGCTCTTATCGATGCTGGCGTCCCAGCAGTGCCTGTTCAGACCTCTGCCTTCCTAGTAGCAGAAGATGGGCGCCCTGTCGAAATCTTCGCTAGACCTCTAGAGCTACTTGTAGATATAGGCGCTGTACCTGTAGCATTTGGAGACGTGGTCCCTGATAAAGCCAAGGGGTTCTCCATAGTCTCAGGGGACGTACTGGCAGCCGAGCTTGCTGTGCGCTTGAAAGCAGAACGCCTAGTCTACGCAGTGGACGTAGACGGAGTCTACAGCAGCGATCCAAGGCTAGATCCCGATGCAAAGCTCTTAGAGCAGCTATCACTTGCTGAGGCCGAGGAACTTACCGGCTCGGCCTCAGGGATAGACGTCACTGGAGGCATCGGGCTTAAGCTCGCATGTGCTGCGCTGGCGGCAAGAAGGGGAATTGACGTGGTCATAGGGTCTGGCCAGAGGAAGGGTAACCTCCTTAGAATGCTATTGGGGCTAGACGCTGTCTGTACAAGAATCGTTCCAAGATAGCGCGCTGGAACAGAGGTCAGCTCCTGCCGGTCTCTTCACCGAGTCTGTGGTGGGGCTAAGCCTCATCACTCCGTCCTCATTCTCATTAAGAATAAGGCCTTAACTAGTTTTTAGAACTATGTGTGGCGAGGTGGGGCCTTATGACTAGGAGGCTCTACTATGAGGACCAGTACATGAAGAACTTTAACGCTCAAGTGGTCTCTGTCGAGCGCCGGGGCGACGTATTCGCAGTCGTCCTAGACGCTACGGCCTTTTACCCGGGTGGAGGAGGCCAGCCTCACGATACGGGGGTTCTTGAGAGTTCCGAGTGGAGAATGAAGGTAAACTCTGTAGTTGAGGAAGGAGGTCGAATAGTGCATCTGGGAAGCGTTGAGGGTCGTGAGCCCTCGATCGGGGACCAAGTACAAGGGGTCATAGACTGGAACAGGCGTTACAGGCTCATGAGAATGCACACTGCTGCTCACATTATTGGGTATGCAGTCAAGAAGCTCTTTGGACTAAGCGTGAGATTTGCCAGTAGTGCCCTAGGGCTGGAGCAAAGCCACTTGGACTTCACGGCCCGCATAAAGCGCGATGATCTTCCAAGGCTCGCTGAGGTGGTCCGCGAGGTAATCGAGAAAGACTTGTCCGTCAAGGTGTTCTGGCTGTCTCGGGACGAGGCCGAGGAGTACCTGAAGAGGTTTGGAGAGGAACTTACTGAGCTGCACGAAGGCATAGAGACCGTTAGGATCGTAGAGATAGAGGAGCTCTATGGAGTTCCTTGCGGGGGCACCCACGTCGCACGCACTGGAGAAGTGGGCACCGTGTTGCTGCTTAAGCGGGAGAGTAAGGGCAGAGGCATAACGCGGATAAGGTATACTCTCGAGGGCTAGAGACACATGCCTAAGGTCTACGTGACTGTAATAGGGGGTAGTAAGGAGACCGACCAGAGAGTGCTTCGCATAGCGGAGGAGGTTGGGAGGCTTATCGCTGAGAAGGGCGCAATCCTAGTCTGCGGCGGGCGAGGCGGCGTGATGGAAGCCGCTGCACGTGGCGCAAAGAAGGCAGGTGGGCTAACAGTCGGTATACTCCCGGGCTTCAACCGAGATGAAGCCAACCCCTACGTTGACATAGCGATACCCACAGGCATGTCGCAGGCTCGTAATGCCATTAATGTCTTAGCTGGCGACGTCGTCATAGTCGTAGGAGGAACAGCAGGCACTCTGTCCGAGGTGGGCTTAGCCCTAGCCTACGGGAAACCCGTTGTTGCCATTAAGGGTACGGGAGGTGTAGCGGACCTGCTAGCGGGCAGGCGCATTGGGCCACTAACTGTGTATAGTGCATCTTCACCTCGAGAAGCCGTCGAGCTCGCGTTTAGCTTGACTGAGCGCGACGTGCAGACCGCATAGTTTAATCGCACCGGCGGGGAAAGATTAGTGCTACCGGGGGTGGCACACTTGTCTATGGATCAGATTCAGTACCACATTAGATGCAAGCCGGGTGATGTCGCCCCTTACGTTCTCCTCCCTGGCGACCCAGGAAGGGTTCCTAAGATAGCCGAATTCTGGGAGGAGGCGCACTTCGTAGCACAGAATAGGGAATATCTTACGTACACAGGTAGGTACAAGGGCGTTCCAGTCTCGGCCACATCAACGGGGATAGGGTCTCCCTCTGCAGCAATAGCTGTCGAGGAGCTGATACGTGTAGGAGCTAAAGTCTTTATCAGAGTCGGGACTAGCGGAGCTGTAAGGCCTGACGTAAAGCCCGGAGACTTGGGAATAGCCACGGGAGCCGTGAGAGATGAGGGCACTACTAGGCAGTACGTTCCCATTGAATACCCGGCTCTAGCTGACTACCGAGTAGTCTCAGCACTGGTAGAGGCGGCTAGTAAACTCGGCTACAGGTTCCATGTCGGGGTCTTTCACACTAAGGACTCCTTTTACTGTGAGGTCGAGCCCGAGAACCAGCCCGCTAGAGAGATCTGGATGAATAGGTGGAACGCTTGGGTGCGGGCTGGCGTGGTATTGTCCGAGATGGAGGCGGCAGCAATATTCGTAGTCTCAAGCATAAAGGGTGCTCTTGCAGG
>CAZPLI010000100.1:0-803 GCA_964587325.1 uncultured Thermofilaceae archaeon | reverse complement strand
GCAGGTGCGGTGTGCGCTGTAATCGAAGTTCCTAAAGACGAAGAGATGCGCAGAAGAAACGAGGAGGCTGAGAGACGCGCCATTCTCACGGCACTGGAGGCCGTGAAGATACTGGCCGATAAGGGCATACCGTGAGGGGGCGACAGGCTTGTCGACTAGCCCTATGGGAGACGCCAGAGGCATGAGAGTGGTCTTCGTATCGCACTGCGTCCTTAATCAGAACTCAGTCGTTAGGAGACTCGCGGTCAGAGAGGGAATGCTTGAAGAGATAGTCGACGTCTTGCGAGAATTTAAGCTCGGAATAATCCAGCTCCCCTGTCCCGAAACGGGATACCTGGGCCTTAAGAGGTGGTGGCAAGTCCGGGATCAGTACGACTCAGTAGGCTTCAGGAGGTATTGTAAGCGCTTGGCAGAGGAGGCTGCCAGGCTAGCACTCGAATTCGAGAAAAATGGCATCAAGGTAGTGAGCATCATCGGGATACGAGGTAGCCCCTCTTGTGGAGTTACTGAAACCAGCACCGGCTGGGTTGGCGGTAACCCGGCCGAGGCAGGGCGCTACGAGAAAATCAAAGGTAAGGGCGTCTTTATGGAGGAGCTAGAGAGGGCGTTTAGGAAATACGGGCTAAGCGTGAAAATGACGGACGTTAACGTCTCCAGCTTGAAGGAGAGTGCACAGGAAATACGCTCCTTCCTCAGAGAACTCACGTAGGTGGCTCGCGTGCCGAGGGTCCTGTGCCTAGGCGATGTCAACATTGACATACTGTTATACGTGGACAGCTTACCGTCGCTAGGCAGCGAGATAC
>CAZPLI010000099.1:0-5623 GCA_964587325.1 uncultured Thermofilaceae archaeon | reverse complement strand
AGATATGGGAGAACCTGTACGGGTCGTGGCCTGTGTCGGGCATGTAGTCGGTGGGCGCCATAACTCTCTCTAGGTCATGCTCGGGGCTGCACATGAAGCTCAGCACAGCCCACGCGGCGTCCGGGTTCTTGCTGTTCTTAGCGATGCCAGCGACCCAGGCGGCGTCGATCATAGTGTACTGGTAGAGCACGCCGTCCTTCTCGACACCCGGAGGCAGGGCAACGCCTAGCTCAGGCTTCGGCGGGTTAGGTATGGGTAGCGGGGCTAGCTCGGGGGCCCTCTTGCCCTCGTCGGGCCAGTGTATAGTCATAGCCACGTAGCCCTCCTTCATGAACGCGGTGAAGCACTCGTCCCACTCCCAGGCCAGTACGCCCGGCGGCATGTAGTTCAGCGCCTTCTTAAGGACCTCTAGAGCCTCTACGGCAGCCTTGCTGTTAATCAGAGGCTTCATAGTCTCAGGGTCGAAGTAGTGCGGGTCGCCGTTGCGCTCAGCAGCTATGTGCGGCCAGTACACGAACAGGTACCAGTAGAAGATTCTGGGCTTCTTCAGCTGGAAGGCCGCACCGTAGAAGTCTCTCTGCAGAGGCTGGCCACAGAGGGTCTCGCCCTTCTTCCTAGTGAAGAACTCGGCGATGTCTAGGAACTCCTTCCAGGTCCTCGGCGGGCGTAGCTCGTAGCCATACTTGGCCTTGAAGGCCTCCCTCTCTACCGGGCAGCTGAACAGATCCTTCCTGTAGTACAGGAAGAATATATCACCATCTAGAGTCAGCGAGTAGATCTTGCCGGCCCACATGTTCTGGTACTTCCTGAAGGCCGGCAGAATGTCGCCCCAGGCCACACCGCCCTCGCCGGGCCTCATTATGTAGTCGTCTAGAGGTAGCAGATAGGGAGCGAGCTCTGCAATGAACGCGCTGTTGAACTGTACGATGTCATACTTGGCGGGGGACTCCCTTATGCCCAGCAGGGCTTTAGTGTACAGCTCCTCTGGAGGAGCCTCCACGACTTCCAGCTCTATACCGTACAGCTTCTTAATCTCGTCAGCATACACCTTCCATGGTACGGCCTGATGGCCAGAATGCACTAGCACAGTGATCTTCACTCCTTCGAAGGGCTTCGGGACGACTTTAGCTTCTAACTCCTTAATCTTCTTCTCGTACTCGGCAATTTTACTCTCCAGCTCGCCAACTTTCTTAGACAAACTCTCCTTTTCAGCCAAGCACTGTTTATACTTAGCCTCGAGCTCAGTAGGCGGTGGAGGCGGCGGAGGAGTAGGCTTAATTACGTAGCCGATAGCGACACCAACAAGCAGGGCGATAATGGCGACAGCTATAAGCTGAACCTTCGCTTTCTCCATACGGCTCACCTATCTGCCTTCTACTCTTTTCTGCGCATTGAGAGTGCTGCACACTAATTTATATTTTCTGGCAAAGTTTAAATAGGTCGATTTATGATTCCTGCTATTCCTGCTGATCATTTACTGTAAGTATATAGGGATTAGTAGTAATCTAGAGCGTCTATAGTAGAATTTCGTTCAAGCATGTATAGAATTTTATTCCGCTACCTATTCTTTTTAATAAAAGATGCTCCTCCTTTTTCCTACCGTTGGATGCACATGTCATACCACGCTCGATGTCAAGTAAAGTATACACCGTTTAACTTACTATGGCATACTTAGATTAATTGATCTAGTGCTGTTGCCTGTTCATCCATGGATAATTATTTATATAGTTAATGATTGATATAGAAGCTCAAAAGTGTTTTTAGGTATATTTTTCCTTATTTCTAAGTATATACAAAAGAAAACTCCTGAACAGTCAATCGATATCTTTAAAAATTTCCTTAAGGTTCTAAAACGGTCTCTGCATACATAGGTGATACTGTGACCGTATTTGAGAGATATATACCCTGGATGGTGTATGCTAGGGACAGAGACATACTCGAGTTCTACTTTACTGTTCCAAATAGGCCTGGTCAACTAAAGAGAGCGTTAGAGGTTATTGCTAAATATAACATTAACATACTAAATATAAGTGCCCACTCGCTACCCGAGTGGGAGAGGACGCCTGTGTTTCTCTTTGCAGATCTTACGGGCCTAGATGTCGATATTGGTCGAGTTAGAAGGGAGCTAGAGGCCGTGACTGGTAGTAGGGTTTACGCGAAGAAGCCTCCTGTCAAGGGCTTCATGCTAGACGAGTTTGCTTTCCCCATATATGTCCTGCCGGGCGTCAGGTCAGTGATGGTCCTAGAGCCAGACTTTCAGGAGATGATTAGGGGGATATACGAGAAGCTTGGGGGTGTGGCTGCGGTCTTTCTCTACCACCTAGCGTACTCCGGCGGGAAGTTCCTCGCTAAGTACCTATCTGAGAGACTCGGCTTGAAAGGGAAGGAGCTTCTAATCGAGATCCTCAAGGTCTACCAGGCTAGCGGTTGGGGGCGAGTAGAGCTTGTCACGTACGACTTGCGCTCAATGAATATCGTTATGAGGCTTTACGACTCAATAGAGTGTAAAGTATTCAGAGGCTCAGGCAGGCCTGCGAGCCAGTTTATTAGAGGACACTTGAGCGGCTTGATATCAGAGCTACTCGGTACTGACCTAAGAGTAATGGAGCGGAAGTGTATAGCGAAAGGAGACCCCTACTGTGAGTTCCACTCAGAGAAAGTATAGGGTCTTCCCGCGTTCTTTGCCCCTCAGCTTTTTCGTAGCTTGTAGCTTCTAATTCTATAGCTAATTAAATGTAATTACGAGCTAGTCCTGTGCCCTAAGCAATACTAGCCCTTAATACTGCACATTGATGTCCAATTCTAGCCTCTTCGTTCTCTTTTCTCTCGCATAGCGCAGTACTGGCAAGTTACTGTTAAATACCCCCTGCAGGAGCTGGGTTTCCGGGCCAAGTCCTTGTCCAAGGCTAGGAGAGCAGACTCCCCCTACATGATCGTTAAGCTGCTCAACTCGTTGAAGGGTTTCTACACCTTTGAGGAGCTAGAGAGCAAAGTGGGGATACCTTCGCAAGTCCTATGGAGATACACGAGCCTGACTAATATCCCCGAGAAGGTGACCTCAAGGAAACTCGTCGAGAGGATTCTCACGCACAGGCTAATAGAGAAAGCTATCGACAAAGTAGTCACAAAGAACCCCTACGGCTACATAGAGACTTGGAGGTACCTTTACGACACTCACTTTCTAGGAATCGTCGGGTACGAGGCTGCCAAGTTCGTCGGGCCCGAAGACATCGACGTAGTAATCGTATTCCCCGAGGAAGACGCTTCCCTAGCCCTCGCGCGTGAGTCCTAACGTTAGTCCTAGCCTTGCTTTACCTTCAGTGCAATTCTGAAACGAAGATTAATGTCTCTGAACACGGAAACGCCGCTGTACTGAGCCTGAAGGCTCGCACAATACGAACACGCCCGTCATTAGCGCCCCAAAGAAGGTGGCCGGAGTAAAGGCGAAAAATGCTACTGCTGCAGGAAGGGGCTGTGGAGCAAGTACTTCAGCTTTCCAGCTCCCAGACCACCGTGAGCTTAGTGTACCCTGGCGAGGACTGGCATGCGCGATTGAGATGGGGCCCGCAGCTGGCAAGTAGTAAGCTCAGGTTTCCCTATCTCCTACTGCTACTGGTTATACTCCAAGACGCTATAGTGACTGATATCAGGATTAGTGCGGCACCTAGTAGCCTTGCCCCGCTGAGCGTCTCGCCGAGTAAGGCATAGGAGAATAAGGCGGCGAATACGGGCTCGAGAGTGTACACTAGTGCAGCCTCGGAGGGAGTCGTGTAGCGCTGACCCACTACTTGAAGAGCGCCAGCAAGTACGGAGCACGCGAGAGCGAGGTATAGTATTATGGGGAGGACTTGCCCGAGCGCGCTTACGTCTAGGCTGAAGCCTACTAGTGCGCCGCCCAAGAGCGTGGTCACCAGGTACTGGATGAACACGAGGTCTAGGGCGTGGTGGCTACTTGCGAACCTGTCAACAGCTACTACGTGGAGTGCCCACGCGAATGCTCCGCCTAGGACGAGTAGGTCTCCCAGGTTTACTCCGCTCACTCCGCCGCTGATCAAGTAGAGGCCGAGGACGGAGAGGACGGCTGAGACGATGAAGCTTGCACCGTACCTAGACTTGAAGGCTAAGACGTCTATTGCATAGACTATTGGTATGTAGAGGCTAGTAATGAAGCCTGCGTTCGTTGCTGTGGTGAACTCCATTCCGAAGCCTTGGAGCCATATGCCAGCGAAGTATGCGACGCCTAACACCACGCCGGGAACGAGGGCTCTCTTGAGGCTATTTGAGCTCTTAGCTAAGCGGTAGGCCGCATACGGGGTCAACGCTAGAGTGGCCATTGCAAAACGGAGATAGACGTAGGAGTCCGCGCCGAGGAGAGGTACTACGACCTTTATGGCGGGGAACGAGGTCCCCCAGACGAGAGTTAGGGCTGCTAGGAGGGCTAGCCCGAGTGCTTTGCTTCGCATACGCGCTCGGTGTCTAAAGCGGAGCTGTAGTGTATGATAAAAGTGTCGCTCGCGGACGCCTATGCGCTAAATCACCTACTTCAGTACTACCAAGTTCCTGAGCCCCTCCTCTTTACCTCTACCAACCCGCAGAACTCTAGCCTCCTGACGATCTCGCTCACCGTGCTCTTCGACAACCCTAAAGCCTCGCAGATCTCGCACTGGTATGCCTCTTCTCCTCTTTCGAGCAGGAACTCGTAGACTCTCCTCTCACTCTCTACAAACCTGGGAAATTGGGCCTCTCTCCTCTGAGACCTTATCAGTATTGCTGAGGCGCTGGCTCCCGCTGCAAACGCAGAGGCTGCAGCTATAGCCACGTCGAAACGCGAGTACACGTCCGGTATCTCAAGTACCTTAACGCTGGAGCCTACGAGCACTACTCTGATCCCAGAGGGCGACAGCAGTTCGAGGAAGAGGGCGAGCGTCGAGGCAAAGAACACTAGAGATAGAGCTAGGAGTACGCGGTCCATACCTCTCCCCTTAGGGCAGAGAGATTGCGAGGCTTCCCTTCGAGACCATGACTCTCCCATCCGAGTACACTAGCGCGTACGCTCTCTCTCCGTCCCTCTCCAGAATCAGTGTGACCCCTATCCGCTCTACGCTTTCTATCTTCAACACGCCGTCCTCTAGGTGCACCTTACACTTGAATACTGGGTGGGCGTCTACTACTCTAAACCCTTCCTCTAGTAGCTCTCGGAACTCTCTGCTACTCTGAGCCAGCTCCAGCACTCTGTCGATCTCCTCCTGAGCTAGCGTCACGTTCACAGGCTCTAGCCCGACGACTTTCACCGTCACTGGAGACAATACGGGTCTCGCAGCAGACCTAAGCCCTCCGGCGACTAGCAACGCAGTGACGAGTGCAGCTATACACAGGCAGGAGAGCAGGAGCACTCTGGCTCCCAGTGAGCCGAGCTCCATGCCATCCCCCAGGAGACCTCGCCCGGCCGCCTCTAAGGGGCTTTCGTAGCAGAGAGGTTCCGAAGTCCTCCGGAACACTGGAGCACTAAGACGCAGCTCTTCTGCGAAACCTCGGTATTAGGAAGGGCGTCCTCTCCTTATACCTCAAGTACTCCTCGCCGAACCTCAGCTCGAGTTCCTTCTCTTCAACGAGCTTCACGTAC
>CAZPLI010000098.1:1240-5714 GCA_964587325.1 uncultured Thermofilaceae archaeon | reverse complement strand
GAGAAGGAACTGAGGGCTGGCGAAACGGCAGTCCTCAGGTTGCCCGGGGGAGACGCCTACGAGGTTAGCGTGTCAGATAGCGTCGAGGTTGATAAGTACGGCTATCTGGCCAAGAAGAGCAAAGAAATGGCCGAACCTGGAGCCACAGTAGTGTTCCAGTACACAGGCCCCTACTTCAAGCTGGAAATCCTATGCAGGTACTCCTTTGAGATCAACGTGCTTGGTCGCAAGGAGAAGCTACCCCTACGCATGTGGGTAGACCCAGGCCGCAAGATCGTGGTCGAAGTTCCACAGGAAGTGAACTTCGGCAACGCAACGCGACTACTGTTTATGTCCTGGTCGGACGGAGTCAAGGACCCCGTTAGGGAGTTCCTAATGGACAAGCCGGTAGTAGTAGAGGTCTTGTACTCCAGGCAGTACTACGTCAAGGTCAATGACCCAATAGGGAAGGCTAGCGGAGTCACACTGGGCGAAGGGTGGTACGACGAGGGCGCGGTCGCTAACTTGGAGATTAAGAGCGACGCTGTATACGTGAGCGACGTCGAGCGGTACGTGTTTGCCGGGTGGTACGGCGATGTCTCTAGCAGCGAGAGGAGAGTTGCGGTCAAGGTCACGAGGCCCCTCACAGTGAACGTGGTCTGGAAACACCAGTTCAAGCTCACAGTGGTAGGCGAGCACGCTAAGGCCATACTAGACCCGCCCTCGCCCGACGGCTGGTACGACGAGGGAACCACTGTTCGAGTAAAGATCGAGTCCGAGACCGTATCAGACACGCCCTTCACAGGCTTCGCGTTCAAGGGGTGGGTCAGAGAGGACACTGGACAGGTTATCTCAGCGGCCGAGCTGACTGTCAAAGTCGACAAGCCTATTAAGCTGAGAGCGCTGTGGGAGAGAACTTACAACGTGCCGCTCATAGCCCTTACAGTCCTTGTTGCCGTAGCCGCCTCGGTCAGCCTGTTTGTATTTAGGAGGAGAGAAGTTGCAGAGAAACTAGTCGGCATAAAGGAGGCTCTCCCGGCTGTAAGGCGAGTTAGAGAAGTTAGGCCCGCAGAGGTGAGGCCTGAGCGCATCAGAGAGCTAGCCACGAAAGTGAAGCCGCCCACGGTGCCGAGAGAGCATTTAGAGAAGATAAGGGAGAGAGTGCCTAAGGTTGCTCTCCCGAAGCCTCCAGCTCCGCCACCTAAACCTCCTCTAAAAGAGCGGCCACCAACTCCGGTTCTACCGAAGCCAGCCGCGAAGCCGCCGACTGAAAGGCCTCCCGAAAGACCGCCGGTAGTAACGGGCTTCCCCAAGCACGTCGCAAGAGAAGACGTACTAAGAGCCGCAGAAGGGGCGCTGAGGGCAGGTGTAATCAACCAGAGAATGCTCAGCGTGATTCAAGCGATCCCACTCGAAGACGAGGAAACTAGGGCGAGGCTATACAGGGTACTACTTCCGCTGTCTAGGCTTAGTGGAGTAATTGACCGTAAAGAAATGGACAAAGTCCATAGAGAGGCTGTAAGAGATATTGTTCAGTACCTTGAAGGTCTGCTGCGCTGAAGCATAAGATACAGAAGCGACTCGTAAAACGTAGTTGGCATACGTCGCTCTTCGGGTTCGCGAGCTAGCGCACAGAGACCTAAGCGAGACTGCTGTGCCCGCATTTGCTTAAGCTATGGGCAGGGTTTGTTACACAGGCGCACCAATAGGCAGTATATAGAGGGGTCTCTCTTCTATCCCCAGTACGCTGGCCACTTCGTCGTCGTAAAAGGCGCCTATCGTAACGGTGCCCAGACCTATCGCAGTAGCGGCTAGGCAAACATTCTGGCCCGCCATTCCGGCCTCGACCTCAGACTCCCAAGCATCGCGTGACGACGCTATTACCACGTTAGCTGGGGCTTCTCTGACCCAGCTCTGCCTGAGAGCCGCAGCTGATAGCGCCGAGGAGGGGTCTCCGGTCTTCAAGAGCTCTAGGCCCTCGCCAGGCTCAAAGGAGTAGACGCCGGGCTTCAAGTCCTCAACGTTCCTCACTGCGAGGTAAAGCTTTGCAGTGTAGCGAGGAGTAGGAGGGTAGGTCTTGCTGGCTCTACTGGGTCCCACCGCACACGACAGTATGTACTCAACTTCCTCTATGCTCAAGGATCGAGGCGAGTATTTCCTGACAGACCTTCTCCTCAACAGAGCCTCCTCGGCGCCTAGCTCCTTCTCGGTCAGCGGCTCAGGAAGCTCCACGCTCTCTGCCGGGTAGACGTCTATCTCGGCGACTGTGCCCCGAGTAGCAGGCCTAATGCGGGCCCTAAAGGTGAGCCCAAGCACGCCGCTCTCCACTGCAACGCACTGCACTACATGCCCTACCTCCTCGTTAATGTACATGTACCCTCTACCACCGTAGACCCTCGTAGTCCTCTCAGGTTCACAGTCCACGAGAATCGTGAGGGGGGCGTCACCCTCCGTACTACCGCCACTCGGCGAGAGTCCATGCTCTAGCGGCGAGACAGACGAGTAGACGTAGACTCCTGGCTCCAGCCCCTCCACGTCTCTGACCACGGCCCTGATGGACAAGGGGTAGGTAGCGCCAGCTGAGGGGGCTGTGCGGAGCGGCAGTCCCCATTTCCTAGCAGTACAACCATAAGCAGCAAACAGGACCCTAGATGCCACTTCAAGACTTAACGGCCCCTTCGAAGGATCTCGCGCGAAGCTCCTAGCGAGTAGTGCTTGAGAGAGTTTTGGCTGGCTTCTAGCTTTAAACACGGGAAGCTCAATCATCATGCTATACTCTCCGCCTCTCTTTAATGGATTGCTATGTCTCTTTCACCAAGACTCTTGTCTATCTCGATCCTGCCAAGTAGCTCGGCCAAGAGCCCCTATGAAGGGCATGCTCCTGCCTACGGTTCTGGCGGCAACACTTAAGACTACGCCAGAGCCGGACCTTTCTGGGTGCCAGTCTTGGGGATCGTACGGGCCCACGTGTATATCAGTGGCAGGGTGCAGGGAGTCTTCTTCAGAGCAAACACTCGGAGAGTAGCTAAGAGCCTAGGGCTAAAGGGCTTCGTTAGAAATCTTCCCGATGGCCGAGTCGAGGCGGTGTTCGAGGGGGAGGAGGAGGCTGTTAAGCGCGCAATAGAGTGGTGCCATAGGGGTCCGCCGCTTGCACGTGTAGACAAGGTCGAGGTGCACTGGGAGGAACCCCGTGGCGACTACGACGACTTCTACATACTATGGTGAGGCTGTGGCCTTTACAGTTTCCTACTTCTTTAACGCGCTTTTCCCAAACTCGCACACGAGTATGGTAGCGGCCACGGCGAACACTGCGCAGAGAGTAGCTACGACTAAAGGGTCGTATTTCTCACACAGAGCCACGCAGCCACGACAGCTAAGCCCACGACTACTAGCGCGCCGCTAAGGAGCCTCGTAGACCTTGACTCCGTGCGGCGCGCCAAACTGTTGTCATCACTCTTATAACCGGTTCCCGTACTAAGCCTCTTCCCATATAGGCGGTAGGCACGTACCTCGGCCCGTGCAGCCTATGAGTGTTCTTTGACTAGTTTGAGTATCTCTTTGAACTCGGGGCGTGCTGCGTCGTGTATGAGCTCGAACATTACCATCTCTGTCGTGGCCACGTCTGCGCCGTGCGCCCGCATTCTGTCTAGAGCTATTAGCCAGTCGAGTTCTCTCCTAGACCCAGTAGCGTCTGCCGGTACATACACCTTGAAGCCTCTGTCTAGGGCGTCTAGCACGGTCTGAGTGACGCAGATATGGGCCTCAATGCCAGTCACTATCAAGGCATCGGCTCTGAGCTCTCTGAGTTTCTCCTCAAAGCCTTTGGCGCCGAAGCAGCTGAACGTGGTCTTCTCGAGAGGCCTAACACCTAGGAGCTCGACCAGCTCGGGCACCGTTCTGCCCAGCCCCTTAGGGTACTGCTCTGTGGCGACTATAGGGATCTCTAAGACCTTGGCAGTCTTGACCAGCTTGATAACGTTGGTTAGTACTTCTCTCCACCCGCGTATAAGGGGGAGTAGCTTCTCCTGCATGTCGATGACGACTAACGCGTACCTCGTTACGATCACCCACCTCTTACGACGCCTGAGCGATATAGTAGTAACGCGGCTAAGCGGGGCCTTGCTATATTTACCCCCTAGCGGCGCATAGAACGGTGTCTAGCATGGTTAGTAGCTACGTGAGAGGCGAGCTAGCGTCGAAGCTCGTGGAGTTGCTTAGGAAGGCAGAAGAGCACGTGAAAGGGCTGGGCTCGAGCATAGAGGGCGAGCCGCTCGGTCACGTGGGCTTCGTAGACGGTAGCTACGTGCTAGAGGAGAGAAGGGGAGCCTGCTTGGCAGTATTCTCCGCTGCTTCCTTAGAGGTTATTGGGAGCGAGATTAAGCTTCGAATGACTGGTAACAGGGCGCCAATAGTACACGTCCTAGCTCCAAAGTCTTACAGCGAGTCGCGGGCCAGCCTCCTCATGTCAATACTAGAGCTGCTGGCGGCGATAGAG
>CAZPLI010000098.1:0-1230 GCA_964587325.1 uncultured Thermofilaceae archaeon | reverse complement strand
CCTAGACGAAGTCGGTGAGGATGCCAAGCGCATGGTCGAGGAAGCCCTCCGAAGCGGAGAGCCTCGAGCACAGTTCGTAAAGATCTTGGAGGTAATAGGGAGCCAGGCCTCTCGGCTCTACGGGAGCCTCTACGGGTCGGCTAGCGAGGTGAGGTGGCGCAAAGAGGCCTTAGATTACAGCCTCGTGTACCTTGAGGAGACAGCGTACCTCACAGTCCTCCACACGCTCCTCAGTAAGGCCAAGGAGCACGGCGCGGCTCTCTACTGGGTGGCGAAGGACACTGAGAGTAGGTACCTCACTGAGCAGGAAGGGGTCTTAGGCTGGCTAAACGACGTGATGCTCCTGGACTACGCTTGGCGAGGGTTGGGCGATGTCTACACGGAGCTGAAGGGTCGGACGTTCGGTAGGCCAAAGGGCATCGTAGCTTACAGGCGGCTGATCGAAGAGGTGTACTCCAAGTGGAACCAGTACTCGGTAGTCTACTTCAAGATAGGCAGGCAGGGGGTAGTGTCCCAAGCCACATACCCCGTGGCGCTGAACCCTGCGCTTGACAAGGCTCTCACTACGTTAGCAACGCTATCGGACAAGCTGCACGGCTACCCGCGCCCACTAAACTACGTACACAATATGGCCGTGCTAGACCCAACATTGGCCAGGGTGCTTGCAGACGAGCTCTATAGGAGACAACCACCACATAGCATCCTGAGATACATGCTCGCTCCCTCCGGGAGAAGAATGCTGGGACTAGTTTAGTTTCCAGTAACCCGTAGCTATACCTGACAGGCAAGCTTTTGTACTTGTGCGTGTTCCTCTGAGTATGTGGTCTCTCGCGTACCTGCCTAACGATCCCGTGCTCCTTAGCTTGCTGGGAGGCACGTTCACAGTGCTACTCAATGCGGTCGGGTCCACGCCAATACTGGTCCTTAAGCAGCCCTCAAGGAGGGTGTTAGACGCGGGCCTAGGCTTCGCAGCAGGGGTCATGATAGCAGCGAGCTTCACTAGCCTTCTACTCCCTGCGATCGAGACAGGCGGACTAATACCCGCACTAGCTGGCTTTCTCGCAGGGGCTGCGCTTGCAAGTCTGGCTGACAAACTAGTGCCCCACGCCCACCAAGTCATTGGGTTTGAGGGGGTAAGTCCTGGGAGACTTAGGGCAGTGACGCTCTTTGCGCTTGCGGTGGCCTTACACAACATGCCCGAAGGACTAGCAGTGGGAGTCGGGTTTGGCT
>CAZPLI010000097.1:919-6007 GCA_964587325.1 uncultured Thermofilaceae archaeon | reverse complement strand
GTCCCTGCTAGCTCTAGCAGTCGCGCTAGCGGTCCTCGCCTTTGCCGCCTGTACCGTTGTAGCCGAACCCACCAAGTACATAGCTGACCCCCGATACTCGGCGCCTTACGTAGTGCTTCCTGGCCAAGTGCTCAACGTGACAGTATATGGAGCCGAGTCCGTGACTAAGGCCTGGATTGTGGCACCGGGCGTCGAGTACGAGCTCAAGGTAGTCGGTACTTACCAAGTCGAGGGCGGCGTTAAGGTGTGTGTTAAGGTGCCTAAGGACGCTAAGCCCGAGCTCTACGACATCTACGTAGAAGTTAACGGAGAGGAGCTGAGAGAGCCTAGGAGCCTCTGGGTCCTCAAGACGTATCCCAACAGCATCACTATAATGCACCTCACGGACATCCATGTGGGAGTGACTACGGACAGGCCAGCGTACGTTTATTACTGGGGAGAAGCGGTCCTAGCCAACACGCTGGACATCGACATAGTCGTAGTGACTGGCGACTCAATAGACGTCGGTAGCGACATACCATCGTTTAAGGTATTCTACGAGATCACTAACAGTATTAGGAAGCCCACTTTCGTAGTGCCTGGGAACCACGAGCACTCTCAGACTGACGAGAGGGGCTTTAGAGAGAGGTACTATGGGCGCTATGTCGGCCCGGCCGACTGGTATAGAGTAATAGGCGACTTCGTAATAGTGGGCATGGACACCGGTTCTGAGGGCTTTCTGAGCAAGACGCAGCTCTCCTGGTTCGAGTCAATAGCCAAGGCTCACAAAGACAAGGTGATCATAGTCCTAATGCACCACCCAATATTCAGGTACAGAACCTTCGGTCCAGTACAGTGCAAGTGGGATAACTTGGAGGCAATCAAGGACAAGATATACAGTAGCTGGGCGGAGCACATGGAATCAGCCAAGGAGTTCATGAGGATAGTCGAGCAGTATAACGTTAGGCTCGTTTTCTCAGGCCATGTCCATGGCGACTCCGTAGTCATTTACAACGATAAGACAGTGTTTATAGTGACTACGACTGCGGGAGGAAGTCTGAGAACCGGCGATCACCACGGCTTCAGGATAGTCAAAGTCAGTAAGGACGGCAGCGTTGAGATACTTGCGCCTGAAGGCAAAGACCCCTGGAAAGAGCCAGCTACGTTCAATGCAGACGAGATCTACGTAAGAACATGGGTTGGCTCCGGAGGGACGGCTTACACAGTAGCCATAAGCGTGGGCCCGGGATTCGATGTAGCTGTCGACGAGTTCACGCTCTACATGTACCTAAGCCCCGAAGCTAAGGAGTACAAGGCCTACGGCGAGTATGAGAGCTTCGAAATACTGCCCTACGGTAGTGCTGGCTACGTGGCCGTGGCTAAAGTCAGGGTAAGAAAAGGAGAGTCGAAGAAGCTTACGGTCGCAGCCTCGCCCGACGAGAGTCCTCCCTCCGTGAGGATTCTGATGTATACTCCTAGGAAGCCCGTTGCTAGTAAGGACAAGGTAACAGTCTTCGTAAAGGCCGCAGACGAGGAGTGGGGAGTCGAGAGCGTATACGTCTACTACGAGGTCGCAGGCACTAAGAAGTCCGTAGAGGCCACGCTAACTACACCGGGTAACTACCGCGCCGTAATACCGGCGATAAACGCAAGCGAGGTCAAAGTATGGGCCGTAGCGACGGACCTAGCTGGCAACAAGGCCGAGTCCGAGCCAGTTACGATAAAGTACGTGGTACCCAAGCCTCCTGAGCAGCAGCCACAGCCTCAGCAACAAATCCAGTCAACGCAACAGCAGCAACAGCAACAGACACAGGTACAGCAAGAGCAGCAACCACAGCAGCCACAGCAACCAGAGAAGCCTGTAGAGGTGAAGAAGGAGCTGCCAGTCGACTTCACTGTCGTAGTGGCGGCAGTTGTGGCGGCGATAGTAGTCATAGCGCTAATCATCGCAGCCAGGAGAAGGTAGCAGGTACAGAACTCCCATCTTTCTAATTTTTTCTAACTGAGTCAGGGCGATTGTAGTTTTAGCGCGGGCTACAGCTCTCCAGCTTTTAGAACTTCGCCTGCTTCTCCTCCTGCTAGCTGTGTCACGAGCTCAGCCGTGCGGTGAGCTGCCTCTACCACTAAGTCAGGGTTCATGCCCTCAACGCCACAGGCCACTATTAGGACATCTATTGTGTCGTTCCTTACCATCGTTAGCACCGAGTCGCGGTAAGGGAACACGTGAAGGACTTTTTCCTCGTCAGCCAGTACTATTTGGCGCGATGTTAGCCTCTCGGGTTCGCCTCCTATAGGTCTGAACTCCTCACCTTCCCTAGCGGCCCTGAGCACGAGAGAGCCACGTACGTGGCCGAGGTCGTAGATGCCTATAGGAACAAGAGTTAGCAGTGACACAGCGTTACCAGCGTCAACTACGTTGTTTATGCGGGGGAGGCTTCTGCCCCTGAGGACGCGGCGGACTAGAGCCTCAGACGCGGGCCGCTGCTTAGTAGGGTCAATACCGAGCTTCCAGTAGAACTTCCTCAGAGCCTTCACGACAGGATCCTTTCTCAGTTTCTCAATGTCATACGTTCTCCGAACCTTCTCCTCGGTCTCTTTCAGGATCCTGTCGGACTCAGGACTCCCCCTTATGACGGTCACACCACGCACACATGCATACGCCAGCATAACTCGCCCAGCAAACAGGGCGGACTCGTCGATCCTAATTGTCACGCACATTCCCGAGCACCTAACCCTAAGCCTGTTCTTTAGAGATAAAGCTAAAACTGTACTTATGGCCTGAAGTAGGCGTTAGCGTTCGCGGTGGTGAGGTTCGTGCTACTGACCCCGATATTGCTCATCGGTGTAATGCTCGCCTTGATACCCGTGGGCTTCCTAGCCGCCCTAGTAGGAATTGGAGGGGGCGTCGTCGTAGTTCCCCTACTGACCCTAGTGTTCGGTTACGATGTCAAGCAAGCTGCAGCAATAGGAGTAGTCACAGTAGTTGCATCAGGGATTACCAGCGCGTCAAGGTACCTTAAGCAGGGCCTCACGAACCTGAGGTTAGCTTTCTTCCTAAGCTTAAGCTCATCTACTGGTGCGATCATTGGAGCCTTCGCGTCACTCTGGGCCCCACCTGTTGCGCTCTACATAGCCTTGTCCTGCGTCCTAGCCTATGTTGGAGTGGACCAAGTACTTACCAGGAGAGTTGAGGCCAAGAGAATAGCTTCAGGAAGCTTTGCACATGCCCCAAGAGATGCCTTAGCTAGCGCTCTCTCGCTCTCAGGGTCCTACTTCGATGAAGCCACTGGGAAGCTCGTAGAATACAAAGTGTCGAGGTCCCTGCAGGGGTTGTCGGCATCAGTAATGGCGGGCATAGTCTCGGGCCTACTCGGCATAGGCGGTGGAGTGCTTAACGTACCGATAATGAACAACATCATGAACGTGCCGATGAAAGTGGCTGTTGCCACCAGTAAGTTGAAAGTCATGATAACGGCCTGTACGGCCGCACTGGTCTACATACTCACTGGCCGCGTAGACCCTATACTGGTAGCCCCCACGGTGCTTGGAGTGTCGCTGGGCGCGTTCATGGGAACGAAGGTCATGAATAAGGTGAGGACCGAGAGCCTTAAGGCCCTCTTCGGGGTCCTGCTTATAGTCTTCAGTTATCTGCTGCTCGCGCGTGGGCTTGCGATAGTAGGAATAACTCTGCCAGGTGTCTGAGTTGAGACCAGAGAATGCCGCCCAGAGGGTCCTGACGATGGGCATAGTAGCCAGTCTACTTGCGTTCTCAGCCAGCTTAGCAATCTACGCGCTGACAGGCTCAGAGTTCCTGGCCCGCCCGGTAGCATACGTCGGAGTAGGGATCCTAGTGTCCACCCCGCCTCTAGCCCTAGTACTGGTCCTAGCTCTCCACGTAGCCAGACGAGAGAGATTAAACGCGCTCATAACGATGGCAGTACTGACCGTAATGGCCTTAGGAGTCACGTTAAGCCTGCTTTACGGCAGAGCTAGCCCGTAACCCTTTAAGGACACTCCCAATCTCTCTAAGTTCGCTAGGGGATGAGGACGGTTAAAAGCACTGAGCTGTGGTGAGCCACCTGAGACCTGACCCTCACTAGATTTCTACCCAGTTCATAAACAGGCAGAGGGTCGCGTTGTCTGGAGCACCTCGCGCCTCGACTAGGCTTAGCACAGCCTCAGCAAGCGCGCTAGGCGTCTTGTGCTTAACTGCTATGGCCCCTATCTCCTCGTCCCTAAGGAGGTCTGTAACACCGTCAGTACACAGTAGTAGGGTGGAGCCGGGGGGAAGCGGTGTTTTCACGATGTCTCCTTTAGAGTCTAAGCCGGGACCCAGTGCGCGGGTTATGACGTGACTACCCGGCCTAGCCTTGTGGTCTACAGTGAGCCTCCTTGCTTGTCCCCCTAAGATTACGTAGGCGCGACTGTCGCCTACGTGAGCTATGACGAGGCTCTCCCCAAGGGCTAGCCCTCCAGTCAGCGTAGTGGCTATTCTCCTTCTCGCGTCCTCCGCTGCGCTCAACACGGCCTCGTTAGCACGAGCTAGCGCGTACTCGACCACGTACTCGGCATTACTAGCTCCCAGCAGTGCGGATTCTATGACTCCCGAAAAGAAGCCCGAGACAGCTGCTGTACTCGCCCTGTCCCCAGCCCCCAGTCCCCCCGCTCCATCGGCAACGACTGCGACTACCATATTTACAGCGCTTTCACCACTCGCCAGCTTAACTGAGGCAGTTAAGGCCGCGTCCTCGTTACTCCTCCTACGCCCCTGAGTCGTTGCGACGTGAACCGCACGTATAGGGCCACGCACTTTCCTCTCGACTCCGTATTCCGCAGAGGCTAAGGCGTCACCATAGGAGACAGACAGAGTCCCCGACACCTTCTTCAAGCTTGAGAGCGCCTTTACTCTCCTTCTGCCTAAAGTTACGCGCCCGTGAGTGCCGGGATCCGCTAAGCCTGAGTTACCCGCGATCGCCAGGTACGCTACGTGAGAGGGGGCCGTCAGACCGGAAAGGGCCTTACTCTCATAAAGCAGGCTGGCCACTAGTGACGCCACAACCTTGGACGCCAAAGCAACCATATCTCCCTCGGTCCCACGAGGACCCGCGC
>CAZPLI010000097.1:0-909 GCA_964587325.1 uncultured Thermofilaceae archaeon | reverse complement strand
CGCAGAGTAGCAGACCTCTCTCCACCCTATTGTTGACTGCCACCTTAACTGACACCGCCATCGCAGGGTCTCCGCCCGATTGCACTCGCGCCTCGTACACTCTAAACTTCCTGCCAAATAGCGCCACTCGAGGCACCAGGATAGGGGGCGAACTGGTAATATAGAAGATATCGCTCTTCTCCACGGTACCGGTGTGCCCGATGTTCCTGCGGCGCCTACTAGCGGTCCTAGCGCTCTGCTTAGTACTGCTGACTACAGCGCGCGCTCTGCCTCCCCAGTGTAGAGGAGCTTGCTTTTCATACACCTCAGGGATGCCGACCCTACGCCTAAACTGCTCGCTCACGACCGGCTATAGGGTGGTTGAGGCCTACTACTACGTCAACGGCAGTACTGTGACCGTAGTGATACCCCTAAGTAGCGTAGAGACCGGTGGTATCCCTCCCTACTGCGTGCCCGCCGACTGCCCCTCTTGCGAGCCCGTAGTCTTCGCGAACCCTAGGGAAGTCAACGCCACAATAGTCGCCGAGCTGCCAGTGAAAGATGGAGGCTGGGAGTACTTCACACTCGGTGAGAGCATAAGAGAATCCTGCATCGCTTGGTATGAAGGCAAGATCTCTAAGCGCGCACCGCTCGAGGAGGGCACCGAGTTCTGCCTCGTCTGCTTAAGTGACGGGAGCTTTGTAGCATATGCCGCAAAGGCGTGCTCCGAGGGGAGCGACACGATAGTAGTCTCTGCAAAGCCCGTCTACTCGCTAGCAGGAGTCCCTCTCCTACCACTTATGAGGGTAGACGTGACAGCTCCTGAGGGTGCCATGCTACTGAGCGTGAGAGGATTCATAGGCGATACTAAAGTCGACAGCAGCGGCTCGCTCACTCTCGAGGCAGGCCCCCTAGAGATACTAAGGCTGC
>CAZPLI010000096.1:4409-6109 GCA_964587325.1 uncultured Thermofilaceae archaeon | reverse complement strand
AGACCTCCTCGAAACTAATCCAGCTGTAAGCCCCCTGCCCTCTATGGGGAAGGCCATAGATAAGTAAGACCCTGTTCTCACTTACGAGAAGCTTTCCAGGCCTAGCTTCGGGTCCTGCAGTCAGGTCTAGCCGTATCTCGAATTCGTCATGTCTCACCCAGGCCCTAGCCACTCTAAGCTTTAACTCGGGCCCTTTACTCTCATTATAAAGCTCGGCCGCTTTGTAAGCATAAACTTCCACAGCCACGCAGCCTTTAGCTCTGCCACGAATGAACACAACAGCGTCACGGCGCACGACTCTTGCTAACGGGACTAACCTTAGTTTCTCGCCTTCGATGAGCGCGGCGTAAAGCTCTATAGGAGACTCTCCGAGCCCCTCAAGCTTATATAAACGCTTACCGTCGCCAGCCGTCATTATCACTATTACTACCTTGACTGCACCCATTCGGGAAGCTACTACATCGCGGACAGTATAGCTGCCCTCGTAAAGGTATAGGTCTTCCTCTCCACTGATCACTAGGAAGCCTTGTCTGGCGAGAAGTGGGTCCCCACCTTTGGGAACAACTAATGCCAGAGGGTGGTCCCCTAACCATCTCGTAGAGAGACCTATTTCAATGAGTCGCGGCGACGGGGCCTCTGTTAGCTTTGAGTAGGCTAGTGCCGTGACGATGGCCAGCAGTATCAACACCAGTAAGCTCCTTCTCACCATATTATCACGCTCAGACAGCGCCGCTCATCATAGCTACAGCTGAAAAGCACCTCATCATCGCCTCGCAAAAATCTCTCATGCACAGCTTTAAACTCTCTCCCGCCCGAACTCTAGCGCCAAACCTCTCGAGCTACTAGAATGCTCTTCCCCTCCTGCCAGCGTCTTAGCTCTACTCCCTCATGCGTAATTCGTAAGTAAGTACAGCTCACGACCTGCTCTCCTGCTACCCAACACCCCGCGTTAGCCACTAGTAGACTGCCAAGTTTCATAAGGCCTGGAACGTGAGTATGCCCAAAGACCACACAGTCGAGTCTGCCAACGCGCTTCTCCACCCTCTTTAGCCAAGACTTGAAGGCTCTCCTCTTCACTACGTGACTAACAGGCTTTCCGCGAACTGCTGCACGACCGGGTGCTGCTGAGAATATGGGCAGCAGCGAGTACCACAGCGCAGTCTGTGCCCGTCTGAGAAATAGTACCACAAGCGGAATTAGCAACATTATCCCACCTACTATTAAGGCGAGTCTGAGAGGTACCGTGAGCAAGCCGAGCTGTGTTGAGAGGGCTAGTAATAGGACTCCTGCCACTGCCGCTATACAGGCGATCCACCACTCGAGGGGACCTGGCAAGTAAATCAGCGCCTCAGACAGGGAGTATACGTAGGATAACAGGCGCCATAGCCCCAATGTTAGCCAGAACGTTGGGTCTATCTCGTGACCATGAAGCAGAGCAATTTTCCTATCTCCCACCTCAACTAGTGTCCAGCGAGGAATCACATAGAGACTCGTGTTCCCCCTCTTACTCTTTACGGAGAACTCGTCTAGCAACATGTCATGATTGCCGAGTATATACACTATAGGATGGTCTAGGGTTATTAGTTCTCTAACCACATCAAAGGCATCACGTACTATGTTACCGACACTAGCTTGCCAGAGGTCTATAATGTCACCCAATAATACGATGACCTTACGTTTGCCGCTCTTTAAATTCGAAA
>CAZPLI010000096.1:0-4399 GCA_964587325.1 uncultured Thermofilaceae archaeon | reverse complement strand
TTCGAAACAAAATCAGCAAATGCTTCAGCCTCACAACGCGTATTGCGAGCTCTCAGACCTAAGTGGACATCTGAAACTACGATTAACTCTTCCTCGCACTCAACTCGAACCCGAGGAGGTCTTGAAGCAAGGTCGATACTTACCATAGGACATTTAGTCTTAAGTAAAATGTAGAATTAAGGCGTAACTGTGAGATTAGAGTCCGATTAGCACTGCAAAGCATACCGCGATTATCGCTGCTCCTGGAAACGTCGCCACCCAGGTTAGCGCGATCTCCTTTAGACCCTTGATGTTTATCCATACTTTCCTAGCCAGACCTATTCCCGCTACGGCACCGACTAAGATATGAGTGCCTGAGAGCGGCAGACCAAGGAGCGTTCCCACGAAAAGCACTAACGCCACTGAAACCTGTACGGCAAGCCCCGTTAGCGGTGTTATTTCAACGAGCTCGTTTCCCACGTTCTTAACAACTCTTCTGCCTAATATGAGCAGGCCTAGGGCCATGCCAATACCGCCGATGAGTCTCACCACAAAGGGGTCTGGGTATACGGTTACTAGGAACGCCGTTGCGTTCGCCACGTCATTACCTCCTCGGGAAAATGATGTAAACGCTGCCCAAGCTAGTACTATGAGCGCAGATATCCTCGCAGCCCTTAGTACGGTCCTCATGCCAGCTAACCTGGCCCTCACAAGGGAATCGAGAAGCTTGCACGTTAAGTAAGACCCTATCATTCCGAATAAAGGTGAAAGAGCCCAGGCCAGCGCCACGTTGCCTAGCGCCCACCACTTAACACCTCCTATACCGACTTTGTAAAGAGCTAAGCCCATGGCCGCACCGACAGCTGAGTGCGTAGTTGAGATAGGCCAGCCCTTGTAGGACGCTAGAACTAGCCACGTGGCCATAGCTGCGGTTATAACAAATACATCGTAGAGGGAGAGTTCCACGGCGAGAAGTCCTTTCCCTATAGTGTGCTCCACTTTCTCGCTGAAAAACACAGCACCTAGGAAATCCATGATTGCTCCTACCGCTACTGCAAACGACAGACTCCCGAAGCCGCTACCCGCTACTACCGCCATAGTTTCGTCGTTGGCTCCTACGCTCCATGCAACGTAGAAGGCTAGCGCGAAGCTCAATATTAGTAGTAAGCCCTCCATGGAACGTCACCTTAGCGCTCGAATTATTATCTCTTCTAACACGTCGCTAGCGTCCTCTGCAGCGTCGACTACGTTCTCAACATCTTCGATAAGCACTAGGACCAGCGGGTTATTGATTTCCGACCAGTGCCTAGAAAGCTCCGTTAGGCACTCGGCATACGCCTTGTCCCCTAAGTCCTCTATTCTTTCCACCTCTGCGACTAGCTTGCGTGCCTCGTCTAGGCTCTCACTCAGTGCCCCGATAGCCTCATACAGCTTAATTGCTGCCTCCTCAGCATGCTCGGCTAGCCTGATCAGTGTGTCTCCTACCTTAGCGAGGCACGAAGGCTTATCGAGAGCCTTAAGTATTCTGCAGGCCTCACGTGACCAATCAGCTATCATGTCAACACGCTCAGTTAACCTAACGAAGTCCTCGCGACTGAGAGGTGGAAGCGCTCCCTCTGCGAGGTAGTCTAAAATCTCCCTTCTTAGTCTGTCAGCTTCTCGCTCCGCCCTCTCGACTTCCACTATTTTCTTCTCAGCCTCTAGACCTCTCACCATAGACTCAACGCTTTCTTTGAGGTAAGAAGCGGCATCTTTGCAGTAGCTAGCGTGATCCAGTACCATCTTTATGAGCCGCTCCTCAGGAGGCACGTAAATGCTTCTTAGAAACTTCCTTAGCAAGCTCATCAACCCGTATTCCTTTTAGCTATTATATAGCTTTATAGGTTTTTATACCTTATCGAGACGAGAGGAAAGCCGTGAATTTATGCTTTTAGGTAATCGGTAATCCTCCTTTGGAACCTAAGCCTATTAAACAGGGGCGCTTGGCTTAGTAGGGCGCTTCTAGCATGACGAGAAAGATAGCCTAATACACTCTGGACAGCCTCCTCTAAGTCAGAGAACCTCTCGGGTCTTCTAGTCAAGGCATTTCTGACACTCTCGCGGATTTGCCAGCTACCAACGGGCGCGTAGTATTGGGGCGTTATCTCCCTCACAACTATAATAGAGGCCTTACGCCCCCGTCTAGCTAGGTGCTCCAGGACAGGTAACCTTATAGCGTAGTAGCCTCCATCCATCGGCCCGCGAAGCCTCCCGTCGTGAAGCTCATGCACCGAGAAAACCGAAGGTGTTTCACCGGGTACCCACACACTCCCAGGCAGCCAAACTTCGACCATCTGCATAGACCAGGGCCCTGGAGCTAGAAGGAGCGTGTACCTATTGCCCAAGTATTCTATCCGGTATACTTCAAAGCTACTAATCTCAGGGCAGTCGCTTACTATCTGCAGTAAGTGATCGGAGAGAAGCTTATCAACGGCAGTTATGGCCCATCTGGTCGGCACGATTCGTCGCCTATGGGCTTGTCCTAACATGCCCAGGGTAAATAGGCGAACTATCTGGTACACGGAGATTTTCGCTCTGTATAGCTCTATTACAGCGTCGGTCGCGGGGGCATCAGTATCTTCTACTAGGCGCTGAACTGGACGTGGTACTCGCGGGTTCTCCACTACTCGGACTCTTTCAATTTCGCCTAAGGGTCCACGCGGCGCTAAAACCCCGTCAAATTTTAGCTCTACACGTGGCGGCTTCTTGAAATAGACTTCCGTGTCAACGGGCAATGATGACAGCGCAGCCTCCCGTATTGCCTCGAGCGCGCGTCCTTGACCGGCCCTGACATGGCTAATAGTGCTCGAGAATACCAACCTTGCTCTTAGCCTTATGATATCACTTAACCTTAAGCGACCCCACCAGCCTACAGGGTCATCGTACTGAGCCGCCTCCCACCCTCTAACAGGCGGCACATTAACTCCTACCCTAACTCGTGGATACCCCCGTTCGCCCACCAGTACCGAGGGGGGAGTCGACGCGAAGAGAGATGCCCCCTTAATGGAGGGAAGCACCTCGAGACTCGATGCTATCCTCTCGAGAATAGGGCATACGGCCCTGCCACATAGCCTTCTTGAACCCTTACACGCTGCACACAGTGCTGCCCTCTTACCTAACATTCACCCTCTCGTAGATAGCTATGAAAGGTGGACAAATAATCTTCTTAGGCTAGGTGGCAGATACGGGTCGCCCAGTATAGAGGTTAAGTGACGGCACTAGAGTCTCCTCGTTAAGGAGTACCGGCACCCATACTAGGCTAATACTCTCGACAGAGACCTCGTGCTTCCTAGGCCTTAAAACAGCGGACCTTACCATCTGCTCCTTAGACGGTAGCGCCTCCTTAGCTTTCTCTAGTTCTTCTACCGCCTTCCTATACTCCTCCCGCAGTACCTCTAGCTGTACCCGGAGCCGGGCGAGCTTGCTTTCGACTCGCTCACGCTTACGTCTTAGCCTTTTGTCTCCAGGCTTGAGGGCGACTAACACTTTCAGTTTGTCCTTCTCAGCCGATAGCTGCCTAATCTCGAGCTCTAACTGCCTCAGCTTAGTGCTCAGACTTTCAACCTTGCGCCTGTAGGGTGCTAGCTCCTTCTCAACTTTGCTAGACCACAGTTTCTCGATTAGGTGCTTAGTTCTAGCTAGGAAGTCCTCAAAGCTCTCTCCGGGCCTCGAGACAACGTCAGTCCCAGGTACGTAGTAGACTATGATAGTGAAATCGCTAATTGCCGCGCTCTTCGTCGCAGTCTCAAGCCTACGCCTTAACGTCTTAGTAAAGCAATACTTTGGCATTGTTCTGAACCTCAGGTTAGGATCTCTGCGCGTCTGAAGGTGCTCAGGACTTATCTCACTGGCCAGAACACCTAGCGCCTCCTTCGTGACCTCAATACTGCCTCCGGCACCTACGGGTAGCACTAAGTACCTTGCCGACGCCTGATACTCTACCTGAGGCCTCCGCCTTCGCATGTCAACTGATACCGAGACCAGAAACAGTGGAAAGTAGGCCTTCAGACCCTCGACCTTCACTCTTACAGGCAAGAAGAACTGTTCAATCTCCTTAGTTTCCGGCGGGACAAGTGTGAACAATTCCTTGGCTATTATTCTCTTCCTCTCTAGGTACTCCAAGGCCTGCTTGGACCTGGGGAGCTTGGATATCTCGTTCAGCGTTAGGGGCCCCCTGAGGACTGTAAGAGCCCAGCGTGTCATGAATAGTCGGGGTGCACCTGCGTGAACGTTATGTATTAAGAACACGCGGCGTTTAAGCGACGTAATAAGCCTCTCTACCTCCTTAACGGGAAGGGCTCTTCCAGCCTCCGTACTCGCCATTTCAAGGCCCTGAAGCACTTTGTCCCTATCGCGCTCTGTCTGAAGCCTACCTATGATC
>CAZPLI010000095.1:0-6114 GCA_964587325.1 uncultured Thermofilaceae archaeon | reverse complement strand
TCCTTAGACTCCTTGTGGTGCTCGGAGTTCTCTATTGCTCTGTAGACGTAGACGTTTTAGTCTATGACTGCAGACAAGCTAGTCACCTCGTAGGCTCCTGGCGAGCCCCCTGGCTAGGGCCTCCTCGATCTCCTTCTCTCCTACCCTCCTCTCGGCCCTGAACGTTGGGAGTTCGTCCTCGACTTTCTCTAGGACTATCTTGTTGCCTACGACGCTCACGGAGAGGAAGTCTCCTACTTTTATCCCGAGGGCTCTCCTGACTTCCGCCGGGATCGTGATCTGGTAGCTCCTAGTGACCTTTACGCGCTTCACAGCGAAGTAGATGAACTACTTTTACTTAGGCTTTTCTACTAGATACTTGGTACTTGCCTGCCTCGTCTTGGCGGCAGACGAGAAGCTAACTAGGAGGATCGATGGGGAAGGGGGAGTAGTTAAGGAGGCTGCTGGGGGAGACGTCAGGTGCTTGGGGTCGGCAGACTTTCTCGCGCTTTCTCGCGAGCTCCGTGGAGTACTGGGCGCGGAGCTGCGCGCGACTGCTCTCTGGCTTGTGCCTAATTGGCGCGCGTGACTCGAAGGGCTACCTGCTGGGTAGGTTTTTCTCGGAGTGCTGCTGCGCATGGGATTAGGCCGGCTGCTGCGAGGGTGGATGCTAGTGTGAAGAGGTACTTGTAGCCCTGTGCTATGCTTGCGGAGAGTAGCCACGTGGAGATTGAGCTGCCTAGGTATCCTAGTGCGTCTATGAGGCCGGATGCTGTGGCTACGGCGTGTTGTGGTAGGGTTTCGGCTGGTATGGCGAAGAAGAGCCACCCTGAGAGGCTGAGGGCTATGAGGGATAGTGCGATGAGTGTGGCGCTTGGGTGTAGGGCTGCGCCGGTGGCGAGTACGGCTAGTGACAGTGCGAACGAGGCTGTGATGACGGCCCAGGGCTTGGCTGCGCGCTTGGCTAGGAGTGCGCCTATGACTCCGGACGCTGCTGAGGCTGCGGAGACTAGGCCGCTTGCCGCGGCTGCGAGTGAGGGCGGGGCTCCGTCGAGCTCTACTAGGAGGGAGGGTAGCCAGCTTATTAGGCCTCTTACGAGGGCGTAGAAGAAGAAGTATGCGAGCGCGAGTAGCCATACGTCTCGGCGTCTCAGGGCGGCGCTGACTCCTCCTTTTCCCGCGGTCGCGGCTGCTCGGGAGGGGACGAAGGCTAGGGTGGCTAGGGCCATTACGGTGGCTGTGAAGGGGAAGAATAGTGTCCAGTTGGAGAGCTCTATGAAGGCGCTGGCTGATGTGAACACGAGGAGTGGTGCTATGGAGGCGGCTGTGAGCATTGAGCCCATGAGGTAGTAGGCGCGCTCTTTTGACCTTGACGCGGCTAGCTGGGTTAGGGAGGGCCACGCTAGCCCTTGGGCTAGGCCGTTCACTAGTAGGAGCTGGGGCATGAGGGCCTTTCCGGCGGGGACTATGGCTAGGTTTACGAGGGCTGTGAGGGAGGAGCTGAGGACTAGTGTGCGTGTGACGCCGAGTAGCGACGCAGCGGGGCCCGCCACTAGGAGGGAGACGAAGTACCCGGCGTACAGGAGAGAGATCGAGAGGCCTAGCTCGTCGTAACCTACTCCCCACTCGCGGGCGATGAGGGGCGCCATGGGTAGCACGCTGTACCTGCAGAGGTAGAAGGCTGTGTAGTAAGCTGGGAACGCTAGGGCCTCACAGGCCCTCCTCGCACGCTTCTTAGGACTCACCGTTCACGCCTCCGAGTAACCGCTTGACTTCGCTCACCAGGAGGGGCAGTACCTCGCTTGCTCTCCCCCTAAGGCTAACGACGGCTATCTCCGTGATTGGCGTCTGATTTACGTTTACCTCTACTACTGCCGCGCCGCGCTCCTTGGCTAGGAAGGGTAGGCTTGCCGCGGGGTAGACTGTGCCGCTGGTCCCGACTACCAGCATGCACCTGCAGGTCGCTGCCAGGCGCACTGCCTCTTCCCACGCGTCGCTAGGGAGGGGCTCGCCGAACCACACGACGTCGGGCCTGAGTAGCCCACCGCAGGAGGGGCACTTAGGCAGGTCCTCGCTGGGCACGGCCTCGAGGCTGATCCTCAGCCCGCAGCGGGTGCATCTGGCCCTTCTCAGGCTACCGTGGAGCTCGACGACTCTCTTGGAGCCTGCCTCCTGGTGGAGGCCGTCGACGTTCTGTGTGATGACTGCCTCTAGTAGCCCCATGCGCTCGAGCTCTGCCAGCGCTAGGTGCGCTGGGTTCGGCCTAGCTGAGAGCACTATTCCGAGCCTCCACTTGTACCACGCCCAGACTCTCCTGGGGTCTCTGGCGAAGGCTTCTGGTGTCGCGAGGTCCTCGGGCCTGAACCTCTCCCAGAGGCCACCGGGGCCTCTGAAGGTGGGGATGCCGCTCTCAGCTGAGACGCCGGCCCCGGTGAGCGCTACGACTCGGCCTTGAACCACGAGCTTAGCTGCTCTGGAGATCTCTGGACGCGACATCGAGAGCCCTAACACGCTTCTCACAGATAACCTCCGCGGGAGGAAGTGTAGAACTGCGGTTCGCGGGTCTCGCGCAGGTGGGAAGAGCACTAGACGAGAATCGGTGCTTAGCGGTCTCTCTCTGAGAGGTGTAGTGCCTTGAAGTCGCGCCAGGTGTATAGGGTTACGAGCTTCCTGTAGCTCTCGGAGTTTTGCCAGAGGTTGTGGAGGTCGCTGTCTTCTGTGAGGAGCGCGTCTGCGTAGTGGACGGCTGTGGAGAATATCACTCTGTCAAAGTAGTCCTTAATCCCTAGGTCTAGGAGCCTGTTTTCCTCTTCGTCTATCCTCTCGTCGAGTAGGGGTGTGAGCCTCACGATACCTCCGTAGAGGACTAAGTCTAGCATGTCTCTGTACCTCCTCCTGAGCTGCTCCCGCAGGTCTGGCCTGCCCTTGGTCTTCCCTATTATTACCCACTTGATCTCTACGAGTGATATGGGGGACGCGAGTAGCTCGACTCCCCCTGCAGAGCAGAGCTCCGCGAAGTCCCTGCTGCCGAACCTGTCAGTCTCTATGCCCGCGAGCGGCATTAGGTATGTCGTGTCTAGTAGAAGCCTCAAAGCCCTACTCCTCCTGCATCTCCTCAACTACTCTCTCGGTCTCTTCAAAGGATATCCTTAGGACGGGTTTCTTCTTGAGGAGCTCGTCGAGTGATGGCGGTCTTCTTATGACTATCTCGCCCTTCCTGACTATTAGAAGGAGCTCTCCAGGTGCCTTTATGCCCGCGAGCTCTCTGACCTCCTTTGTAGTGTATATCTCCCCCTTCTTACCCACTTTTACTCTGAACACTCTAGGCTCAACAGGTTCTGACATATCATAAGAGTTTCCGACCTTCCGATATTTATTTTCGTCTCCGAGTGCGACTTGAAGCTTCCAAGTGGACCCTTTCCTACTGCCTGCCGTTCTGGCTCGGGCTCAGCTATAGCAACTCGCTTAGCTTCTTAACGCCGCAGTGCTCACACCTGATCTTACTCCCCCTCTCCGGCAGCTCTAAGGGCGCGCCGCAGTTCGGACATTTGACAGTATACAGGACTACGCCACCCTTCTCCAGGAGGTCCCTGATAGTGGAAAAGTCCACGATTACTCCTCCCTTTTTGCGCTCTAGCTCCTTGAGTCTCTCGGCCCTGCAGCGAGCCAGAATCTCCCTTCACTCTGCAGCACTAGGTATCCTAACGGCGAAGTGTCTCCAGGGGCTGCGGAGCGTAGTCTTGAACTCGAGCCCGGGAATTAGGGCGTCTGCGTCAAACAGCCTGACGCTGACTATCTTCTCTAGGGGGATTGAGACTTCTAGGCTCTCCCCCTCTGCTGGCCCCTCTCCTTCTATAATGAGCCTCTTGTTGGTCAGGTACAGCCTCGGGAAAGACACAATCACTGAGCGGCTTTCCTCCCTACCTACCCTTACCGCGTAGTGGCACTCGAAAGCGTGCCCCTTGAGCTCGACTCTCTCTCCAGGGTCCAGTAGGACGGCCATAGGCTGCTCGGGCATCTCTTTGCCGAGTTTGACGACTTTTTCTAAGTTCCTTCTGTCGTAGTACTTCCTTCTCGCGCGCTTCCAGACTAGGTAAGCGGCGGCAGCAAGCACAACTAGAAGCGGCACACCAACGTGGAGAGCAGCTACAGCTAGTACGAGGCAGAAAGCAACTAAGAGGAAGAGAAGGCCAAGTAATATGTAGCTAAGAACTCTCGAGACTCGAGGGAGAGCCGGAGCCCTTGCTATCCCACCCGCGCCAGTTCGGAGAGAGAGGACATAGCCTCTCCACGCGATCACGAGCATCGCGGCTCTGGGAACTCAGAGAAGAATCCCTGCGGCAGGCTCTCCGAGACCGAGCTGTTGCCTAGGAAAGCCGCACTTAGAAAGGCTACTCCAGCTATGAAGAAGAAGGCGCCGATAGCGGCTAGAAGCAGTCTAAACGCCTTACGCACGCCGTCTCCCTCCTAAGCCTTTAATGTGGCAGGAAAGCTATAAAACGTCTCATAAGTCTGGGCGCTCCGCGTAAGAACACTAAGCGGAGAGTAGTCTCGGTTAATCTCGCGAAACCTTGGGCTGTCTAAAGGTCGCGCGCTAGCGCTCAGCCACCCGCTTTCTGATTTTCTCTATGAACTCGTAGTACTGTTTCATTTTGTCTCTGAACGGGTTTACTACGAGGAATTTCTCGCTCACTCGCTTCCTCAGGGTCTCGTCTATAGAGAGTATTACGTGTACGCCGAGTTTTTCGGCGAGCGCTAGGAGGTAGGCGTCCCAGCTCTCGATTCTGAAGTAGGAGGACAAGTCGAGGGCTCTCACTACGTCCTCTTTTTTGAGGTCCTCGTAGTAGGCTGGGGAGTTTACGCTTAGAGTGAGTCTAAGCTTGTCGTTGACGTCTTTTGGTGGGAGCTTGAGGTACTTGGTCATTATTATAGAGGCTCCTAGGAACGTTGAGACGGGTATTAAGGCTCTAACTTCGAAGGCGAGGATCCTCTTTAGAAGTCTCAGAGCGTCTTCTTCAAGAGGGTTTCTAAAGTGCGCTACCGCTATTATGCCGACGTCTACTACTGCCTCATAGGCCAAGCTTTCTCCAGACATACTCCTCGTCCACCCATTTTACCTCTCGGGAGACTTCTCTGACTTCGAGGACTATTCTCCTCACTTTCTCGTACCACTCCTCGATCTCTTTCTTGTCGACTTTAGGCTGGTAGATGACTATCCTTCCAGGGTATGCTACTGCTATTGCTTTGCCCTCTGTGATGTTGGCAGCTCTGCGGAGCCTAGCTGGCAGCACGACTCTCCCGCTCTTGTCTATTCTGACTTCCGCCGTGACTCTCATACCACAGAATACTCCATGCGCCATAATTTGTGGCTAATGGATTCTGAACGTCCTCTAGCGCGTACCCACACTAAGAGGTGCTTGAAATTAATAGGCATAGAGGGTTATGTCTCGTGTGTAGTGGTGGGGATATCTGGGCATGCGGAGAGCGCGTAAGTCTCTTTGGGGGAGGGCTGTGTTGGTGCTGGCGATAGCTGTGGAAGTCGCTTCTTTAGTATGCTGGTTTGCTCCTGCAGCTTTACCCCTAGCTCTCGTAGTACTCTTGGTGGCAATAGTTGTAGACTACTACTTCGTTTTAGACAGAGAGGCCCGTTAGGGCGGGCGTAGGGGGTGTTCTGCTTGAGGCTGGCCAAGCTCGTAGCCTCGTATGCTAGCCGCAGGCGCAGTAGGAGGCAGGAGCTCATTGCTATCTCATTTGGCTTGGTGGTCTATGGGGTGCTAGTCCCTCTGGCCATGCTCTATGTGTCGTTACCGCTCGACAGATTGCTAGGCGTTAAGCTGGCGATATGGCCGCTTAACGTCGTGCTGGCTGCGCCTCTCCTAGCCATAGGAGTGGCGCTCATGTCGTGGGCGGCGTGGGCGCAGTGGAGTGTCGGTAAGGGCACTCCCGTGCCCTTAGTCCCTACGCAGAGGCTTGTAGTGACCGGGCCCTACAGGTACTGCAGAAACCCCATGCTCCTAGGAGTGACGCTTTACTACTCTGGCATAGCGCTGCTTGCTGGCTCTCTCACGGGGATTGCGCTCACAGCCCTCATAGCGGCGCTCTCTGCGCTGTACGTGAAGCTCGTCGAAGAGAAAG
>CAZPLI010000094.1:0-6204 GCA_964587325.1 uncultured Thermofilaceae archaeon | reverse complement strand
CTAAAGGATGGCGGCCTTTCGAGCCGCAGAGCCCGGGTTCGAATCCCGGCCGGGGCACCAAACCCTCACTTCTTCAGCTCCTAAGTATCAGCCGCAGAATTACTCGAAGCATAGATAAAGTGTCAACAGACGTAAATAGGTGCCAGTGCGATAGACTTCAGTGACCAGTATGAGTGTAAGACTGCGTGCGATAGTTACCAGCATATCAGTAGTTGACAACCCTTGGGGAGAGAAACTAGTTAAGATTGAAATGTCAGAGGAGCGAGAGCTACCGGGTCCCGTCGTTGTTCAACGAGGCGGTAGCGAGCTTGCACGAGAAATAGCTCCTGTGATTTCGCAGGTTCTTAGGTCGCTACCAGGCTTTGCTGGCGGTAAAGCAAGAATACCTCGCCTTGTGCTTTACTTGTTCGAGGATGAGTGGGAGAAAATGCTAGAGAAACCTAACATAGGAGATGCAATTGAAATAGTTTTTGAGAAGAATAAAATCGAAGCCAGAAAGCTTTGAGAAGATATTGTTAAAAGATTATCTGAAGCTTGCTTATAGGGATGTCTTGGTATTCACCGCTGGGCAACCATCTCCTAATGACAATTGGTAGTACTTTTCTTCGAAGCTCTTCCTCTGCTATCTTTATTGGGTCCTTAGCCTTGATACACTCTAGCGGTAGCAATGGTGGAGCACCTAAGGCTAACTGCAGTGCACGAGCACCTATCACCCTGGCTCGTTCATACTTGGTCAGCCAAGGAGGCCCTATTCTTATCCTGAATTCTGACTCAGAACTCAAACTAGCCCCCAACGCCACGGAGCGGTTTAGAATTACACAATAATAAAAAATTTTTGCTTCAAGAGCGAGTTTAGAACTCCTCCTTTCCACCCTCTTCTTTCTCCTTTTTCTTCTCCTTTGGTGGGGCAGCCGCTATTATGTCGTCGATCCTCAGAATCATTATCGCTGCCTCAGTCGCAGACTTTAGTACCTGCTTCTTTACACTGGCAGGCTCTATTACGCCAGCTTTCATCATGTCCTCGACCTTACCTGTGATGACGTTCACTCCAGCCCACTTCTCACCAGCAGCGTGCCTGTTCCTGAGCTCAGCTAATATGTCAACGGGCTCTAGGCCTGCATTCTGAGCAAGTATCGCTGGAATAGACTCTAGTGCCTCAGCAAACATGTTGACGGCCAGCTGCTCCTTGCTCGGTAAGGTCTTAGCATACTCCTTGAGCCTTAATGCGAGCTCTATCTCGACAGCGCCTCCACCAGCGACAATCTTCGGCTCTCTGATCACGTTTCTGACTACACATAGAGCGTCGTGGACCGCTCTTTCAGCCTCGTCTACGACGTGCTCAGCGCCACCACGTATCAGTATAGTGACCGCTCTTGGGTTGGGGCAGCCTTCTACGAATACCATTTTTTCGTCTGCTACTTTTCTTTCTTCTACTAGTTTTGCTGTTCCTAGTGCTTCGGGTGTTAAGTCCTCTATCTTAGTGACTATCTTTGCGCCAGTAGCTCTAGCGAGCTTCTCCATATCACTCTTCTTAACTCTCCTAACAGCCAGAATGCCAGCCTTAGCAAGGAAGTACTGAGCCATATCATCAATACCCTTCTGACAAAACACCACATTAGCACCAGCAGCCTTAATCTTCTCAACCATCTCCTTAAGAATCTTAGCCTCTTGCTCCAAGAAAGCCTGTATCTGCTCAGGGCTGCTGACTCTGATCTTGGCCGACCACTCGGGCTTCTCGATCTCCAGAGGCGCGTTTATGAGAGCTATCTTGGCGTTCTCGATACGCTTAGGCATATTCGGGTGAACAACCTCTTTGTCCAGCACGATTCCCTTTATGAGCATAGACTCCTCTAGGGACTCGCCCTTCTTCTTCTCTACTTTAACGTCGTCGAGTGACATATGGTACTCGCTGTCTCTCTTCTCTACGACCTGTAGCGCTGCCTCGACGACTAGGTCGGATAAGAAGTCCTTGAACTCGGCAACGACTTTGCTGCTGAGCGCGGTCATGGCTATTTTCTTTAGGGTAGCCTTGTCGAGAGGATCTATCTTCTCGGCGATCTCGTCTATGATTTCTACTGCCTTCTGCATTGCCTTTTCAAAGCCCTCGGTTATTATGGCCGGGTGTATTTCTTGGTCTAATAGCTCGTCGGCTCTCTGTAGTAACTGCCCAGCTAGTACCACGACCGACGTTGTGCCGTCTCCGACTTCATCGTCCTGAGCCTTAGCAACCTCGACGAGCATTTTGGCAGCTGGATGCTGGACTTCCATCTCCTTAAGTATAGTAGCACCGTCACCAGTTATCGTCGCATTCCCAAAGGAGTCAACAAGTAGCTTGTCCATGCCCCGAGGACCTAGGGAGGACGCGAGAGCCTCCGCGATTACTCGCGCTGCGTATATGTTAGACTTCCTAGCGTCGCGCCCCGTAGTCCTTGTAGCACCCTCCTTAAGTATCAATACCGGAATAGCCGCCTGATGAGCCATACTTTGAGCCATACTTGAAGCACCCCCTTTAGGCCATAGGAGGTCTTTTTCGCTTCTATATATAATTTTCTTATCCATATAAGCTGAGACACGTATTATGAGGCTATACTTTTCACTGAAGACCTAAGAGCTTCTTTAGTTCGCAGAGTAAGACAAGCGAGGGCTCAGTTTTATACCTCCTTAGGATTTCTACGATCTCGTCTTTACGTACGCGCCTGCCTATGACCTTCTCCGCTAGGTCAGTACGTCTAAACAAAATAAACTGTATGAATTGCGTCAAGTTACGCTTGGCCCTAGTTAAGGATGCGCTCTCATAGTCTATGATGACTGGGTATCCCTCGTCAGTAACGAGCACGTGATCTCCTGGCCGCGATAGCTCTCCATGGCTGATGCCTGCCCTGTCTAGGGCATATAGTTGGTCTAGTAATAGGCTGACCGCTTTGCGTGCGTCCTCAGGGCTGACGGAAGTAAACCAGCTCTCTAGGGGCTCTCCTTTGACGTACTCCCTGACTATAAAGCTAGCAGATGCTACATAGATCCTAGGCCTTAGCCCTATGGAGTTAACTAGGTGTAGTATTTCCGCCTCTTTCAGTAAGGTATCCCTACTGGCATCTGTTCGTAATGCCTTTACTAACACTAACCCGTAATTTGGATGCCAAGCTTTGAGGACTATCGAGTTAGTACCTTTTCCTAATACTCTCACACCTCCCGGCAGAATGACCGGTCCCTCTAGCAGTATCGCCTCGACCCCCAGTAGTTCTAACTCAACCACTCTCGATACGGTGAGCCTTCTGTCACGTGAGGGGTAAGCTAGCACTGTAGACAATTCCTTTAAGCTTATTTCTCTACGCAAGTTTATAACCAGTTTTCTCTTCTGGCAAGCCATTTCCATAGAAATATCCTGTACTTTTCGTCGTCGCACGCAAATATCACCTCCTTTCCTTCGAGCACCCGAAGATCCTTACTGACTGCCTTCCTGATCGCTGCAGCTAGACCTACCTCACTAATCCTAGACACCAGGATGTCAACTACTCTAGTGAAGCGCCGTCGTCTAAGCACATACCATCTCCCCTCTCTTAGGAAGGGGCCAGCTACGGTATCTGAGCCTGAAAGATACTTTGATATAAAACGGTCTTCGTGTTCTGAGCACACAGGCGGTCCCTTATGGAGCTCCACTGGTGGCAGCTCCGCATTAGGTACCTCAACTAATATTACAGCGTGCTCTCCACATAACCAGCTTGTAATACCATACACTTCAATGCCTATTCTCTCAAAGAACTTCCTGAGTCCCCGCTCGCTCTTCCTTAACTGCCCCCATACAGCGTCCTCCGGATAGTTAGGTCTTGGAAAAATTAGTGCGAATATGTAAGTCCCCCTCTTTTCTATCGCCCTTACTAAGTCCTCTAACTGTGGTACACTGTGTCTGGGAAAGAAGAAGCTAGAAGAGGGGCGCTTTAGGAAGGCTTTAGCTGCTGCAATGAACCTCCAAAGGGTTTCCTCGGATACGGCAGCTGCGGCATTACGCTCAGGGTCCACGGGGTCTACAACTATTAGGGGACCGGAGAGTTTGGGGGGAATGCGGCTTCTATCGTAATGCCCCTCGATATCTACCACTGTCCTATAGGGTTTCCACCGTACCGCCTCCCTTAATACCCCAAGGAAGGAGCCATAGGCTATGACTAGTAGCTCGCAGAGGTAACCCGAAAAGCCCATAACTCTTACTTCCGCTCCGTATACGCCTACCCCCTTCATAAACCGTTTTAATAGTCTCACTTCGTCTCTCTGCTCCCTCTTAAGTCTCTTCAACACGTAGACCGTGTGGAGTCTCGTCCTGTCAACAGGCGTCCGCACTTGATTCGCTTTCTCGACCCTGAAAGCGGGTACTATGTCGATTATCAAGTCCTCAATTACGGCCTCTATATAGGGATGAGCTGCGTAACATTCGCGAGTCTCAGCCCCTAATTCTCTCGCGATCTTTCTAGCCAGCTTAAGGCCCTCATTCAGCCCTCTCTCAAGAGAAAGACTTGGATCGAACATTAGGAATAAATCTAAGTCAGCTTCGCCAGCTAGCCATGTGTCCTTAGCGTAAGACCCATGAACCTCAACCGAGACACCAAGACCCGACTTCTTCGCTGCTTTTAATGCTGTGGCCAGTACGCGAGCTGCTATTCTCCCTATCTTTAGTCGCTCAGATCTACTGGGCCTTATAGTACTTAGTACACTGTTTAACAGGTCCTCCAAGCTATTCAAGCGGCTTCTCGTATAGCGTTTCGTATATGGGTCCATGGTGAGTCAGCCTGCTTTTCTTAAGCTTAACCTTGTCTACCGTGATTTCGCCGGCCTCTACTGCTTCTAATCTTCTAAGCCAAGCCGTTAGTGTAGGGTTAGAGCCTTTAACTCTAGCCAAGGTTAGGTGGGGCACAAAGTCTTTGGGATCGAACGGCACTCCTGCTCTCTTAAGCTCTCTTCTCACAAGCGATGCAAGATCTGTAAGTAACGCTGCGCCTTCATGAACTCCTATCCATATTACGCGAGGCCTCATAAGAGATGGAAAAGCTCCCATTCCCTCTAGCTTAATGGTGAAAGATTTGTAATGAATGCGGCTAAGAGCATCTTTCGCCCTCTCAACCAGTACCGGAGGAACTTCTCCTATGAAAGCTAATGTTATGTGTAAGTTTTGAGGCTCTACGAGCTTTACACGGGCTTCCGTTCTCAGAAGGTCCTCCTGTAACGCTCTTATTCGACTTACTACGTCCGGTGCGTCTATGTCTACCGCCACAAAGCACCTTATCCTAGTGGCCCTTGCCACTAGGTTGCCACCCCTACACTAGCCCTGACAGTCTTAGAGGCTTTAAGCCAAGCAATAAACTTCTCACAAGAGAGAGGGTCCCTATAGCCGCTGCTGCAGTGTGGCAGATGCTCGCAGTAAAAACAGGGTATCTCTTCGAGCACTGGAGGAATGCGCACTACGGCGAAGAGCTTACTAGTGGGCTTGACTATGTATGTCCTCCTGCCCCTGTACGTTACAGGTATCCTCTCTATATATCCTTGAGCCTCTAAATGTTTTAATATTCTATGCCCTTTTCTACTATCTATAGAAAGTTTTGCCCATATTTCTCGCTGTAGTATTCCCTTCTCCCCTGCCTTCCTTACTACGTCTAGTATTCGTCTCTCAATTACGTCGGCTATCTCCTTGGACAACTTGGCAGCACCCTTACCCTCTCTGTTCTAATTCTTACCTAAGGCCTCGATAAAGGCTTCCCTCGTAACATACAACACAAAAGTAGTAGCTCGCGGCGACGAAAACGACTTAAATCTCTGCACTGCCCTTCTTACCGGTACCGTGCGGGCCCGTGGTCTAGTGGCTAGGATGCCGCCCTGACACGGCGGAGGTCCCGGGTTCAATTCCCGGCGGGCCCACCATGCGCGATTACGACACTCTTCTTAGCAGCTCTTCGAGGCTTTTAAGGGTCTCTTGATGATCGCCTTCTTCTACGATGACGCGCTCTATTCGCATTGAGGACAGGACGAGATGGGGAGGTCTTGGACCAAATGCCCTATGCCATTCAACAAAACCTCCTCCTCTTTCTGCTGCGCGTATAAAGCGGTCAATCACTATGGAGTATGGATAACCTTTGAAGTCTATAATTATCCTCGCTCCCCGAGACTTGCTCCATTCTAGTATCCTCTCTACTTCTCTAAAGGTTACCATAACTTATCGCC
>CAZPLI010000093.1:0-6206 GCA_964587325.1 uncultured Thermofilaceae archaeon | reverse complement strand
AAGAACGCCTTGAGGCCGCAGTGAGACGGAGGGTAGGCTTCGGGCGGCTCACCGACCCAGCATTTGAGCCAGTCTTCTTTCGAGTCGCGATACCAGAAGCCTATGAGGGCGTAGCTGCACAGCCCGACTCCTTCCCATCCGAACAGCATCTGCACAATGTTGCCTGAGAACACTAGGAGCAGCATGTTGCCAACGAATAGGTTCATGAAGAACCAGTACCTCGTTAGTCCTTCCTCGCCGTGCATGTACTCTATAGAGTACACCATTATCAGGAACGATATCCAGGCAACGACGTTAGACAGGATTATGCTTAGGGGGTCTACTAGGACTGAGGCCTCTAGCTTTGAGAGTAGCGGCATGCCAGGCGCTACTAGCCACTCAACTTTGCTCTGAAGCGGCCACCTCGTTTCGCTGAAGAGTAGCGGTATGAGCGTGGCTGTGAGTAGTGCTGATGATAGCGTAAAGAGAGGTGCCACGTAGTCTCTTAGTCTCTCGTCAAGCTTAGACAGTAGCGGCATTAGTAGCGCACCGACTAGAGGGATAACCCAGCTAAACCAGGCTGCTATCTCCCACGGCTCCATATTACCACCCCGCAAGGAACACGCCTGACGCGGACTTTACGAGCAAAAGCGTGGGTCCCAAGAATGCAGTTAATGCTACTATCAGGGCCGCAAGCGCGCTGACAGCGGCGACCATTGTGATAGGGGCCTCATTAGCCTCAGCAGAGGGTGCATAGAGAGTTAAGTGCTGAATAAGCCAGAGGTAGTAGCCTGCAGCGAAAACCCAATTCAACACGAAGGCCACTACTACTGCGGCGAGTAGAGGGTCTTCTAGCAAAGCAGCAGCCGCCGAAGCTATTAGGAGCTTACTCCAGAACCCGGCAAGTGGTGGCACTCCTGCCAAGTGTAGTAGGGAGAGGCTCATAGTTAGGCCTGTAACGGGCATTCGCCTAGCAATGCCCTTTAGCTTGCTTAAATCGCGAGTTCCGACTTCATGTATCATGTTACCGGCTCCCATAAAGGCGAGCCCCTTACCTAAGGCGTGATTGACGATATGGAAGAGCGAGCCTGTCAGTCCAAGTAGAGCTAGGTCTTCCCTCCCGAGCAGTAATAGTCTGGCCGCCACTCCGAAGCCTGTGATTATGTAGCCCATATTAGCAATGCTCGAGTAGGCGAGGAATCTTTTGATATCTCTCTGGAAGGGCACCATCAAGTTACCAACAGTCATCGTGAGGACTCCTAAGGCTAGCAAGACTAAGGATGAGGCTGGGAGGGCCTGCCTGAAAGGCAAGAAGATGAGCAGGGCTATGGAGTAGGCGGCGGTCTTTATCACGACGCCTGATAGCATCGCACTAATGGGACTTGGAGCAGCAGGGTGAGCGTCAGGAAGCCATGTGTGGAATGGCACTAGAGCCGCAGTTACGCCAAACCCTACTATTGCTAGTAGGGCTGCTGCCTGCGCAACTTTATCGGCACCCGTAAGTATGCCCACCAAGCTTTCAATGCTTAACGTACCAGAGTAGCCATAGGCCACAGTTACGCCTAAGAGAGCCGCTAAAGAGCCTATGGTGCTTAAGACAAGGTACTTAAAGCCCGCCTCAACGGCCTCCCAAGTGCCACTTCTATACGAGACTAGTGCATAGGACGAGAGCGCCATTAACTCCCACGCAACGTACAGAGTAAAGAGATTGGAGGCATGTACTACAGCGACCATGCCTCCAGTTAGTGTAAGGAGCAGTACATAGTACCTAAAACTCTTCTCGTTCTCTACGAGGTAGTCGATAGAGTGTATTGCGGCTATGAGTGCTAGTACACAGAATAGTGTACTCATAAGCCTAGTTAGACTATCTTCCTTAAAGAGCGGAGATGGCTTGAAGGGCCAGGGCACTAGACCTGTAGCTAGAACTAATGCAACCACTATAGCCGCGCAGGCTATCACGGGATAGACTCTTCTAAAACGACCTGTTACCGCAGTTGCTACGGCACCACCCAGAAGTGCGACTAATGGCCCCGGGAGCATGCCTACCACCTCAACTTAGCTAGTTTGTCGACATCAATTGACTTGTAATGCCTGTACGCTGCTGCTATTAGGGCTACGCCAAGGGCGGCTACAGCTGCGCCTATTGCCATGGAAAGAATCACCATATGCTGTGCCAGCGCGTCTATCACCAAGCGCCCCTCTACTACTCGCATACCAGCGGCTAGTATTGCGATATTTACTCCCATAGTGGCAGTCTCTACTCCTATTAGGGTCTTGACCATGCTCTTACGTGTGACAATACAGCTGAGCCCTAGGGCGAAGAGCAGTAGACCGGCCCCCCAATAGATTAACTGGACGCTCGCAGGGGTCAAGGCCTACCACCTCCTCGCTCGCGAACTATTATGGCAGAAGCGGAAGTAACCGCTAGTAACATGAACGCTTGTAGTACGAACTCCTCGCCTCGTGCCTCCCACATGACAGCTGGCTTCTCCTCTAACGCCCGAGGAGTACGTGTCCACGAGGTCGTTTCAAGTGCTGGACAAGTAAGAGCGAACATAGCGATACAGCACACCACTGCTACTACTACCATAAGTAGAGCCCTACTGCTCAACCTCCTCACCTCCGCCTGTATGTAGGATTGCAAGAAAGAGCACAGATACAGCTCCAGAGTAAATCAGCAGCTGAAAGACTGCCGCGTAGCTAGCACCCGCTGCAAACATAGCAGCGGAAAGGGCAGCAGCAGAGCCCGCGAACGCTAGAATGGCTCTAAGCATGTCGCGGGCGAGTATCGCGTATACAGCTAATGCGCACGCTATTGCTAATGCCACAACTCCTATCATTCCTACCACCCCCAAGCAGCCAAAATTAGCTGAATCACTGCTAGTGGAATTAGAAGTTTCCAAAATACTCTGACTGTAATGTCTATTCGCAGCCTAGCAATAGCAGCTTTGATCAGCGAGAGTAGAAGAAGTACAAAAAGCGACTTAGCGAGGAAGTTTAGGGCTGGAGGGATGGGAAGCCATAGGGGGCCTCCAAGATATAGTGCTGCGCCTAACCCTGAAAGGAAGAACAGCTTAAGGTCCTCGCTCATCCTAAAGAATGCTAGCTTCCTACCTGAGAATTCCACTAGCCAGCCGGCAACGAGCTCCTGCTCGGCTTCAGGTATATCAAAGGGCTTCCTCTCAAGCTCGGCCTGTACGGCCAATATGTAGACTATGAAGCCTAATACCTGTGTTGAGAATACGAAAGGCCACGTCGCCTGGGCCTTAACAACTCCGCTCACACTAAGCGAGCCCGCCTTAATGGCTACGCCTAAGATTGATAGGGTTAATGGAATCTCGTAAGCTATCAGCTGTAAAGCAGCTCTTTCAGCTCCTACGGCAGCGTATCTGTTCCTAGACGAGTAACCGGCAGCTATTACTAGTATTCCGCTGAGTGTTAGTAAAGCTACCGCAAATATCAGGTCTCCTTCAAACGATACTACTCCTGCGGGGCCCGTTACAGGCAGCAGGAGGCAGGCTGTAAGAGCCACTGCGAAGGATAGGACAGGCGATAGAGTGAATACGAGAGAGTCTACTCCCTTGGGTGTAATGTCCTCCTTACCCATTAGTTTGAATACGTCGGCGAGGGGCTGTAATAGTCCGAAGGGGCCTGTGTACGTCGGCCCCATTCTATTCTGCATTCTGGCATACAGTTTTCTGTCCAACCACTCAAAGACTAAGGACGCTATCATCGCGAACAGAAAGCCCGGAAACACAAGAAGCCTGAATATCTCCCACAGCATGCGGTATCACCTTACTGGAACCAGTAGAAGCGCGAGCAGGACAACGACGGAGTAGCACGCCACGAGAAGCGCAGTATGAGGCTGTATGCCTATCGCGAGGGCTAGGACTATACCTGCCGAGTCTATTACGGCGAACGCTACTGCAACGTTATAGAGCAGGACTCTCAAGCGGACTTTCATAAGCGGGTATCTAGTGGGGCTTTCCCCGCAGGCGTATGCTGCAAGCTTAGCTCCCTCTTCCTTGAGTTTAGTCCTTAACAATCCTCCTATCCAATAGAGGGCTGCTGAGAACGCTACCGCGATTATAGGAGCGGCGAGCGCTAGCAGAGTGCTCGTACCCCCCAAGAGAGTCTCACCCTCAGCAATCTAGCTCTTGGTTGCTTTAAAGATAGACCCTTTACAGCGTTTAGTTTTAGCAGTGTTTAAGTAGTAACTCTTTTAGTGGCACATGGGGGAAGGCCATATCATTATTAGGGCTGTGCACAACGCTACCAATTTACAGCCCACAATGCCTCTTAGTAGTTGATGGTCGTTAAACTGTACTTCGTAACGGGTAATGAGCATAAGCTACTTGAGGCTCGCGAGGTACTGAAACCCTACGGTTTCTTAGTTGAGAGGTTGAGAGCCCGGAAGCTCGAGATACAGTCTGACAGCCTAGTAGAGATAGTAAAGGTGGCTGTTCAGAGTCTAGGCGACGTAGGAGTGCCCGTTTTTGTAGAAGATGCAGGGCTCTTTATAGGCGCTCTAAACGGTTTTCCAGGCCCTTATTCAGCTTACGTTTACCGAACCATAGGAGTAAGCGGGATACTCAAGCTTATGGAGGGTGTAGAGAATAGGAGCGCCTACTTCGAGTCTGCTGTAGCTCTAAGAATGCCCAATGGCGAGGTGGAGGTATTCGTAGAGAGAGTGAAGGGGTTCATTTCCACTGAGGCGCGGGGGACTGGAGGTTTTGGTTTCGACCCGATATTCATTCCCGAAGGACACACTAGGACGTTTGCGGAAATGTCTCTTCACGAAAAGAATACTCTCTCCCATAGAGCTAAAGCCCTAAGAAGTATGGCCGAGTGGCTCAAAAGGAAGCTACGAGCTATAAGCTAGAGATCGGGCACGAAGACTATGTGATGAGACCTCTACTAGCTGAGTGGTGACGAAAGGTCCCATTACTGATTCTCCGAGAATAGTCTCTATGTGATAATGACCTGTAAGCTACCCACCCGGACCGCGTAGGGTGACTCGCACGGCGACCATCGTCCCTACCTCACCTTGGCTCTTTGCCGGAGACGCTGGGACACGGGCTTCTCATCCTCCCTGCCCGACACGGGCTTGAGTTCCTGTATTCGCTCGTTTATGGTCACGCCCTCGCTTTGGCCCAGGCCTCGACGGTCACGATCTGGCTCTCGAGGTCCTGCTTGTCCGTGCTGACTCGGAAGTACGCCACGACGGGCCTCTTGTAGTGTACCACCGCCCGACACCCCCTCGTGCGTCACAAGTGTCCCATGTTTAAAAGGCAGAGAGAGTCATGATACAAGCGTACCACGGAGGCCCGTCCGCGGGACAGGTGGTGGACGTGCTAGTCGACGAGCCCGGTAGGGCGAGGCCGATTATCACCGTCGCGGTCATCGCGGCGTTCACGGCGCTAGTCATCACTACGCTGGTCGCCTTTAAGGACGAGATCGCAGCTGCCCTAGGCCCCCTGGTCTCGATGCTGCCGCTCCTCTACGCGGCGCTATTCCTTCCGTTTTTCAAGCTAGTTTATGCGCTGGCCCCGGAGATTGTCCGGGAGATGCTCTCCGCCAGGTAGAGGATGATCGCCGACTTTAACTCGCTTTACTACAACGACATAATGCACCTCTGCGACTGTTTGGGCACCATTAGGAGGGAAGTGGAGGCGCTGGCCGAGGCACTGGCAGGGCTCAAGGAAGAGAAGGAGGAGGACGCCTTCCTGAGAAGGGGGAGAGTCCTCAGAGCAAGGAGTCGGCGCCTGGCTGGCATGATCCTCAAGGTCTTAGAGCTCTTCGACAGTATGGACTGAGAGAGCGCTACGAACTTCTTCGACGAGGCGGGAATAGGCGTCATCGTAGGCGAGGAGAAAGTTCCCTTCAGGCACCTAGTCTCACGCGTTTCATTCTTCTGCGGGTACCTAGAGATAACCCGTCTAAGGGAGGCCAGCGAGGCCTTTGCAGAGGCTATGCGTATGGGCGCTCGGAGAGGAGCGTGTCTCATGGCACGCGAGCTAGCGTATGGCTGTCTCAGGGACCCTGTAGAAGGGAACTGGCGTTGGTCCCTAAGGCGGCAGTGTCTGTCGCCCTGTTCTTGGTGCTAGCGTCCGCGCTTTACGTGTGCGACCTCCTAATTCTGAGGTAGAGGTTCGAGCCCCTTGTACTTCGCCCTAGCTTACGCAGTAATGGAGGTTGTGAGGAGAAGGCTCTGAGCCAGCTTGAGG
>CAZPLI010000092.1:0-6207 GCA_964587325.1 uncultured Thermofilaceae archaeon | reverse complement strand
GTTCTTACGGACAAGAAGCGCACTGACAAAATAGTCATTAGAGATGAAGTGATAGGCTATGTGGCCAGCGAGATTAGGAGCCTTCTAGACGCTGGAGTAAGAGTAGCCCTTATCCACGGAGTGGGGTCTGTAGGACATCTCCCAGTTAAGAAGTACGAGCTGTACAAGGGTATTACGAGAGAGGACCAGCTCATAAAGCTCACCTATACGCAGAACAGGGTAAACGAGCTCAGGCAGAAATTCCTGAACGCTCTCGAGAAGCATGGCGTGCCTGCCGTGAAGTTCTACCCTTCGTCTCTAGTCGTGGCCACTAAGGGGAGGATAGTCAAGTTCTTCGGTGAAGGCATAAAGAGGTTCTATGAGGTAGGCTTCGTGCCCGTGCTCTCCGGCGACATGGTCGCCGACACTGACGACTCCTTAAGGCTCAGCGTCTGCTCCGGCGACCAACTAGCCTTCGCGCTAGCTGATCTCTTAGGCTCAAAGAGAATAGTGTTCGGTGTCGACGTTGACGGCGTTTACGATCGTAACGGAAACGTCGTCGAGAAGATCAAGTTCTCGGAGATAAAGCAGGTCCTTGAGGGCGTTGGCACAGGAGCGGCAATAGACGTCACTGGCGGTATGCGCGGGAAGCTCATGGAGATAACGAGACACGAAGACTTCTTCAAGCGAGGTGGTGAGGTCTGGATACTGAGCCTTCTCAAGAAAGGCACTCTATACAGAGCGCTAATAGACGGTAGCGGGACGTTCACCCGGATAGTTTGGTAGCGCGTATTCCTTTTTCCCATAGTTATTGTTTCTCCTTTCTTACAATCGTCGAACAAATAACCGACAATCAGCAAAAACTATAAGCGTCTGCCGCTCCTTTGGGGGCGTGAGAGCATGAAAGCGCTCTTCGCACCAGTATTTCTCTACAATTTCGTCGTCGGCACGTTTGCGCCACTAATCTACATTCAGACAGTAATCAAGCTGATGGAGCTACTAGTGCGCAGAGGCTTCCCCCAAGACCTCTCAAGGAAGGTTATTCACATCGCAGCGGGTAGCTGGATATGGGTGTGGCCTCTCTTAGACCCCAGCGACGGGTGGTCTTACGTTTTCAATATTACTGTTGCGGTACTGTGGACCATACTGTTCATTGTTAAGGGTCTGACTGCAGGACCCGAGGACATCGCGGTCAAGACTATGACCAGGACTGGTGATCCCAAGGAGCTGCTGAAAGGCCCGCTCTTCTTCACGCTAGCTATGGAGTTCATCGGCATCTTATACTTCATGACGTTCCCGGGCGTAGTTACAATGGCCTACTTAGGCTGGGGAGACGGACTCGCACCCTACATAGGCGCAAAGTACGGGAAACACAAGTACAAGCTTCTGGGGCGCGAGAAGAGTATTGAGGGCTCTATTACAGTCTTCGTTGCCGGTTTTCTAGGAGCACTGCTCCTACACCTGCTTGTCTTTGGAAGCCTTCCGCTATCGCCGCTGAGACTCACACAAATAGCACTGCTTGGCATAGTGGCAGTCATAGTCGAGGCGGTAAGCCCTGCAGACGTAGACAACTTGCTAATACCGGCAGCGCTACTCATAGTCTACCACTTACTATGGGGCTAGCCTTCGCTCATAGCCCGAGATGCTGCAACTCTTACTGAGACCCTTTTTGTTTGCCTTTACGACTCCATATCCCGCTCAAGAGAAGACTTGCAGGGCAAGCATAGAATTGCGCTTTCTTTCTGAGCCTTTAGCGGCTTCTTCTGCCTAACAGAGTTCGAGCACTAGAGAGCAACGCCTATAACGTGGTCTAGAGGGTTAGGGTGGGGTCGGGTAATGGCAGAGCTAGGCATCACGGTCAAAAAGGAGGAGAATTTCTCCGAGTGGTTCACGCAGGTGATAACCAAGGCTGACCTGATAGACCAGCGCTACAACGTGCAGGGCTTCATAGTACACAAACCATGGGCCATGAGGATAATCAAGGCCATATACAAAATGTTCGAGGAGGAGCTCGAAAAGACCGGTCACGAGCCGGTCCTCTTCCCCCTAGTCATACCCGAGGAGAACTTCGAGAAAGAGAAGGAGCACGTAGAGGGCTTCAAGCCCGAGGTGTTCTGGGTCACTGAGGCAGGAGACGAGAAGCTGGAGAGGAGGCTCGCCCTGAGACCGACCTCGGAGACTGCCTTCTACCAAATGTACGCGCTGTGGATAACGAGCTGGCGGGACCTACCTCTCAAGCTCTACCAGAGCGTCAGCGTGTACAGGTACGAGCGCCATACGAGGCCTTTCATACGAGGCAGAGAGTTCCTCTGGATAGAGGCCCATGACGTTTTCGCGTCTCATGAGGAGGCCCTCAAGCAGATACGGGAGGACATGGAGAACTCGCGTAAAGTCATCTGGGAGAGGCTCGCGATACCCTTCCTGTTCCTACGCAGGCCGCCGTGGGACAAGTTCGCTGGCGCCGAGGACACATACGCCGCCGACACGATAATGCCGGACGGTAGGGTGCTCCAGATATCTTCGACGCACGACTTAGGTCAGAGATTCGCTAAGGCCTTCGGCATAATGTTCACCGACAAGGACGGCACCAAGAAGTACGCGTGGCAGACCTGCTACGGGCCCGGCATATGGCGCATAGTCGCTGCCCTAATCTCGATACACGGCGACGACAAGGGCCTAGTGCTGCCGTTCGAGGTCGCCCCGATACAGGTCGTCATAATACCGATATATTACAAGGAGGAGGACAAGGAGCCTGTACTGGGGAAGTGCTGCTGGCTAAAGGCCAAGCTAGAGGAGAGAGGGATCAGGGCACACGTAGACGACAGGGAAGACAGGACACCCGGCTGGAAGTTCAACGACTGGGAGCTGAGAGGCGTGCCGGTGCGGGCCGAGATAGGGAAGAAGGAAGTCGCAGAGGGCTTCGTGACTCTCTTCAGGAGAGACTTAAGGAAGAGGGAGAAAGTCCCTGACGACAGGGTTGTAGACAGAGTGCTAGAGCTAGCCGACGAGATACTAGAGGAGCTCAAGCGTAGAGCCAAGGCCTTCTTCGAGAGTAAAATAGTGAGAGTGTCTAGTCGCGAGGAAGTGGAGGAGGCCCTTAAGAGCGGTAAAGTTGTGAAGATGCCTTTCTGCGGAAGAGAGGAGTGCGCAGTCGACCTACAGGAAGCCACAAACGGTGGCAAAATCAGGGGTGTCGCCTTAGACGAGACCGAGAGTCCTGAGGGCAAGGTGTGTGCTTGGTGTGGGAGGCCAGCTAAGCAAGTGGTATACGTAGCGAAGGCCTACTAGCGTAGGAACGCTCTTATTTCATCACCGAGTCTATTGTAAAGTATGAAGAGCAAGGAGTGGCAGGTTGTAAAATCTGTCATTAAGCGAGCGGACGTAGTATTTGAGGTAGTGGATGCTCGAGACCCCATGGCTACTAGGACTAGGGAGGTTGAGCGCCTAGCTAAGCTCATGAGCAAGCCTCTGGTCATAGTGATTAACAAGTCTGACCTCGTGCCCCGCGAGGTCATGGAGAAGTGGAGGAAGGTTTTGAGCCGCGAGTTCCTAACGATATACCTCAGCGCGAGGGACAGGCTCGGCACCCGCATGCTGTGGAAGGCGGCTCGTCGTGCTTCTGGAAGCAAGAAGCCCGTGGTAGTCGCGGTTGTGGGACTACCTAACGTGGGGAAGTCCACTATAATTAACATCTTAAGGGGCAGGCACAGCGCAGGTACTTCTCCCGTGCCTGGTTTCACGAGAGACGATAAGCTTGTACGGGCAGCTACGTGGCTAAAAGTCATAGATACCCCAGGAATCGTACCTAGGGGGAGCGAAGAGGAGCTCGTATTGAGAAGCGCTCTTAGGCCTGAGAGCCTAGACGACCCTGTTCCTGCGGCAATGAAGCTAATTGAAAAGCTAAAGTCTAAGGATCCTGAGGTCTTTGCTAGGACTTATGGCGTGGACGACGATGACCCTTACAGGCTTCTTGAAAAGATAGCGGAGAGGAGGGGGCTACTACTTAAGGGCGGTAAACTGAACGTCGAGGAGGCGGCGAGGATAGTCATAAGGGACTGGCAGACAGGCCGTCTCGTTGTCTACTTCACGCCAGAGGACTACGGGCTCGAGTAGGATAGCTCCCTCCTTAGCTCCTCCAAGTACTTCTTCATAAAGAGCGTCCTCCTCTCAGCCTCCACCCTAGCAGGCTCCGTATTCATATGGTCCGCGAGCTTAAGCAGCTTCGTGAAGAAGTGGTCGAGAGTGTACGTCGTGTCGTCTAGATCCCTATTCTCGGCGAAGGGGTCGTCGAGATGGTAGAAGGCCCTACCCAACCCTCCACTGTAGGCAAATACTCTGAAGAGGCCTACTGCGCCTAAAGCGTCGAGCCTATCTGCGTCCTGTAGTATGGCCGAGACCGAGCCAGAGGGTTTCCTGCCACCACGCCAGCTATGCTCCCTTATCGCCGTGATCACGACCTCTAGATCCTCCGGTGCTAGCAAGCCCTCGAGAACGCGGCGCGCTATCTCTGCAGACCTTTCTGCGTGTTTCTCCTTAGAGCCGTACACAGCAATGGCTATGTCATGAAGCCATGCAGCGACCTCTAGAAGAAGAGTCTCCCGGGAGCCAAGCCCCATCTCTCGGGCCAGCCAGCGGCATAACCCTACGACACGAACTACGTGGTCGAGGCCGTGGGAGGGCGGGGCTTTTCCTTCACTGTAGGCCTTAACCGCGTACTCTCGCGCAGTGGCGACTACACGGAATAAGTCGTACATCGGAGCCCCTCCAGCTCTCTGCCAGTCACACTTAAGTTATAACCGGTTACTTTAGCGCCAAGAGAAGCTCGCTCACTAGTTCCTTCTCTCCTCTGTTAAGACTTCTACCGAGTCTCTTCTCGAACTCTACCAGAGTCCAATCCTTCCTCAGTTCAGCCGCGTCAATCGCACCACCTAAGGTCCACAGAAGAGCGTCTAGGTTTAGAGGTGCCAGACCTGCCTTCTTGGACACGAGACTCCACCCCTTTCTGACTAAGTGTGCTCCCTCTTTCCTGAGAGTACGCGCATTTCCCCTCAAGTCTCCGGCGGGTCCCTGTACTAGGAGGCTGGTTAGCGTTACCAGGCACACTCTGTAGTCCACCGGGACTGGGAGCGTAGGCAGCAAGCGGCAACGCAGCCCTGCAGCCTTAGCTGCGTAGTAGAACATCTTAACAGCGAAGACTATAGTCTTGGCTTCAGGCCTAGCATTTAGCGTCGTGTAAAGATCTCGCCAGAGGGAAGCGAGGTTCTCTGCGTAGGCAGAGTAGTGCCTAGCAATCTTGTCCATTAGCTTTTCCGCGTAAACACGCGCCCTCCTGACCCTAACCTCCCTGAACCTAGCCAAGCTAGGCGAGGAAGTAACGAATGACAGCAAGGCGGCTTTAGCGTTTCCCTCAGCATGGCTAGCAGCGAGTGCCCAGTGGTCCTCGCCCCGCGTAGCTAGCATGTAGCTCACTAGGGCGACCCCCACTACGTACGCAATGCCGTAGCCTACTCCCAACCTGCTGACTATGCTGCTCACCGCCGCCATCTGTGGATCAGCCTGCTCGCAGTCCTCGATAAGAGACCTAGCCCTCGCTATGAGCGAGCCGAGCACCTCTGCTCTGCGAGTCATTAGCCGCCAGGTCACACTCAGTCCCCGGGCGATGCGTTTAAATTCCTCACTCGGGAATAATGCGTGCCCGGCGGGTGGTGGTCTTGCCGGAAGTAGAATAGCACCAGCAGGGCGCGATTTCTTAAACTTTCTAGCTGAGAGACCCGCCGGGATAGGAGGTGGCTTTAGAGTGTCGGAGTTCCCCAAGAGGTACGACTTTAAAGAGATAGAGCCCAAGTGGCAGGCGAAGTGGGAAGAGTGGGGCATCTACAGGTTCGACAGAGAAGACAGGACTAGACCCACGTTCAGCATAGACACTCCACCGCCGTATCCTAGCGGCGAGTTCCACGTAGGCAACGCGTTCAACCACACGTACATAGACTTCGTTGCCAGGTACAAGAGGAAGCGCGGCTTTAACGTGCTGTTCCCGCAAGGCTGGGACTGCCACGGCCTACCAACAGAAGTGAGGGTCGAGAAGACCACGGGCAAGCCTAAAAGCGAATTCGAGCCCGAGGAGTTCATCAAGCTGTGCAAGGAATACACGCTCAAGTGGATAGAACCAATGAAGAAGGCTATTAAAGCCTTAGGATGCAGCATAGACTGGACTACAGAGTATAAGAC
>CAZPLI010000091.1:0-6210 GCA_964587325.1 uncultured Thermofilaceae archaeon | reverse complement strand
GTAGAAACCTAGGTTAGTTAAGTTTAGTTTTAGTCTCGCATGCGCAACGGAGCAGCTCTCAGGGTAGTACCAGTAGCCTGCAGTTAGGTTGTAGACATACCTCGGGCGCCCAAGGAATTCAGTGATGTTCAGAATCTCGACTTCGTAGTCAACCTGGACGCCGTACCCTGCGTAGGCTTCCACTATTGCAGTCCTCCAGTACTGTAGGTAGTTGTGGGCCATTATCCTCGCGACTGTGAAGTTATGGCGCTCAATAAACGTGTAACCTAGGCTACCGAACCTAGCGCATAGGTCCTTAAAGCGCGTGTAATTGTAGTAACCTCGTGTAGCAACGGCAAGTACTGCTGCTAAGGCGCGCTCAAAGTCGGCAGTAATAGAGGCTACGACCTCTCTGACAACTATGCTTCTAGTCTTTAGGAAGAACACATGAGCCTCGTAGGCGCTAATTATTATCCCCATTATCACTATTGCTATCATCAGGGCTGCGACTACGAGCATCTGAGCCTTTCTCATACTAACCACCAAATCCTAGCGTTAAGTGGATAACTAGGACTACGCCACGCGTTTTGTCGGGGTCCCTTATGCAGACGTAAGTGTAGGTTATTGCTTCGGCTTCAGTTATGCCGGCAAGGAACTCTGTGCTCTCCACATTGGTTATTGGACGCGAGTTAAGCTTGACAAGCTCCGGCCCACCAGGCCTTACCTTAACCTCGTATACGTCCATGTAGAAGACTACTTCTGGGGGTAGGCTCATAGAGAGAAGGAGCCTCATCTCGTCTTCCCAAGGTCTCCCTGTGAGGTTGCCCTTCACTATTAGCTCTTCATAGACGCCAGCAAGCGCGAAATCGTTTAGTAGGTTGTACCCGAGTCTGCGCAAGTCGCTAGTCTCCCTGATGTAAATACTTCTCACGGGTCTAGCAAAGTAGAGAGCAAACGCTACAGATGCAGCTATAATGGCTGAGGCCAGCATTAGTTCGATGAGCCTTACCTGGCCCTTTCTCTTCACTCTATGGCCACCCCTCTACGAGCCTCCAAATTGACACTTTGACTATGTAGGGGTAGTTGTAGAGGTGGGCTATGCGGGTAAGTGTAACCATGTTGGCTGGCCTTGCTTCATGCGTAGAGTATGCTATGTCTATATGCGGTAGCCTGTCGATCACTACTACTATAGGAGAGCCTCTCCACTTGCCGAACACGAAAACGTGAGAAGATAGCTTCTCAATGTACTCTATCCTACCTACGGCGTAGTCTTCACTGCTGGGGATTACAGCACCCAGGGGTGTCTCCGTCTCGTTAAGCCACTCTATACTGGTTATCTGGAGAAGGCCCGCGTACTCAGGTAAAGCCTGCAGAACCTCGTCGCGGGTGATTATTGCACCCTCGAGGCCCTCTACAGTTCTATTAATGAATATGTAATCGCCGATAATGTAGCCTGTGACTGGCGCACCGGGCTCTGGGGGCTCCGTATAGCCGTCTACAGCCACGAAGCCGTACCAGTTAGTGTGGAGTATTATGAAGGCAGAGTACCAGTGAGCATGGCCAGGCGGTGTAGTCGAGAAGTAGTCTTTTAACTCGTCCTCGTAGTCGAGAATGCAGAATCCTCTGGCATTAGTCACGCAGCTCTCAACCAATACTTCATAATCTATTTCCTCTGATCCCGGCCACACTCTGGTCAGAACGTAAATGCCGGTGACGTTCGCACCAGGCACCCTCACCCCGTACCAGTTAAACAAGGATACGTTAATGCGTGAAGGTAGGTCGGGAGTTATAGCACCTGGAGTAGGGTAATGGTCGAGAACCTCAACTTCGTGGCTAAGTAGAGGATGCATCTCTAGACAGAAACCGTATTCGTCCTTGATTCCAAGTAGCTCAGCTATCTCAGTAGAGTTCACTAGGAGCGGGTTAGGGAGCGTCGTCAAGTTAGCTAGCCTCATTACCTTGTCAGGATCCAGCTCGTACGGGCTTCGAGCGCCATAGAGCGCCAGGCCGAAGTCGGTTATTTCATTAGTAAAGTCTCTACCCCAGTCTAGAGGGTACCCGGGAGTAAGCAGTATCTTGTCCATTATTCTCTCAGCAACCGTGTAAAGCTGCTCTTCCCTCACATGTTCAAGTTGCTTAACTACATCATTCACAACGTTAAATGCGACTGATATGAATAATACCAACATGACCCCGATTGCGAGATACTCAAGCGTTACATGCATACATTCTCACCCCCAAATTATAGTAAATCCTAAATAAATGGTATCACCTTGGGTAACAGCCACTACGGCTGGCTTACCCCTGATCATTACACCGCCTACATCGCGCAGTGGCGCCGGGAGCCTTAGCATAGGTGATACCGTTATGTCTCCAACCGTAATCTCGCTTTCTAGCGCTTTTACGTTACTCTCACCAAAGTTAGGAACTACGACGACCCTTACTTCCTCGTATGTCTGAAGCTTTACTCTCACTATAAGCCTGCCAGAGCCTGCGTTCAGTAGCTCAACCTGGTAACCCTGGCCGTAGATTTCCTGGGGAATTGTTAGATACATGTAGGTTAACCGCCCTCCGCCTAGCGTGTGAACGGACGCAATCTCGACGATTTCGCGTGCGACACTCTCGGCGACCTCTGCAAGCCTAAGGTCCTGTATGTTCATTTGAGTGACAAAGTACACTATACTAAAGGTCAGTATAAGAAAGAACATCACGCCTAGCAGTGCCAAGGTTCCCATCATGTGGGAGAAAACTACTGAGGACATAGGCTATCACCCTGTAGACACTACTACGTCTGCCACTCTGACTAACACCACGGAATTTTCGACGTTCGGGTTGCCCGTAAGGGTTATCGTCTGAGACTTTCCGTCTAGCGTGCACTCAATAGTTATTGCATTTGTATTATTGAAAACGTACTCTGAGACTTTGATGCCTACGTTCCTCATTATCACAGGTACGTGCCCGCTTCCCCCTAGCTGTCCAAGTGTGACGTTAATGTACGATACCTCGAAGAAGTTGTATGGCACGAAGTTCCCTGGTGACTCCGCAACTCTGTAGACCCCTAAGTAGTAGGCCCTAACCCTCGCAGCGTGTAATACTACTATCGCACGCCCAGTAAAGTTCTCATAGACTACTACTACAGGCTCCCCAGCTCCCACTACCAGCTTATCTAGTTCAACTTCAGGGTTTACCTCCACTTCAGGCCTCAGTAGACGGAATGTGGTTGAGACATAGGGACCACCCACTAGTATCATAGCAGGTGGATAGTCCTCTAGTACTGTTTGCCCATTGATTCTGACCTCAAGCTTGCCGAACGCCGCGTTCTTAAACGTAAGTCCTGTAGTCGAGAGACTAAACCGCACTTCACGGGCTCCGCCAGCACCTAAGGCGACCTGCTCTAACGCCGTCGCAGCGTAGACCATGAGGTTCTTGCCGGCCTCGAACTCCATGGCTTGACGGTGCGCGTCAATGAGTGAAGTAGCATAGAATACTACGACTCCTACGACTGTTAGCAGTATCCCTGCCATGATTACGGTTGTTACGACTTGAGATATACCTCGCCTCATGGCTACTCCCAAGCAACAGGTATCATTAGGCCGCGTATGATGTAAGGTGTTAAGAACATGGCAACCAGCGATGCTAGTACGAGTAGGAAGGCGTGTATGAATCCTGCCGAGACCTTCTCGGAGGAGATCTTGCCTGCAGTCAGTCCCATTAGGTACGAATTGATTATTACTGGTGGTAGGAACATTGAGATCATAGTCTTGGTCGCTAGTGACATGCGGGCAAGAGCCATTATCTGGTTCATGAATCCCACGAGGATCAGCACTACGACGACTATGATTATGGCTCCTATGTAGGGTATGAGAAGTAGTGGACGAAGCATGCGCTTCTTTTCTCGCTCTAAGGCTTCGAGGGTTTCCGCATAGGTAGCTAGGCTCTCGAGAGTCTCGGGAGTGCCGCCGCCCACTTCTATTGAGTCGACAAGTAGGAACATCGTGATAAGGGCTAGCCAGTTCTTGACCTTCTGCGCGAACCTCTCGTATATCTTGCTCAGTGGAACTCCCCAGCCTACCTGCTTCGCCATCTCTCTCAAGTGCCTAGTGAACCTTCCGTAGTCTCTGTCATACAAGTTCATGATACACTTCTCAGGAGCCATACCGGTCTTCCTGATCTCTACTAGGTCTCTTAGGAACAGGGTTACGCCGTGCTGAATACCTTCGTGAATGAGTGTGGACCTTATATGCGCCAGTATGGAGGGGATAAGGCCTATCATTAGAGCTAGACAGAGACCTACCCCTGCTTCAAATCCTTCAGGCAGACCTGCGCTTGTTACCATTCTCTTAACGAGAACTATAAGTGGAGAGAACACTCTGTGGAGAAAATGCCACAATGGCGTGTATGGCGGTATCATGAAAGGCATTGCCATGCCCATGACCAGTATTAGTGTGAGTGGAAGAGACATGGCAAAGAAGACTTTATACGGTGTAGTGTCGTAAGTGGGATACTTTGGCTGCAACATGTCAGCTAAGTAAATGAATAGCCCGGATAGCATTGGCATTATTATGTAAGCGAACAGGACAAACTGTAGGGTAGACCCGCCAAGTCCAAAGCCGGCCTGAGCTAGGGCCATGTTGACTACGAACAGCGTGTAGATAGTAAGCGAGGTCAGAATCACTATTGCCATGTAGCCTTCCATCAACGCTGCTATGCGCTCGGCAACCGCCCTTATCTGTGACACCCTTTCCTTGAGCAGCATCTCTGTCTGCCTATGGAGGAAGTGTACAACGTCACCTCCGGCCTTCAGGGTCGACGCATAGCCCAACATCAGCTCCTTATACTGCTTGTTAGGTACCTCGCGCGCAGACTCCTCGATTGCCGTGAGCGGGTCCTCGCCGAGCGCTCTAACCCTGATGTAGAATTTCATGGCTTCCTTCCTGAGCTCATCAAAGAGGAACTTAGGCGCTTTAGCTAGTCTCTCCATGCTCACATAGGGAGAGATTCCTCCAGTAGCCATTACTGAAATGTAAGCAGCTAAGTACGGCACTTCTAAGTCTAGCTTTGACATGCGCGTTATACTCTTCATTTTAGGGTACATTATTGAGAAGCCGAAAATAGCCAGCGGTAACCCGATGAGCGAGAGAACGGGAATTAAGACTGCTAGAGCAGGGTGAATACCAGGTAGGAACCCTAGCGCTACGGTGAGGTAAGCCGGTACGCCCAGAGCGGCACCTATTATGAAACCCAAAACCGTCAACATTCCTACTAGCGACGCGTAAGCTTCTGGGTAAATCCTTAAATCGGCGGCTTTTATGTCATCGACTAGCCTAGGGTATAGCTTAAGTACTAACTTCCCCATCCACCCAAAGCTAGCGTAGGCTATCCCTGATAGCGCCACTACCATCCCCTATGGGTTAGGGTAGCTGACTAACGCTGAAAAGTTTTCCTTACGTATACCACTGTGAAACCACTCGGGAACCCGCGGTCCACCATTGTAACCCACTCATTCTCAACTATCACTTTACAAAGGCGCCTAGCTCGAAAGCGGGAGGTTCAAAAGAGAGGTATTACATTAAAAACAGGTGCAAGTGGACAGGTTAGAGAACCATGCCGCTTTTTAAGAAGCAAAAGAAGGAGAGAGATGTGAGAGAACAGGCTAAAGAGCCAGTAATATACCTCCCTCTCAAGGAGGAATACGAGATAGTCGAACAGTACTGGGTGCGTGAACCATTCGCGAGAGTCAACATTGTGAGAATAGAGGAACTCGGTGGGCAGTACGCTTACTTTGTAGACGAGGTAAAGCTTACCCCTCAGGAGAGAAAGGCTGTAGATAAGCTCATAGACATACTGAGCGTCGAGCTGAAGCCCCCTGAGACCTTCGAAGTTGATGTACGCAAGCACGTTCTCGAGGAGGCCAGGAGGCTGATACGCAAGTACAGAGGGGCAATTAGAGGGCTCTCCCCCGAGAGCTGGGAGAAGGTTGTCTACTACGTCGAGAGAGACCTTCTCGGCTACGGACCTATTGATGTTTTAATGAGAGACTGGCATTTAGAGGACATAAGCTGTGACGGAGCTAACAGAGCAATACACGTTTGGCATAGAAAGTATGAATCTATACCCACCAACATAGTATTCGTCGACAAGAACTACCTTAGAGAATTCATAATCAAGCTGGCACATATGGCAGGTAAACACGTAAGCGCAGCCTTCCCGATAGTCGACGCAATGCTACCA
>CAZPLI010000090.1:0-6252 GCA_964587325.1 uncultured Thermofilaceae archaeon | reverse complement strand
GACACCGAGTGGGACGCCCTAATGAGCCTCTATGTCAACTGGCGGCATGACTTGGAAGACGCCGCTAGGAGAGTGTGTTGGGATAACATCGAGTTAATGCTGAGCGACACTCCGCACGGAGTAGGAGCCAAGGCGGCCGCTGAGGCTGTGCTTAGAGACCTAGAGGTTCTCGAAGGAGAACTGGGCATAAAGACTGGACCACACAGCATTAGCGAAAGACGTTACAACAACGAAGTTAATAACATACTCCTAGCATACGCCGACGGTGACCTCGTAGACGCTAGGAGAAGTATAGAAAGAGCCGCAGAGATGAGAAGATTCCTAGGGTGATACGTTATTCAGGGAGACTCTTCAGGCCCTATGGTCACTGACGGTTCGGGGTTAACATACTTCCGGACTCTCATGTTGTCAACCCAGAAATAGGTGTAGGCATGATCCCCCAAGTTGCAGGTCTGGCTCTGGTACAGTCTGAAGATTAATCTAACAGATCCTCCCGTCTTTATGGTGGTCTCCAGAGACCCCTTTCTACTGCCCAAAGTCTCTACAGTCATCTCTGAGCCATGTAGCAGAGTAGCCTTCACCGCCCTTCCGTTGACTAGTACGTCCCAGCCTGGCTCCTCGTGGCTGGAATCGGCTCTCGTCTCCCACTCAAACTTCACAGCTAGGCCTACTCCGCTGTAGGTCCCTAAGTCCCTGTATGCCTCAACGTTATGGCACCTGTACACCCACAGGAGCATGCGCCCTTCGTCCCACTCGATACCACCCCACCTCGTCCCCCAATCGTTAAGCACCCAGTCGGGAATTCCGCCTTCAAAGTCCTCGAATAGCTCGAATACTACCTCTCCGTTACTCTCACTCTCGGCATGAGGGTTACCGTAGTACATGAAAATTCTCTTTACACTGCTTCCCGGAATCTTAGGGACTCTCACCCACACTATGGAGGAGTCATTAGGTCTCCACGTCTCCACCCAGTATGGTAAGAGAGACAAGCCGTCACTGTCTGTGAACCTCAGGTCTCCACCATCGCTCCTCATCTTACTGTAATCGAACCCTGGAAGAAGCACTATTCGGACCTGGTACTCGTAAAGATCTGCTCCACTATTCTCAGCTACCGCTATCTCTCTCCTATAGGCCCACCCCTCTAGCCACGCAGATCCCCTGCGAGAAGGCACGTAGAAGAAGTGCTGGAAAGAGCCTGACTTCCCGTGCACTGTGCCAACTCTTACCACGTACTTGCCCTGAGCCAGTGAGCTTGGGATAAAAGCACTCACCTTGGCTACATAACCTGGGTCTATCTCTATGGGGCCGCTAGCTACGTCTAGGGGGCAGACAACTGTACCCCCTTTTTCGATAAACAACTTATTGACAACTACCCTTCGTGTACCGATGTTCCTTACGAACACTACTAGCGTCGAGTTCTCAACGCTCACTCCCTCAACCTTAACTAAGCCTGCTACCCCCTCTTGTGCAGCCAGCCTTCCAGCCTCTACCGTGAAACGTGCCAACAAGAGAAAAAGAGGTATTGAAGCTAGGATTACGATTAACATGATCGCAATTAAGATTGACAAGAGTGATGTGCTCCGTTCAGCGTACATGTTATACCGCTAGGCTAGTTTATGTTTTACTTCAATTAATAGTCGATCCTAATCAAAAACTCACTTCTAAGCGACATAATGTCGTTCTTATGAAAGATGAGAATTCGGGGACCTGGAACTTGTGGGGAAAACGTGTCATTAAAATAGGGAGAAGAATAGCGCAATGCCTAGCTGCTTTAACAGATATATCAATATAGCCGAATTTATGAGCGAAACAATGAAACTCTTGGCATAATCTAAACCGAAGGTCTCCTTCACGAAGAACATATTGTATACTATGTATACTGCTAAGACCGCATTCAGTGCTAGCAGCAACGGTTTACCCGGTAGTACTAGGCACTCAGCAACGTACCTAAGCAGTGGGATTAAGCACAGGGGTGATAAAGTAGTTGGGTAAGCCAAAGCAAGCCTCTTGAGGTCTCTAGGCACTACACCGTATATCGCCATTGCTGTCAGCGTCGTAATAGCGAGCGGCACTAGAGCGACTAACGCTGCGATGTAGATGCTACCTGTTACTGCGTACTCAAGTAAAAACAGCATAATAGCAGGCGTTACAGAGTAAGGACTATACGCTTCCGGAGATGATACCACTTTGTGCGGGCACAGGTACACGTCCTTGAGCGCGTAAACCACAGAGTAAGTGCTTGCCGTGGACGCTCCTCCACCCCGTTCGTAGTATAGGAGGATCTTGTACGCAAGCATGCCTTCTTCAGTCAGGGCGTATCTGCCGTCTTCCTGTTTCTCAACAAGGCCTTTTAGCTTGCCAAGGTGATAGTTCAGTACCCCCGTCTCTACGCCAGCTACCTCTAGTAGCCGCTTGTAAGGAAGAGGGCCGTGCTCCCCTAGCGCCTTTATCACTCTCCTTCGTGTTTCATGGCTCAGGCCCTCAAAAACTCTGTCGGCGCTCAAGGCCTATCCCTGCTCGACGTCGAGATCGCCAGTCGTTACTGAGGCTCTTATGAGTAGTCTTACGGGGGCCTCCGCATAGTTGGGAGTCTCTGCCACCACTTTTGTGCTAATGAACCCTTCGCGCTTAATTACGACCCAGCTACTAGGAAAGTCCACGTCACCTACGTGGCTCTCTGCCTCAAGCCTGACTCCCACGCTCGGACTGTCAGGGGCTATTACGTCTATACTTCCCGTAGTGGCAGATAGTGCATATTCACCACTAATGTTGCCCAGTATCCTGAGCGAGAGCCTGCCCGTAGTGACCTGTAGCACGGCATACCTAGCGTCAACCTCAGCGTCTATCTCTCCTGTCGTAGCGGTCACACTTACGGAGTCCGCAGCCACGCGCTTAAGGACTACCTGCCCAGTAGTTGCGTGAATGGAGACGTCACGAGCCCTTAAGCCCTCCACAGAAACCTTACCTGTCGATGTAGCTAAGTGCAGCTCCGAGCTGACGCTCTTTGGGACCTTGATGTATACGTCGTAGGTGAAGAAGGCGGGAGATACGACCTTGTAGTCGAGAATGACTCTGATTATGGTCCTCTCACCGACTTTCTCGACTACTATCTCGGGCTTCTTCACATTGGCTAATCTCTCTGCGTGTTCGCGCGAGGGGGCGTACACGTTTAGGACCACCTTGACGTAGTACTGGTCGCTGTCCCACGCGGAGACTACAGTCTCGCCCAAGCTATTGTCAACGCGGACTTCCACTATGCGCCCTGTCACGGAGCCCTGCTTCGAATACGTGAAGCTGTACTTGTAGCCTAGGCGTAGAGTTACGAAGGGGATCGGAGGGATGGCGATTAGCGATAACAGGATAAGCACCACAGCGAGTACTAGGAGACCTGACGCAAGCATCTTGAGAGGTAAGAGCAAGGACTTAGGTACGACTAGCATTAGCACTCCTACAACTAACACTGCTGCTCCCAAGCATGCGATGACAAGAGGGTAGAACTCTCTGTATTCTAGTAGAGAAGGCGCTGCGAGTAGCACTAGCCCTACGACTATTAATACGACTCCAGCCTCAACTAGACCCTCTCTCACTTTCATTTCCCCTCACCTCGATACTCCCTCTAATCATTAGGAAGGCGCCTATCAGTACGAGAAATAGCGCGAAGGCCTTACCCAGGTCTAGTATTCCTTCCTGAAGTAGGTACCAGAGACTCCCTATCACCAGCAGCGCGTAGCCCTTAGTGATAGTCTTAATCGCCTCTCTTCTTGCCACTCCTACCACCCCCAGTACCGAGAATTATCAGTATAATGCCAGCTAGAATCAGCCCAACCTCCCAAGGAACGTTAATGTACTCGCCAGCTAGGCTGTATAAGCCCCAAGCGACTAGCACTACTCCCAGGGCAGTAAGCCAATGGTTACTTGGAGGAGGGGGCTCCTTCTTCCTAGTGTGCCTATAGTATGCTAGCGCTATTAGGCAAGTTGCAACTATAGCGTCAAGCGGCGTGGGCCAGAAGACCCAGATTAGCAGCACTGCCAGTAGCGCCACCCCAGGCTCTGTAAGCCTTCTTTCTATCTCGTAGCCGACTCTCGCCAGAGCCTCAACGATCTCGTCCTCTAACGCCATCTAACCACCTCCGGGTAACAGATAGAATGGCACTTTTTATCACTGGTTGAATAGGAGCCTAGTCCCTAGACGAATAGACTTCTCGCATCCTAAAGTGAGCAGTAAGCTAGCTAGAGCTCGCCGTAGAGCTCGTCAATCCACGTTCGGCGAGCCTCTCTTACCTTACCATCCACGAAGACGCCATAGCCCCCAGTTACTCTTCCGATAACTGCAGACGAAGGGCCGCAGGCTTTGGTAACTCTTGCCGCCATATCAGGGCTACATATGACCACGAGAGCTCCATAGCTAGGAGCCATCAGAGGATCGACGCCCAGCTCCCTGGCCCCCTCGGCTAGTGGAACGTCTGCGGACGATACGGATAGGGCGACTCCATAGGTTTCCGCGATATCCCATAGCGCTGCTAAGAGACCTCCCTCAGAAACATCGTGCATAAGCTTCACGCCGTCCAGCTTGGCGAGCTTGAGTGCTAAGGGTAGAGGAGTTAGAGACCGCCAAAAGCCAGCCGGGACCTCAGCCTTTCCGGCTAGGCTGAGCAACCAGACGGCCTCTGCCGCCACGGGGCCCGCCACTACTACAGCATCGCCTACTGAAGGCCTACGTGGCGTTCGCTCTCTCTCACCAACGACTGTCGTCACAGCTACGGGCAGTGTGAGACCCTTGTACGCGCCAGTATGGCCAGCCACCACTGTAACTCCATAGTCCCTCGCCTCCTTCCCGAACGCCTTGGCAATAGTCTCTAGCTCCCTCTTAGGGAAGCCTGGCGGAGTTAGGATCGCTAGAGCAGCAAAGCGAGGCCTTGCCATGGCGGCGGCAACGTTTCCTGCGGCGTAGTGAAAGGCGAAGAACCCTAAGGTCTCTACAGGAACGCCGAGTGCAGGGTTAACCGTGATCACGAGCCTGTCGCCGCCCACAGGTAGGAGATTAGCATCGAGCCCTGCACCTGCCACGGGCAAGTGTCTCAGCACGAGGTCGCGTAAGTCCCCGCGCGAGAGCTTACCGAGCCCGAGCTTACCTTCCTGCACCCTCTAACACCCTGCCTACCCCTTCTCTCAATCATAAGTCGTTGGCGACTCGATACTCTCGGTAGCCGGGAAAGATACGCTTGCCAAGAGACCACGCGCCTAAGAAGAGCTGTAGAGCAATAGGTAGAAAGGACCGTCTAGCGGCTGAGGGGCATGATCTTGCTTAATGTGATCCTTAAGGAGACCTCGTCGCTCTTGGGAGGTCTTACTGCCGTCGCCTCTACGACTCCCGCTTGAGTCTGAACGCGTAGGCGGTAGTGGTTCTTCTGGAAGGCCACTGCAAGCACTCTGCCCCTTAGGTGTCCCTCGCCGCCCTCGTCGACTACTACGTCCTCGGGACTAAAGGCTAAGAACCGAGCCCAGGAGGGAACGAGGCTAGCTAGGTTCTCGGGTAGCTCAGAGACCGGTAAGACATTGTATCCTAGAAACCTAGCTACACGCGAGAGCTCGGGCCTCCTATAGACCTCTTCAGGGCTCCCCTGCCTTACTATCGACCCATCGAACATTATCAGGAGTCTGTCAGCAAGCGCCATGGCCTCTGCTTGGTCGTGGGTCACGTATATTGCTGTGAAGCCCAGCCTACGCTGTAACTCGCGCAGCTCCCACCTTAGCCTCTCCCTAAGGTTCGCGTCGAGGTTAGTTAGTGGCTCGTCTAGCAGTAGTACTTGGGGGTTTGGCGCTAAGGCTCGTGCGAGCGCTACTCTCTGGCGCTGTCCTCCACTTAGCTGCCTTGGGTACCTGTCCTCTAGCCCTCGGAGGTCAAGCATCTCTACGAGCTCTTTGACTCTCGCCTCTATCCTGTCCTTAGGCCATCCTCGCGCTTTGAGCCCGTAGGCGATGTTCTCCTTCACAGTGAGGTGAGGGAACAGCGCTAGGCTCTGGAACACCATTGACACGTTGCGCTCCCGAGGAGGTCTAAGAGTAACATCCTCCCCGTCTATGAAGACTCGTCCCCGCTCGGGCCGGAGCAGGCCAGCTATGACCCTGAGCGTGGTAGTTTTGCCGCAGCCACTAGGTCCTAGCAGTACGGCTAGCTCGCCCCTAGGCACTCTAAACGTGACACCGCGTAATACCCAGCTCTCTCCCAGCTTCTTCCAGACACCCTTAACC
>CAZPLI010000089.1:2503-6359 GCA_964587325.1 uncultured Thermofilaceae archaeon | reverse complement strand
GATAAGCGTTTGGAGGAGCCTATTATCCCCCTTCGTCGAGCAGTACTACTACCTCGCTGGGGGTAACGTGTTTCTTCTGGGAGTGCTCGAGGGGGTTCTGGAGCTCTTAACAGTGTTTCCTCCACTGCTCGGCTTGCTTATTCTCCGAAAGTACGGGCTGGGTTACGCGATACTGCTTTCCATAGTCTTAGACCTAGTCGGCCTGGGGCTCTTCTTTCTGGGCTTACCGCCGCTAGTGCTAGTGTCTATAGCTGTGTGGTCTTTTGCCCGAATGAGAGCGCCTGCAGTAAAGTCGGCTATCGCTTGTGCTAGTGAGAAAAAGGGTCAGGCTTTCGGTTTGCTAGAGACTGCTACAGGTATAGTGTCCGCTGCCTGTCCCGCAGTAGCGTCACTTGTGCTAGTGGCACTCGGCACTTTCACGGGGTTGAAGCTCCTAACGATAGTCGCGTTGGTCTTGTCTTTTGCGTCGCTCCTGGTTGCTGTGTTCGGCCTAAGAGACTTTGCCTACCTGATGCGAGACGGCGAGGGCTTCATGCATCAGCATCTTCGCGTACTTAAGCGAGGCCTGAGAGTGCTTAGGGCCCCTCTACTGGCATTCGTGTTGCTCGAGAGCATTGAGGGGCTAGGCTACCTGTACCCCGTAATTGCCGTGGACTATGGGTGCGAGCCTTGGCTATGGGGCTTAGTGATAAGCGCGTCCGTGCTTGTCTCCACTCCCGTGCCCATATTGGCTGGTAGGCTCCTAGACAGAGCTAGTAAGAAGACCGCCCCAGTCAGAACGTTCATACTGTGCCTTATACTCCTATTTGCTTGCTCCTTCGTACTACCCAACTACTTCTGGGCACTCTACATAGCTATAGTCTTCTGTGGCACTGCGCTACACACTCTAGTTAACGCCTACATAGCGTATGCTTACAGAACTGGAGAACACGAGGAAGTCTACGCAGTCCTCGACTCGCTCGGAGCAATTGCTGCCTCACTAGTGGCACCAATAGCAGGGTTAGTTTACACGATATACAAGGCATCAGTATTCCTACTAGGAATCTTAATGCTAGTACCTGCAATAGCGATAATATTGCCTCCCAGAAAGTATACTGCTACTTGAGCGCGCGGGACACTTGCCACCTAGCCATAATACCTCCCGAGGCCTCTAGAGATTCGCATCTCGCTCCTCTCCCATAACAGAAACACTCGAAAACACTGTCAGCGAGGCTACTGCCCTTAAGCCACTGCCTTCCTTCCTCGCCAAGAGGAGAAGCCGCAGTTAGCTCTACCTCGGTTCCGAAGGCTCGCCATACTGTGGTCTATTTTACTCTCTTGAGATGAGCGTGAAGGAGATTAGTGTGTACGCGGTGTCCGAGCTTGATAGTGGCAGGGCTTGACGCCAGCGAGAGGCTGGAGTATGTTGGTGTCGTTCTAGGGGAGAGTAGCGTACTGAGGGATGTCTGCAGGCGCCTGAAGGCTAAGTACCTGAGTATCCACTGTAGAAGGCTTCCGCCCTCGCTCAATAGGAGACTCGTCGCAATTCTCTTAGAGGAGGAAGTGGAGTGCATCTGTTTATCCACGCGGATCAGCAGAGTAGTCGCAGACATCTCTGCCACGTACCTTGCAAAGGGAGTCAGAGCCCCGAGGAGGGAAATCAGGGCAAGAGTCGAGCGAGCACTAGGTGGGTACTTAGCCAAGCTACTGTTCGAACACTCAGTAGAGAGAGTCTACGCGGACGCAGAGCTAGTCCCTGTACTAAGGCTCGCCGGAGTTGCCGCCTCACCAGGCTACGCCGCCGAGCTCGCAGACCCCATTGCCTGGGCCAACTACAAGAAACTGAGAGTAAGGGGGCTCGAGGAGAGAGACGTTAGCGAGTACCTGCTCAGAGCCGCCCTAAGAAGAGCGTGAGTCGGGGTCACATCAGCCCCGGATCAGGCCGCTTCACAGCACTGCTCAGCGACCCCCGGGGGTTCGGCCCCCATCCAAGCCTAGACACCTGTCTACCGTTAAATGCTTTACTTTGTGCGTATGATGCCTTGCGGAGACTCCTCAGCAGAGACAAAGGTATGCTAAGGGTCCTCTACTGGGCTAGCATCAAGGATCTTCAGGCGGTTATGTAGTCCTAGTCCTGAAAGAACTAGTTACGGGTACCACGCAGGGACTTGAGCAGTATTCAGCTAGCCCTCTCCGCCCTCGAGAGAGCCTTGAGCACGCCCACGCTGGGGGAGGCGTTCTACGCCTCGCTGGCGGTAATGGCGGCCTCGGCGGCCTACATAGCCTACCAGAAGGCAGCCAGAGAGGAAGAGGCCGAAGTTATCCCCAGCAATTTACCGTGATTTTTCCGCCTTCCGGGCGTCGCTCCTCCCCGGCTAGAGAGAGCAAGGTCACCTAATACTGGGTCTAGACATACAAGTTAAATTAACGCATCCTTTCTTCTTACTCCAGGATGAGGTTTATAGTAGTTGCAGCTTTTGTTCTGGGAATTACATTGGTGTACGCAGGGTCCTACGCAGCACTAATGCATACCTATAGGGGAGTAACCTACTATAGTGCAGGTCTCCCAGCAGTTACGTCGCTGACTCCCCGTGGCCATGTCATTGATCATTACTATCCGCCACGTGGCAGGTGGATCCCTCCAGGAGCAATTGTCACTCTCCACGTTGACGCGCCTAGGGAAGTGTCGCTGGTCATAGAGATCCTCTCGAGAGAGGGTAGCATCGTTGAAAAGATAGATTGTGGCGTGAACTCTAGCTTTAGGGTAGAGCTCAGCTACCCGTTTGAGTGGAAAATGAAGATCCTTGTTGGTGTACTAGACAACTCCTCCGTATACACGATTAGCTTTGAAGTAACTGAGGTCAAGCCTGTTACTGCGATGCTAGCTGGTATAGACCCGTTGAGGGGATTTACGCTCGCTGCCGCAGGGCTCTCAATCTTAGTGTTCATCTTCTGGAATCTCTCCACTAGAAAGGTGGTTAGAGAGTACTGGGTCTACGCTTCTCTACCTACGACGATTTTACTAGATTACATATCAACTCTCCTCGCGGGCGAGGAATTCGAAATGCTAGCTATTCCCAGAGCTCTCTACTCCGTAATGGGTCTCTCACAATTCTTCACTGCAAACATGCTGTTGTCGGTGGTCCTCTCGCTACTTCTCCTGCACGTTGCAGAGAGCGGAAAGATCTGCACAGCAAGCAAGGTCGTACTGGCTGTAACGTACTCGGCACTTACTGGGCTTAAGAGCATAGGCCCCATAGTCAACTACTTAGCACCGTTATCAGGTGCAGGTGCGTTAATGTCTAACTGGAGCTACGTGTACGCCACTACTCTAGTAGCATCATACTTAGTTTCTGCCACCGTCTCCTTCGAGCTCTACAGGAAGATTATACGATAAAAGTAGCGCGAAGCTCGATAAAATTCCCCTACATAGAGTGTATGCGAAAAAACCTAACCTATAGGAGTTCTGACTTCTTGATTAAGACGCCACCTAGCTATATGGTGGATCCGTGGAGACAACTAGGATGTTCATGCTAGCCGTACTGCTAATGTTCTTGTATTTACCTTTCATATGCCTAGCCAGGCCTACGAACCTCTACGCTCACTCCAAGGGATACGGGTCCCTGATCCTGTCCGAACCCTTCCTGAACAGGTCCTCGGTGGTAAACGCGGTCCTGAGGGCTGAGCGGCTCGACGGCGGCTGGGGTGACTGTGTAGCTACCGGTCAAGCAGTACTAATACTGAGATGGCTTGGAGCCCAAGTTCCCGAGGACTCTGTCGAGTACATTCTTGCCTGCTATAAGGGGAGTGGTTTCGCAGCCAACCCTGTTAGTGGCGAGGCGGGGCTGGAGGAGACCTTCTACGCCCTGTGGTCGCT
>CAZPLI010000089.1:0-2493 GCA_964587325.1 uncultured Thermofilaceae archaeon | reverse complement strand
GGACGCTGAGAAAGTCGAGGCTTACCTAGAGGGTAGGCTGAGGAACTCGAGTAGGCTTACCGAGCTCTACTACTCCTACATGGGGCTAAGGCTCCTAGGCTACCACTACAATGTCTCCGACAGGCTGAGAGAGTACTACAGGCTAGACGGGGGCTTCGCCAAAACCCCTAGAACCCTCCAGAGCGACCCCTACTCGACCCTAATGGGCGTCGAGCTAGCCGAGCTAGCAGGCCTCAACCTTGCCCCAAACGCGCATGATCTCGAAATTTATTTCTCTTTTCTCTTTTTTATATTCAAGATTATAATGGCTGCGAATGCAGCTGCTGCTACCCAGAAGATTTTGTCAGCTAAGTAGAGGAGTTGCTCCTTTAGGTTAGTGTATGCTAGTGTTAGGAAGGTTAGTGTTCCTCCAGCCAGTATGGCGCATAGGCCAAGTTTCTCTAGAAGGTCTTCTGCTTGCCTGCCGGGGTTGGGCTTCAGCATTGCTCAACACACCTCCTGCACCCTACACCAGTGTACTTGACGCATCCTTACTACTGCAAATGCTACACTTGTTACTGTTCTCTTCCTTATCGCGTAACTAACTAAAAGACTTTAATATTAACTTTTCGTATTAGTCCCATGTATACATGAAAATGTAGAACTAAAGTAGTAAAGTAGTATTGTGTTTTTTCTAAGCCCGGAAGCATAGTCAAATTCTATAATATGCCAAGAATCCTCAAGGAATAGCTTGCCTATGAGTAAGCTAACTGTCTAACTCCATTTAGACTCTCTTGTGTCTATTCGGTTCCTTGTTCGTGGTCACTCCTTCTCTGGGGGCCTGGCTGGCAGAGGTGGCCTTTTCTTCATGGTTTTGCGGCCTCGCTCCTTGTTGCCCGGGGAGGGTCTCGGGGGGTTTTTGGCTACGTAGGCTCTCTGGTAAGGCTTGGGGAGATGGTAAGCTGAAAGTGTCTGCGTGTACGCTTGCCTCTACGCTGCGAGGCCGTGCTGGGCTACAGAAAACTAGCTCTAGAACCCGAAAGCAAGCACCCATAAAGTAGCCAGCTCGCACTGCTCGCAGTAGCTAGCCTCGATAATGGTCGAACTTAAGTACTTACGGTCAGTACCTTGTTGCATCCTCACACCACATGATGTATAATAATGTATTATACTATTGGGAGGAAGAGAGTAGTAGCGGCTATTCAGGTGCACGTGCCTAAATATATGGGGTCTGAAAAGTACTAAGAAGAGGTGGCATGAAGAGTATTGGGATTAAGAAACTGCGCTGCCCAAGTGTGGGCGTGTAGTGTTTCTCAACGAAGCTTTGCTTAAGACTGCAAATGGAAAAGGTGGCGTACATAAGCATGTACGCTCATCGCGTTTCGCCACGGAGACCACGTATTACTTGTCTACGTGGCACGAACGGTGATGTGCGCGGTACAGAGACGACGCTGATAGTTGAGGCTGAGACTTCGCTCCCTAAGATCTTCGACGTTCCGCCTATCAAGCCCGGAGAGGTTAAAAGAACGCACAGTTCCAACGGATAACTACGGAATATTCTGAAAACTGAACTGAAGATGTCTCTCTGTTGTACCGAAGCTACAGGACCTTGTGCTTAACTTCCTCCACGAGCTTCTTCACTCTCTTCATCGCTTCTTCTACGTCGCTCTTGGCGCACCACCCCTCATAGAAGCATACGTGCATGGCCGTTGCCTGAGCCCACGCATCACTAACCCACTCACCCAGCTCCCCCTCAATCTTCCTCTTATACTCCCACAGCTCTCCGTGGCTTGTCAACCTCCTGCCCTCACTCCAGAGAGCATAAGCCTTGACAGCTAAAGCCGCTGAGCCCCAAACCTTCTCCGCTGCCTGCCTCACGTTACCTCTCTCTAGTTCTCTCCTAGCTTCATCCAGTAGCTGAAGAGCTACCTCAACATACTCCCTAGCCCTATCTTTGGGGTCTAGGTTCTGGGTCACTAGCTCCAGCAGGTACTCCTCTAGGCTCAGGTTGAGCCTCCTAGCCTCATCCCTAAGACGCCTAGCTACCACGCCTTTTACTACAACAGCTTCTCCCATAAGCTTCCAACAATAGAAAAGAGCAGGGGAGCATATAAGCTCATTCGTAGGAGAACGCCGTGAAGCTGAACGTCAGATGCGGCGCCGCGCCCGTCTCAGGTAGGCTCGGGACATTCGAAGGCGCTGAAGGAGGCGTAGAGAGTAGGAGGGAAGCCGGGGCGTACTTTCTCAGGCCTGTTCTCAACAGAACTTTCAGAGAGCTCCGCGGGAAGCAGTTCGAGATGAACTCGAGGAAACATTCTTCGCACGTGCAAGCGAGGAAAGTTGCCTAGTGGTAGTCAAGAGGGCCCTAAGCGAGTTCGCTTCTTCACAGTCAAGGGAGACACAGCTCTCGACGGTAATTTCCTCTACTAATACCCTGCCTACCTCGATGAGACTGCCTCCTAGCTTAATCCTGGCTATTCCAGCGAGGGGCTTTCACGCTGCTGCGCCCAGCTG
>CAZPLI010000088.1:317-6639 GCA_964587325.1 uncultured Thermofilaceae archaeon | reverse complement strand
GACTTACTGAGCTGCTGATTTATCCTCGTCAGGAAGTAGAGAACGTCATCGCCGCTTTTCTTGACGAGGTGGTCTATCTCGTCGAGCACTACTATCATTACGCGGCCCAGCCTCTCCAGCCCGTCTAAGAACCTACTCATGACTTCGCTTGTAGACAACCCTGTGAAGGGGACCCTCCGGCCCACGGCTCTACTGAGCTCTGCGAGGACTCTGTAGTTGGTGTTGTTCTGCCTGCAGTTAACGTAAGAGAACACGACTCTGTCACGAGCCTTCTGCCCCAGCCTCTTAAGGACGTACTTTGTGACTGCAGTCTTACCCGTTCCCGTGAACCCGTAGATAAACACGTTGTTAGGCTTAGTGCCTAGCAACGCGGGAGCCAGTACAGTCGCTAGCCTTTTGATCTGCTTGTCCCTGTGAGGCAGCTCGTCAGGCACGTAGTCCGGCAGGAGGATCTCCCTGTTCTTGAATATCCTTGACTTAAGGAATCTTTCAAACAGTTCGTCCAGCTCGTCCATAGCTACCTCCATACGATCCAGAAGAAGCAGAGGCTAGATACCCCCCAAGCCCAGCAACAGACTAACTACAGCGTCACTACACCCTCAATACGGAAGCCATTATAGCACGTTAATCATAGTCCAGCCTAAACCCCATCAAGAATCAGTTGCAAGAAGTGGTGCTAGGACCGAGATCGCGCGCGCGAACCTAAAGTAAGTCACACAGAGAATAATAACAATACTCAATGAACGCAACTTATTCTCAAGGACCGAGATAACCTAAGATGTTTCGAAGGGCTGATAGGTCTCGGGAAGACAAACAAGGGAAGACCGGGGCTGCCGCTAAGACTCGGACGCCTGTCACCTAAACAGCGCTATAGGGAGTAGAGCACTATACAAAAGCTCCGAGTAGCCGCTGTGCCGAGCGGTTCCAAACTCTTGCCCGATTCCTCTATTCTCTCTCGCTAACCAACAATATGTTCCACTGTAAAAACCATGAATCAAACAAAAGCGAGAGGATTGGTGCCGGGGCCGGGATTCGAACCCGGGACCTCCGGATATCTTATCCCGGGCGCCGGATTATGAGTCTCGCCCGCGGCGTCCGGCCCGACACGCCGCGCCCGGCGCCATAACCAGGCTAGGCTACCCCGGCCTCCCCTCACTACACCCCTCCACGGGGTTAATAGCTTTGTCGGGGGGCCGCTGCTATGGGTAGTGCATGAAGCGGCTAGATCACAATTCCTTGAAGTCTCTATAACCCCGCCCTTGAAACAAATAAGCTAAGGGCTCTAAAGGAAGCGGAATTCAGTCTGTACATGCACTAGTACGTGAGCATAAGCTCATATACCCCTGGAAGGTGAAAGTTACTGAAGCGGCCGTGGTCTAGCCTGGTCTAGGATGGCGGCCCCCCGAGCCGCTGAACCCGGGTTCGAATCCCGGCGGCCGCACCAGTCTTTGTGCTTCATTAAACGAGTTCCATCACTACCGAGGGGTTCAACTGTATAGTGAACTTCCCCCACGATTTTGCAGCTTTTCCCTCTAGTGTCTACACAATAGCCTCTCTACGGCGTGGCTTGCTTCTGCGAGTTTAGCACCGCCGTAGTAGGACGATATCGTGGCGTAGATGTCTAGTAGTCTCGCATACTCGACCTCGCCCTTCCTAATCCCGGGGCCTCTGGCGAGTACGAAGGTTATCATTTCATCCTTAGATAGCCCGCCATGTGCAGCCTTGAGAGTCGGGTAAGGGATGTCCCAAGGCTCCCAAAAGTCCCAGCCAGGGGCTGCGTTGAGGACCAGGTCGCCGCAGTTCTCAGACTTGAACATGTTGTAGATCTGTACTACTGCGTCTGGGTACTCGGTAGAGTACGTGGCCTTGAGCCACTCCTCCTCCGACATCCAACGTGGCTCCATATTGTACCCAAGGGGGTCCTCGCCCCGCGTCACTCTATACCTATACCTTTTGCTCGACGAGTCGTATTCTATTACGCCCTCACCCTCCTTAGACACTACCACCACTGACTTCTCGTCCTTTCTAACAAACACTTGCTGTACTCCCTCGTGCTGCGCGAAGAGCTCTATCAGGTCTACAGTCCCGCTCCCGCGCCTGTAGTTCTTAAGAATCTTATAACTCGGCCTCTTCCTCCAACCCTCGTCAGGGTGAGCAAAATACACCATGGCCATTCTTCGGCCGTTGGAGAGAGCGGCGGAGTCTGTCTCCTCCTGCGGTATTAGCAGGTCGTTGGAGGCGGGGTTAAAGCCGTGCTCTGCAAGGAACTGGGGGACATCCAGGTGCTGAGCTACGTCCGCTGAGCCATGATCAGAGAACACGAATATCGCATAATTGTCTTTGCCGTAGGCCTTGTTTAAAGCTTCTACGAGGACGGGGAACTCTTCGTCAAACGTTCGGATGAAATCTTTTACCGCCCCTCCGCTTCTGCCGTGTACATGCGATATGAAGTCGGCAGATATCGTGAAGAATAGTAGAGGGGGCCTCCTTGTAGTGGCCAGTCTCGCAGCTACCTCTATTCTCCTCCTAACTATCTTGAGTGAGCCTTCACGCTCATACTTGAGTGCTACGAGGTCGACGATGTCCTCGCCGGCGGACTTTATGATTCTGCCCATTGAGAGAGTGCTTCCGGCGAGTACGTCTAGCGTTCGCTCTCTGAGCCTGGGCTCGAAGTCTCTAGCAGCACTGGCGTTATACTTGTAGTGCTGAACGGTCCTTAGGGACCTTGAGAAGTAGCGCTCGCCTACAAGGTTGGTTTCTCCTGAGAAGAAGCCAGAGATTATACCGCCCTCCGCCGACTCAGTAACTGTGGGAAACACCGCGACCACGTTCTTAACTAAGACGCCGCCTTCGAAGAACTCGGCAAGGTTCGGTAGCTTACCGTGTTCGTACATGTCAAGGAACACGTCGCCAGCCACACAGTCTAACCACACCATGACTACGGAGGGCTTAGGCCCTCCCAACACCTCCACCCGGTACCCCTTGTTCTATGCTATCATTAGTCTAGAGCCCTATAGGTCTTAACCTCTACACTGGCTAGTAGTCCCCTATGGTGTAAAACCTCACTGCTAAACTAGCTGCTGCTAGGATGTTGAGCCTGGCGAGCTCGGAGAACACTTTGACTCGTTCGGGCCCGGCAATGTCGTAGTAATAGACTTGGGGTTCAAGAACAATCCGCAGACCCTCCTCATTTACCTCTATGGTGCTCCTTACGCAAAGGCATAACCCTACTGGATTGTACTTTGGGGGGTGAACGGTGATGGTAAAGGGTACTCCCGACTCCCGAGCTTCACGTTCTGCTTTGACAACCATTTCTTGTAACCATTCTTTGACTTCGGCTAGGCTCTCTGGAGAGTTCGGGAATACTCTAGCGAGTGTTCTGAGGAAGCCCTTTCTGTCGAGTCTAAACATGGAGTTCTTACACGATACGGAGCCCGAGGTCTTACATGCCCGTCTGAGAGCCCTAAGCTCGGCCACTAAAAGCTTAGCTAGCGAGCGTGGGTCGTAGATGTAGAGCACAGAGCCAGCGGCTATTGCGGAGTCTAGCTCCTTAGCGACCCGAGTACTAGGGATCGCCTTTTCAAGACTGCGTAACAGGCGCCTGTACTCCCCGCTACGCGTGTTTATTGAGAAGGCAAGGTGTACAAGCCACTCTATATCACTGCGTGGCTTCCGTGCTGCCCTAGCAATGGCTTCTAAGGGATCGAGCGGCAGGGTCCCGCCAACGAGCAGAGTATAGGGTACCGCTTCGCCCGAGCTAGACACTAGAGCCTTAACAACGTCTTCTGCTCTTTTGCGTGCGCCTAGCTCGTCTATGTTGACTATTAGGTAGCTTATGTCGACCCCCGCTGCCTGTAAGCCCCATACAGCCTCTCTTAAGTCATCGTACTCAACAGTGCGAGGAGTCAGTGTCAGGACAAGGTACTTCAACCTGCGAGGGCTGGCTAGTCTGAGGAGTCTCCCCAAGCGCTGGTAAAATCTGAGCTCACTCTTAGCCACGTCGCTCATAACTAGCAAGCCTGCCTCGGGTATATCGAGGCCCTCCTCACCGACTCTCGTGCAGACAAGCGCATCGAGATCCCCGGCTCTAAGTCTCCCCACACGGCGGGCACGCTCACGGCGAGGCACGTCACCCGTAAGAACCTCCGTGCGAAGCCCAAGCATCGACTGCATGACCTCGGCTAGTTCATGAGCTGTCTGCTTCCTAGTGGTGTACACTAAGATAGGCACCACAGCCTTCAGGTCATACTTAGCTAGGGCCCGAAGCAGGGCTCTCGCCTTATGAGAAGGCGTCTGCCTATGGCATAGCTCCTCGAACTCTAGCGGAGGAAGACCCATAGAGCCCCTGTCTATAGCTGCGTGCATGCTCTCACAGAAGGCTCGGGCTCCATAGCGTGCGAGAGTTAGCTCGAGATGCCTAAGGACCCTTGCTGGGGCATTAACTCCGACTCCTCTGAACAGCATGTCATAGACTTTGTTTTCAAGCTCGTCGAACGTTGCGTCGTAGAAGTCGGCTATGGCCAGTGGAGGGCTAAAGCCGCCTATCTCAGTCAGTCTCTTGAAGTCGTAGTCAAGGAACACAGGGGTCCCTAAGTCGCTAGGCATGCCCACTATCCCTGCTGCTCGACGGTAAGAGGGCACGAGCGCAGTGAAGCCTAGTAGAACACGCGGCTTAGTCCTAGCTAGGACGTCGCCGTATAAGACGGTACCAAAGGCGTGGTGTACCTCGTCTACAATTAGTATCTCGAAGGAACACGTAGTATCTGCACACTTCAAGGCGGTCTGCGGAGTGGCTATGACTACTCGCTTAGAGGGGTTCTCGATGTCGTCACATATACCCTCGTATGATAGACCTACGACATCACCGAGAACGCCCCGCCACACTTTGAGCATCTGTTCGCAGAGGACGCGAGTAGGCTCTAGGACTAGTACTCGGTGTCCACTCTTGAGTCCCCAGTAGCCAAAGAATACTTCGATCAGAGTTTTACCGCTGCCCGTGGGCATTGACACGAACACTACGCGTGCTCCACCGTCTAGCTCTGCTAGTACGTCTCTCGCTACCGATACCTGATAGGGCCTAAGGCGAAGGCCCAGTCTCTCCTCAACTAAGTGGGCGTAGTCCTCTATACTCACAGCCTCTGCACCACGCTGAGCTAGCGTGAATAACAACCCCTATTTTAACCCAGCTGAAGGCGTCTTACAATGGAAAAATAGGATTTAAGACGCTTAACAGGTAGGAACTATACAGCGCAGTAGAATGCCTTGTAGGCGAGGTAACAAGAGTGGACGTCGGCTTTGCTTGACACTTCGTAAGGCGAATGCATACCAAGCAGGGGGCACCCAGCGTCTACCACGTCCATTCCGAGCCTAGCTAGGAACTTTGCTATAGTCCCGCCTCCTCCCACAGCCTCCGCCTTACTTACCAGCGTTCCCGGCTGCCAAGGTATACCAGCCTCATCGAGGACCCTCGTGAACCAGGCGACATACTCCGCATGGGGCTCGCTAGCCCCGCCTTTACCGGCTAGGGACAGAACTTTGGTCACAACTATCCCATAGCCGAGTTTAGCTGTGTTCTCAATGTCGTAGACGCTCTTGAAGGCAGGGTTGACCGCCACGTTAACGTCGGCTGAGACAGCCTTAGTTGACACTAGACAGTCCAAGAGCCCTCGGTAGCTAAAGCTGCCTGCTGCTTCCATTAACTCGGCTAGGAACCTCTGCAGGAAGAGAGACTGAGCTGACGTGTTAGTCTCGCTACCTATCTCCTCCTTATCCACAGCCCAGAAGACCGCCGTATACTCGGGCTCTTCAATTTCCAGCAGAGCTTTAAACGCCGTGTAGACACACACTCTATCGTCCTGCCCGTATGCCGCAATCATAGACCTGTCCAGGCCCACCTCTACTGGCCGCGTGGCGGGTACGAGCTCCAGGTCCGCTCTGAGCAGGTCCTGCTCGTCTACGCCGTACTTCTCCTTCAATAGCCTCAGGACAGCGGCTTTCAGCTTGTTCTTCTCGGCCTTAGAGTCGGGCACGTTGGCGGCGAGAGGCCTTATCTCCTCACCCTTTACTGCCTCGCGTGCTTTTCTCTCGTCGAAGCGCTTGCGGCTTAAGTGCGGTGCTAGCTCGGGCGCCAGGAAATACACTCCCTCCTTGTCGCTCCTCACTACTACCTTGGTCCCATCACGCCTCACGATTACGCCTCTGAGCGCTAGCGGCACGCTAGTCCACTGGTAGAGCACTACTCCCCCATACCAGCCGACCTTGAAGAAGGCTAGGCCCGAGGACTCGTCCTCGCCCACAGGGACGGGCTTAAGGTCTAGGCGGG
>CAZPLI010000088.1:0-307 GCA_964587325.1 uncultured Thermofilaceae archaeon | reverse complement strand
GTCGGCGTGCGCCGCCACGAGCCTCAAACCTTGAGACAGAGGTCTCCCGCCGATAACAGCCGCTACGAACGTCTTCCCCTTAAACTCCTCGTAAACCCTCGCCCCAGGCTCTAGGCGCCCCTTAACGCCGCTAAGCCTCTCAAAGCCCGCACGCTCTGCCTCCGACACTAGGTACTCCACTACCTCCCTCTCAGTCCGAGCATCGTCGAGAAACTCGATGTAACCCTTGCAGAACTTCTCAACTTCCTCGCGGCTCAAAACCTCCCACGCAGGTCTAGGCACGGACCCCACCCCCACACGCCAACCC
>CAZPLI010000087.1:809-6666 GCA_964587325.1 uncultured Thermofilaceae archaeon | reverse complement strand
GCTAACGAACATCCTGAACGACCCTCTGCCGAACTCGTCCGGTATTATGGGGGTTACGAAGTAATTGCAGGCACCAAGCGCCATGCGAGACAGTACACCCAGAGTAGCCGGAGGGTCTACGAACACGTACTGGTAGCCTAGCGATCCCAGTTCGCTTACCAGTGTCCTCAGCGCTAGCAGCCAGAGGCCGCTCTCCACTGGCGCTACGCGCTCGACTCCTAGGATCCTGTAGCTGCCAGGGACTAGGTACAGTCCCTCGCTCCACTCCGCGCTCGGTTTTACAACGTATTTATCAAACTCCTCTGCGGAGCCGTGAAGTATTGCCCTGAGAGCATCGTAGGCTGTCTGTCCGCGGCGCTCTAGGTCCCTTTGTCTCTTGTGGCCTAGCAAGTAGAGAGTGGCGCTAGCCTGAGCATCTAGGTCGATAATTAGCACCTTGTCGTTTCCCTTAGCGGTCTCGGCCATCATGTCCGCCGTGTTTACTGAGAGAATGGTCTTCCCCACGCCGCCCTTAACGCTCAAAAACGTTACTGCTTTCAATAGACTCGCCCATATAATTACGTTGCATGATTATATAAGTGACACTATACGGACGCCATAGGTAACTCCTAACTAGCACCCTAATTACCTACTAACACTACTGTTGAGAATAGGTAGGCGTTCGTTGGGCGCCTCTAGCTTTCTGTAGAGAGGTGCGATCTGGAAAGCTGTTATCGCTGCAAACCGTCAGCAGTAGCTCCGCGGGGGCCTGCGCTTGACTGACTCGCACTTTATAACCAGTACGTGCTAGGTAGGAAGGATCGAGAGGACTAGGTTTAATTATATGTAATTAAAGTGCTGCTCCGGTATGGAGGGGGGTGGTAAGTACACTACTGTGTCTATCCCGGTTACGCTGTACAGGCGTATCAAGAAGATTATCGAGGGGACGGGGTTCACGAGCGTGTCTAGCTTTGTGACTTACGTGCTTAGAGAGGTAGTGGCGGCCTACGAGGAGGAGAAGGCTGGCGAGCCCTTCACTGAGGAGGAGAAGAGGGCCATTATCGAGAAGCTCCGTAAGCTGGGCTACCTGTAGGTGATCCATATGGTGTCTAAGCCTCACGGGGGCAGGCTGGTCAACAGGGTGGCGCCCGAGCGTAGGAGGGCTAGGCTCGAGGAGGAGGCGCGCGAGCTCCCAAAGATAGACCTACCGTTCGAGCATGCGGTGGACGTCGAGAACATTGCTCGCGGCGTGTTCAGCCCGCTGGAGGGCTTCATGGTACAGGAGGATTACCTGTCAGTACTCTACAATATGCGGCTGTCCGACGACACGCCGTGGACTATACCGATAGTGCTGGACGTGGACCCCGAAGAGATCAGCGGCGTCAGGGAGGGCGACGACGTCGCTCTCTTCTACAACGGCAGCCCCATAGCGCTGCTCACAGTCGAGGAAGTCTACGGCTGGGACAAGAAGGAGTACGCCGAGCGCGTTTACAAGACTACAGACGCAAACCACCCCGGTGTGGCCAAGACTATGCGTAGGAAGGAGCTACTAGTGGGCGGCAGAGTGGACCTAGTCAACAGCGTGCCGACGAAGTTCGACAAGTACACGCTGTGGCCTCTGGAGACTCGCGTCCTATTCAGGGAGCGAGGGTGGAGGACTATAGTCGGCTTCCAGACAAGGAACGCGCCTCACCTGGGCCACGAGTACGTGCAGAAGGCCGCGCTGACTTTCGTTGACGGCCTCTTCATAAACCCGCTCGTTGGCTGGAAGAAGCCAGGCGACTACAGGGACGAGGTCATACTCGCGGCCTACGAGGCGCTGATAAAGCACTACTACCCGAAGAACGTGGTCGTGCTCGCTGTCCTAAGGACGTCTATGAGGTACGCGGGGCCTAGGGAGGCGGTCTTCCACGCAATAATGAGGAAGAACTTCGGCTGCACGCACTTCATAGTTGGCAGAGACCACGCGGGAGTGGGTAACTACTATGGCCCCTACGAGGCGTGGGAGATCTTCCGCGAGTTCCCGGACCTCGGCATAACGCCGCTCTTCATTAGGGAGGCCTTCTACTGCAGGAAGTGCGGTGGAATGGTCAACGAGAAGATATGCCCGCACGGAGAGGAGCACAGAGTGAGGATAAGCGGGACTAAGATTAGAGACATGCTGAAGAGAGGCGAGAAACCCCCCGAGTACCTCATGAGACCCGAAGTGGCCGAGGTCATAATCTCGTTCGGCGACCCGTTCGTCGGTGAGCAGGATGGGTAGGAGGCTCCTAGTTGTCGGGCTTGACTGCGCTCCCCCTAGGCTTCTCTACGAGGAGCTGATAGGCGAGCTACCCACACTGGGCAAGTTGCTCGGTGACGCCTCGCGGGCGCTTCTGCGCTCGTGCCACCCGCCGATAACGATACCGGCTTGGCTCGTAATGGTCACGGGGAAGACTCCGGGAGAGCTTGGTATGTACGGGTTTAGGCACAGGAAGCCCGGCGACTACACGGGCTACTACATCGTGAACTCGAGGTTCGTCAAGCACCCGACGATCTGGGACGAGGCCGGTAGGAGGGGGCTTAGGAGCGTTGTGGCGGGGGTCCCGCCGAGCTACCCGCCGAGGCCCGTCAGGGGGCTGCTGCTGACGGACTTCGTGACTCCGGGGCCTGAGTCGAGCTATACGTTTCCTCCCTGGCTCAAGAGGGAGATAGAGTCTAGGTTCGGCCCCTACATCTTCGACGTCAAGTTCCGAGTGGAGGACAGGGACAGGGTGAAGAGGGAGCTGTGGGAGATGACTAGGCAGCACTTCGAGGTCTATAGGTACCTCGCTCAGCGCACTAAGTGGGACTTCTACATGTTCGTGGAGATAGGCGTGGACAGGGTTCAGCACGCGTTCTGGGGCTACATGGACCCTGAGCACCACAAGTACGAGCCTGGCAACAAGTACGAGAACGTGATACGCGACTACTACAAGCTCATCGACGAGGAGCTCGCCAAGTTGCTAGACGCGGTGCCGCGCGACACGGTTGTAGTCGTGGTCTCGGACCACGGCGCTAAGAGGATGAAGGGAGCGTTCGCCGTCAACCAGTGGCTAGCCGAGAAGGGCTACCTCAAGCTCGAGAAAGACAGGCTTCCGCCCGGCACCGAGCTCAAGGACGCGCCCGTCGACTGGTCGAGGACTATAGCCTGGGGCTGGGGAGGCTACTATGCCAGGATATTCCTGAACGTGGAAGGCAGGGAGCCGAAGGGCGTCGTGAAGAAAGAGGACTACGAGCACTACAGGGACGAACTCGCGGAGGAGCTGAGGAGGATTCGCGGGCCGAACGGGGAAGAGTGGGAGACTAAGGTGTACAAGCCAGAGGAGCTGTACCCTGAGGTCAACGGGGACCCGCCGGACCTCATAGTCTACTTCGACGACCTCAGCTGGCGCAGCGCGGGCACGTTGGGGTGGCCCTCCAAGTACCTGAAGGAGAACGACAGGGGACCTGACGACGCAGTACACGACTGGCTGGGCGTCCTAGCCCTGTACGACCCGGAGGGCAGCTTCTCCCTAGATAAGCAGGTGGTCGACATACTCGAGGTGCACGACCTCTTCGCCTCGATCCTGTGGGGGTGAGTAGGAGTGGAGAAGGGGGTAGTCGTCTGGCTAACTGGCCTGCCGGGCTCGGGCAAGACTACGGTCGCTAGGCTGGTGGCCGAGGAGCTCAGGAGGAAGGGGTACAAGGTGGAGTTGCTGGACGGCGACGAAGTCAGGAAGTGGCTGAGCCCTGAGGCTGGCTTCACTAGGGAGGACAGACGCCGCCACCTACGCCGAGTGGCTCACGTGGCCAGGCTACTAGCTAGGAACGGCGTCATAGTGCTGTGTAGCTTCGTGTCACCCTACAGGGACGTTAGGCGCGAGGTGAGAGAAATAGTTGAGCGCGACGCACCCTTCGTCGAGGTCTACGTCAAGTGCAGTCTGGAAGAGTGCATCAGGAGAGACCCCAAGGGGCTCTACAAGAGAGCCTTGAAGGGCGAGATCCAGCACTTTACGGGAATTAGCGACCCCTACGAGCCTCCCGAGAACCCGGACGTAGTGCTAGACACCGAACACGTGAGCCCCTCTGATAACGCCAGCGAGCTGCTCAACTACTTAAGGGACAGAGGTTTCATCCGCTAGCGCCGCCAAGCTTAATACCGACTTCTCACGAGACCCTTGCGTGAGCGAGAAGGTTCCTGTTTACATACCAAAGGAGCTCTACGAGAAAGCCGAGAAGTACGCTAAAGAGAGCGGCGAGTTCGGTAGCGTCGACGAGCTAGTAGAGTTCGTCCTAAGAGAACTCTTAACCGAGGAAGAGGAAGTAGCCCTATCGCCTGAGGAAGAAGAGAAGATCAAGGAGCGACTTAGGTCGCTAGGCTACCTCTAAGGAGCAGCGAGCACTGCACCAAGTACTACCTTTAAGTCTGCAACCACCGACTAGCTTGGGGCCTAACTTGATAGTGGTAACTGGCGGCTGCGGCTTCATAGGTAGTCACTTAGTCGACGCCCTAGCTGAACGAGGCTTCGACGTAGTAGTAATTGACAACCTCAGCACTGGTAGTCTAGACAACGTCAGGCAGCACCTCGACAAGCCCTACTTTAGGCTCGTCAAGGCCGACCTCAAGCGGTGGGAGGAGTGGGTCGAGGCCGTCGCAGGGGCGGAGGCGGTCTTTCACTTCGCCGCTAACCCGGAGGTCAGGGTGAGCGTAACAGACCCGAGGATACACTTTGAGGAGAACGTGGTGGCTACGTTTAACGTGCTTGAGGCCTGTAGGAAGCACGACGTACCGGTTCTAGTCTTCGCTAGCTCTAGCACCGTGTACGGCGACGCCAAGAAGATACCCACGCCCGAGGACTACCACCCCCTCGAGCCCATAAGCGTCTACGGGGCGTCCAAGCTGGCGTGCGAGAACCTGATAGTGGCCTACGCTAAGCTGTACGGGATCAGAGGCCTAGTGCTCCGGTACGCCAACGTCATAGGGCCGCGGAGCACGCACGGCGTGATATTCGACTTCGTCAGGAAGCTCAGAGCGAACTCCCGTGTGCTCGAGATACTGGGTGATGGCACTCAGAGGAAGAGCTACATCTATGTCAGCGATGCCATAGACGCTACCCTACACCTCCTAGAGACGTTTAGGAATTCTGGGAGAGAGTACGACGTCTACAATATCGGTAGTGAGGACTGGGTCACCGTGAGGGAGATCGCCGACATAGTCGTCGAGGAGATGGGGCTCAAGGACGTCAGGTACGTGTTCAAGCCGGCAACGCCTGACGGCAGGGGGTGGCCCGGCGACGTGAAGCTAATGCTTCTGGACATATCTAAGCTCAAGTCGACTGGCTGGAGACCTAAAATAAACTCTAGAGAGGCTGTAAGAGCCACTGCACGCTGGCTCGTAAAGAGACCTTAACGCCTAGCTAATGGGTGGTTTAACAATGCAACTAGCCCAAGTGCTGTTCACGACCTTAATCGCATACTTCCTAGCGCTGACGGTTGCAGTGTTCACTAGCCTAAAACGAGTCCGATCTAAGTACCACGAGTGCGAGTGGTACGAGGACTTGAAGAAGTCTGAAAAGTACCTAGACAGGCTCGCCCCTCTTTGCCGCATAGAGGCTCCGGGGAGCCTAGATCAGAGCAAGAGAGTAGAGGTATTGCTCACGGAGTACAGGCTCACTCAGGAGATGCTGAGGCACTACGTCAACTTGAACTGCAGATAGGCTCAGTTCTAATAGGCGCTAACCTAGTGGCCCTTATCCTAGTAGGACGAACAGACCCACTAGTCGCCGTAGGTCTCGCTTACGCGGGTATCTCGATCATAACGTTCTGGGTGCTGTGGTTCTTCCGACACACAGCGATGTGCAACGTTAAGTATGTCAGG